>JBBSCN010000172.1:0-6876 GCA_038250265.1 Cytophagales bacterium | reverse complement strand
CTTACCTAATCGGAATTAAAATAAAAACAAAATTGAATTTGACGGCCCTCTTTGAAGAGGCTCAGGAAGGCGGCTACATTACTTTTATTGAGGAAATCCCGGGCGTAAATTCTCAAGGAGAAACCCTAGAAGAAGCAAAATCTAACTTACTAGAAGCGTTACATATAGTTTTGGATACTCATAGGGAAATTTCTGATGCCACCACTATGAATAAGAAATTAACCAAGGAATCGTTGGAACTTATTTCATGAAGGTCGCTGACCTTGTTAGGTAGTTAAAAACAAATGGTTGCCAGCAATAAAGAGAGGGTGGTGATCACTCCATTTTCATTAATTGTAAACAAAAAGCTTTCTTCGGTGCCTCGCCACCGAGATGTAAAAAACAACTTAGTTCGCAAAATTTGTAAAGATTTGGAAATCCAGTCACCAACTAGTTTCCAATAGCCTGAATTTATCTATGATGTAAATTGGTTTCGCCCTTTTGGAGAATGGAAATTTTGGAATCACACTTAAATGAACAACCGAAGTGGTGAGGAAAATAAATCCGAAATTAATCGGCACAAGAATATTACTGATTGATTTCCTTTCGCAAACGATTTAGCAAAACCTTTCCGATCTTATACAGGTTGGAAACCCGAAGAACTAAAACAACTCCAAACAAGGGCTCAGGCCATTAGAAATTTTGTATCTCTTGAAGAAGCTTTTTCAATACCTTGTAAAAGTCAGTTTAAGGCAATGCCCTTCGCAAAGGGCATTGCTAAACTTAACCTAAACCGATAAAATAAATTATTTGACTGCCGTGTAACTAAAGGTCAAAGTATAGGCGGTTGCAGTTCCCGATCCTACAAAATCTTCCACTATCTTGTAGGTTCCTTTAAAAGTGGAAGCAGACAACTCAGCTATTATATATACTACTGGGTCTCCACCAGTAGAAGTGAGAGTAGTGATAATAGTTTTTGCTGGATTAAATGACCAGGTCCCCTGATCGAAAATTTGAGGATCCGATGGGCTGCATTTGCTAGCTCCCTCGTCTACTTTGTACTTTAAATCAAGAGTAAAGAATGTTATATCATCTTTTACACAAGGATCTAAAAAGGCAAGAAAATCGGTAACCGGAGGGAAGCCCGGCTCCTGCACTGCCGGATTGATTGTAATAGCTGTTGCCACCCAACCTTTTGGGGTCACAATAAGCTGTTCTGGCGTTAAGGGAGCCGGATCATTTTTTTTACTGCATGCCGCGAACATTACTAATCCGGCTAATGCAACACAAGAGATGTATTTTTTCATAGTTTTTTTTTTACAAACGTAGGAGATTTAATGTTTTCAACTAATCCCTTAAAAAGGGGATTTTTTTACTGATTTGTTGTAGTGCAGCTCTAAAAACCAATCATTTACCGTCTCAACCCTTTTTCCTTCTCTCCCGAAAGCTATCGGGAAGAAGGATGAGCGAGGTTTTTAGAGATGCCCGTCAATATTAACTAAATTTGAAACGTATGCGTTACCAAAAAATAGAATCGTCTTTGTTCGTAACTAATCGCAAAAGACTTGTCAAAGAATTAAAAGCAAATTCATTGGCCTTGCTCAACTCCAACGACACAATGCCTACCAATGCCGATGGCCATCTGCCCTTCCGCCAAAACAACGATTTATTCTACCTAACGGGTGTCGACCAAGAAAATAGCATTCTACTAATCTGTCCTTCCTTCCCCGATAAAAAATACCGCGAGATACTATTTCTGCAAGAAACCAACGACCAGATTGCCACATGGGACGGCCACAAACTCACCAAAGAAGAAGCGCGCGAGCTAACAGGCATACAAACCATTATCTGGGTTTCGGAATTCCCAAAGCTCTTCCACCATATGATGACAATGGGTGGTGTAGAAAATGTTTACCTGAACACCAATGAACACTACCGCTTAGAAATAAAAGTAGAAACCCGCGATGCTCGGTTTATATCGTGGTGTCAAAAAAATTACCCGTTGCACACGTACGAGCGCATTGCGCCCATCATGGGCAAACTGCGGTTCATTAAATCCAAGATCGAGATTGATTTACTCCAAAAAGCCTGCGACATTACTGAATCTGCATTTAGGCGTGTTTTAAAATTTGTAAAACCCGGAGTAAAAGAATATGAGATTGAAGCCGAGTATGCGCACGAGTTTTTAAAAAGCGGTTCACGCGGATTCGCCTACACACCGATCATCGCCTCAGGGGCGAACTCCTGTGTGCTGCACTACATCGAAAACGACAAGCGCTGCAAAAAGGGTGATGTGCTTCTTTTGGATGTAGGTGCCGAATACGCGAACTATAATGCCGACCTCACGCGCACCATTCCAGTAAGCGGAAAATATACTCCTCGGCAAAAAGAAGTTTACAATGCCGTGCTACGAGTGCAAAAAGCCGCCATTAAAATGTTGCGCCCAGGAGTTCTGTATTTCGAGTTTCACAAGGAAATTCAACAGATAACCGAACGCGAATTGGTGAAACTAAAACTCCTTAACCGAACAGACATTAAAAAACAAAATCCCGACAAGCCCTTATTTCAAAAATATTTTATGCATGGCACTTCGCACCTGCTGGGGCTAGATGTACACGATGTGGGCAACATGTACGCCAAAGTGCAACCCGGTCAAGTATGGACAGTCGAGCCAGGCATCTATATAAAAGAAGAAGGCTTAGGTATCCGTATAGAAAACAATATTGTGATTGGTAAACGAAGTAATTTTGATTTGATGAAAAACATACCGATTGAAGCAGAGGAGATTGAGGAGTTGATGAACTAATTCGTTGATTTGTTAATTTGTTGATTTGTTGATTCATTGATTTAAAAAAAGCAGATGAAGAGAGTAATTTTGATAATCGTAATTTTGTCAATCGGGTTTGTTGCTCAATCACATGAATTCTGGTTGCACTCTACCAAGTTTAAGTTCAATGTGGGCGAAGAATTGAAAGTGGATTTTAAAGTAGGTGAAAATTTTGAGGGCGAGCCGTGGGATCTAAAAAAACATAAGATTGAAAAGCTGGAGCTACACCAACTTAGTAAATCAAAAGACCTACGCGCGGCTGTTAAAGTTGAAGGAAGAGAACGACTGAACGCAAAACTGACTGAAGAGGGTACGCATCTATTAGTGATGCAAAGCAATTACGCTTACATTGAATTAGCAGCTGACAAATTTAATGATTATTTAAAAGAAGATGGCTTAGAAAATGTGTATGACTTGCGAAAGAACTCCAACACGCTTGATAAACCGTCAAAAGAATATTATGGGCGGTTTGTAAAGCTGTTGGTACAAGTCGGCAACAAAACCGACAATACCTTCAAGAAAAAGATAGGATTCAAAAATGAAATCATCCCAGAGCAAAATCCGTACACGCTAAAATCGGGGGATTATTTTCAATGTACCGTTTTATATGACGGAAAGCCTAGTCCGCACCAATTGGTGAAAGTGTGGAATAAGATTGGCACAACCACTTTCTTACAAAATCTCTACAGCGAAAATGACGGAACCGTTACGTTTCCCATCAATGCAAAAGGAGCGTGGATGGTAAGCACCGTAAAAATGATTCCCTCAGAAAAGCCTGGCGCGGATTGGCAAAGTATGTGGGCGAGTTTGGTTTTTGGAATTGAGTAGAGACAGATGTAAGATGTAAGACACAAGACTTTAGACATGAACATAAATGATAAAATTTCTTCTGACAAAGCCCCCGAACCCGTAGGTGCTTACCCACATGCCCGAAAAGTCGGCAACTTATTATTTCTATCAGGAGTAGGGCCTCGTCAGCGAGGCTCAAAAGAAATTCCGGGCGTTACCCTCGATTCAAACGGAAATATTATTGAGTATGCTATAGAAAAGCAATGCCACTCTGTTTTTAAAAATGTGAAATTAATTTTAGAAGCATCCGGTGCGCGGTGGGAAGATCTCGTAGACGTGACCGTTTTTCTCACCAATATGAAAAGTGATTTCAAGACCTTTAATAAAATCTACGCGGAATACTTCAAAGAGAATCAGCCTTGCCGCACTACTGTGGAGGTGAATGCGCTGCCCACTCCAATAGCAATTGAGCTAAAGTGTATTGCCGTCATAAAATAGTTAAGAAGCCCCGTGTCACTTAATCAAGTATTTCAACAATTGGTTGGCCTGTGCAGCCATTGGGAAATTTAATCTTCAACAAAACTGAAAGCGTAGGCGCGATGTCGGTAATTGCGTGATAGGCAGATGAACTACCTTTTTTTATTCCCTTTCCGTAAAACAAAACAGGAACGTGCGTATCATAGCTATAACCGGAACCATGAGTCGTGCCCTGCGCACCGCCCCCGGTTATCCAACCTGGTTCTAGTTGGTAGGCAACATCACCGCTTCTTTTGAAATTGTATCCTCGCGCAATCATACCTTTGATGCCTGTCTCATTAAATGCCGATTGTTTGATCGTGGATTTTGAAAAGACTTGAGCAATTCCTTCTACTGCTTGCAGATAATTCGTGATCAATTCAGTGGCAATCAATAAATCTATCCCTGCCGATTTTGGATCACCGGCAAACAAATCTGAATTCAGAAATACTTGTTCATTGCTGATTTTATCAATGATCTTTTTTGCGGGAAAATATTTTAACAAGAAATCGTTCAGCCCTGTCTCCACATTGGCCAAGGGAAAATTGCCTGCGGGAATACGGTTGTCCTTCAATGACTGCGGCACGTCCACTACGGCATGATCAGCTGTTAAGAACACAACATAGTTTCCTGTTCCTACTTGTTGATCAAGCGTTTTCAATAAATCTTCCAGGTTCTTGTCCAATCGAATGTAGGTATCTTCCAGTTCAATGGCATTCGTACCCATAGCGTGACCAATAATATCAGGGCAAGAATATGAAAGTGTGAGAAAATCTGTGTCGGCATCTTTACCAAGTTGCTCACCGGCTAAGCTCGACTTCGCAAATTCTGTCAATAAATCATCGCCAAAAGGCGTGGCTGCCAACAATTCATATTCGCCATTCGTTTTTCTCAGCTCTTTTAAATTGTAGGGAAAAGTAGATTTCTCCTTCCCCTTCAACTTACGCTCGTAGGGCGAATCATCAGGACCACTTTCGATATAATCCTGAATAGGTAGAGCGGTACTCCATACTTTATTCAAATAACTATCAGCCAAGTTCAGCGAGTTAAAACTCTCTACCCAAGCGGGTAGTGTTGTACGATAGTAGGTGCTTGTGATAAACTTACCTGATTTTCCATCGAGCCAATATGCACCATCGGCCATGTGCCCGGCTGGCAAAACGGCTCCTCGATCTTTAGCCGAAATACCGATCACCTTCGATTTCTTCTGCGAAAATATTTTCAATTCATCTGTAATTGTAGAGGCCAGCAAACGATGAGGTGAAACATCTCCATTTCCCTCCGGGTTGCCTACTGGTTTTTGCGATTCATCTTCCACGCAATTAACTGTCTTTTTCAAATTTTTGTCCCACCAATCATTTCCAATAATACCATGCGTAGCCGGGGTTGCCCCCGTAAATATAGACGCATGGCCGGGGCCTGTATAGGTGGGGACATAATTGTAATGAGCATTCTTCAACATGAAACCATTATTGATTAATCGCTTGAAGCCGCCTTCACCAAATTTATTTTCAAAGCGATAGAGATATTCTTGGCGCATTTGATCCACCACAATACCCACTACCAGTTTCGGTCTGCTTTCCTGAGCGGCAGCATTGAGACCAATGGCAATAGTAAAAGCTAAACAGGTTATTTTTTTCATCACTCAAGTATCAGGAAAAAAAATCAATTTCTACAGAAACACTGATTAAAGTTATATGATCAATTGTCTTCGCAATAGATGTTTTCAAATTCGTCTTCTTCGTACACCTGTTTTCGGATAAACTTCCCCTCGTGGTTGTAATAAATCACCACATGGACGCCCGCCTCCCTCACTTCCTTATCAGTGAAATAAAGCGGAAACTCATCCGAGCCAATGTTTACAATGCTGGAATATGTTGGGGGAATAACGACACCCCTGATAGAACTGACTACCCCCCAATTATTGTCGCGATTTATCAAAACAGCTTGTTCGCTGGGCAACTGAATCAAGGGCTTGATTTCTTTTACTTTATCTATAGACGTTTTGCCCGTCCTGAATTCTAGCAGTTGCCAATATATTCCTTTTCGAACCCAGATCGATTTGTCCGTCCACGGCAAAATTTCATCAAATTCAAATTTTGAAAGTGGCTTTCCATCCCAACCAAACAAGCCATACAATTTGTTTTTGGCGGAGCCCAAAACATCCGTGGCAAACAACACTACGTTTTGATCATAAACCGGGTTGATCAACTTTTTTTTGCGGCTATCATAGATTCCAAATTTCTTGTCCTTAAGTAAGGAAATCAATCCATTTGCGTTTTGAATAAGGGCATCGAATTCCAAGGGCAACAGCGGCATCCCGTCCTTCGAAAGCAATCCCCATTTGCCCTTCTTGCCCACTAAAAAAATGTTGCCACTCAACAATTCTATCTTGTCAAAATCAACTGAAAATCTTTTTCTACCAGAATGAATTTCCACCACCTCTTTTTTGTTTTTTCCGTCTGAGTAAAAGTATTGAATGGAATCCTTTGAATTCACAAAGTGGATAGTCGTACTCCTTGAAAAAGTAATGCTCTTACTCTTTGGCAAATAAATACGTAACGAATCTCTATCGTACACAAAAGCCAGCCCTTGCTCCACTTTGATGCTATCAATTTGTGCAGCCACTATTTTACGCCTAGAGAGAGAGTACAAATTTTCTTTTTTGTCTTTTTGTAGAATCAACCAGTCCGTTCGTTGCACAATCTTGTCCCACCTAACAGTATCCAACCCCTTTGACAGTTCAGTGACAACGTACTTGTCAT
>JBBSCN010000171.1:0-6883 GCA_038250265.1 Cytophagales bacterium | reverse complement strand
TCCATCTTTTTAATTTTCGCAAAACCACGCGAGTCTACTTTTCGAACACCCGGTTTCTAAAACAAGTAAAACAAGAAACTACCCAAAAAAGAAAACTGAAACAATACCTCGTGCTAGCGTCACGACTATTGTTTTTATTTTTTCTGGTGATCGCCTTCGCGCAACCCTTTTTGCCCGCCAACGAAGAGGCCGGTGGTCAAAAAAATATTTCCATTTATTTGGATAACTCACTAAGCATGTCTACCCCCGTTGCGCAGAAAGTACGGGCATTGGACGCGGGCATTCAAATGGTGGAAGAGATTGTAGCGGTTTTTCCGGCCGATGCGCGCTACCAATTTATCACCAATGATTTTGCTCCCTTCTCCAATTCGTTCAAGACCAAATCACAAGTACTTGACTTTCTTTCTCAAATACGATTGTCTTCTATAAGCCGAGATGCCAATGAAATCACGAACCGATTGTTGAAAAAGACTAACTCGCTTTTTTGGATCTCGGACTTGCAACGCTCCACTTTTGGCAGCCTCACCAAAGTGGATTCTACTTTGCAAATAAAATTGGCGCCCATCAAGTACCCATCGGTTTCTAATGTGTTGATTGATACCGTTTATTTAGAAAACCCCTTTGTGGTGGGCGGTGAGAAAAATGCGGTGAAGGTTCGGTTGAGGAATGTGGGCAGCCGATTGGTAGAAGGCTTGGTCATTAAACTTACGATCAACTCCGTGCAGGCATCTGCGGCAACAACCAACATCGAACCCAATAGCACCGCTACCATTTCATTTGATCTAACAACTAACACTAAAGGCGTTAACAAAGCACAACTAACCTTTAACGATTATCCTGTCAGCTTCGACAACGAATTTTTCTTTACGCTCAACTATTCGGGCAAACTAAAAGTCATTGAAATAAAAAACACAAAGGAAATCACTTCCATTCAACAAGTTTTTGGAAACAAAGAATTGTTTGCCTTTACCAGCTTTCAATCGGCCAACGTCAATTATAGCTTACTCAATTCAGCCGATTTGATTGTAGTGAACCAATTGGACAAAATCGAAATGTCTTTGTCAACGGCCTTGGCCGCAATAAGAGATTCAAATTCTATTTTGCTAATCCCCGGCCTTAAACCAGACGTTGACTCCTATTTCAATATAATGGGGAGGAAAGTAGAATTGAATAACTCTGAAAAACCGATGTCCTTGGACATTCCCGATTTTAAGAATCCACTTTTTCAAAACGTGTTTGAAGAAAAAAATATATCGATGGCCATGCCCGTTGGCACCAAATTACTTGAGTGGGGCAACGACCGCTCAGCAATTTTACAATTGAAAGACGGAAGGCCGTTTCTCTCGCAGATCGGTAAAGTCTATGTGATGGCGTGCCCGTTGGTAAAAGGGACAACGGACTTTTACAACCATGCATTGTTTGTTCCCATCATGTACCGAATGGCCGCCCTTGGTAGCCACCGCAAACAAACGCCTTATTACAACTTGTCATCTACCATTATTTCTCTTGAGGCCGATAGCCTCGTGGGCGAAGAGCCAATTAAGATGATGGGAAAACAAGAAGTAATACCCTTGCAGCGCAGAACGGGCAACGAAGTAGTGTTGGAGATGCCCAAGTTTTTGCTTGATAAGGGATTTTATACAATCCTCCACAAAACTGACACACTAGATCTAGTGGCTTTTAATTTGGACAAAGCCGAGTCGATTTTGGAAAGCCTAAGCCCAGAGGAAGCCAAATTGCGCCTGGGAGGTGGCTCGTCCATATCGATTTTTAATGCGGCCAACGCAGATGATTTCCGCAATGAAATAAAAGAAAGGTACCTGGGCACAGCCTTGTGGAAATACGCGTTGCTCTTAGCATTGTTGTTCTTGCTCATCGAAGTTCTTTTATTGAGATTTTTGAAGTAATTTTGGGCATGTCTACCGAAAACTTTTCAATCGAAGAGTGCGATGAAGAACTTATTCAACTAGAATCCCAACATGTATTGTCCAGCGATTGGGTCTCACCCGAAGAAGATGAAGCATGAAAGAACTTGTGAAGGCTTTTCTCATATCTTTGTTAGAAGGTAAAATATGAAGATACTCATCCAATCTGCAAAAATTATCTGCAAAGGCTCGCCCTATCATCTCAAAAAGAAAAATGTATTAATAGCTGGCGGACGAATTGCGGAAATCGGTGACAAGAACTATCAGGCCGACAAAGTAATTAATGCCGAAGGGATGCTGTTGAGCATCGGATGGATAGACCTGGGGGCTTTTGTAGGTGACCCTGGATTAGAACATAAAGAGGATTTGGTTTCAATTGGCAAGGCTGCCGCAGCCGGTGGTTTTACCGAGTTGGTTTTACTGCCCAATACACACCCTACTATCCAAACCAAAAATGAAGTAAGCTACATCACGCAAGGGAACAACAACCGTTTAGTTCAACTTCACGTAATGGCTGCCGTTACGAAAAATTGTAAAGGAGAAGAGCTGACTGAAATGATTGACCTACACGAAGCAGGAGCCGTAGCCTTCTCGGATGGATTAAAATCAGTTTGGCATACCGATTTATTTTTAAAATCGCTCCAGTACATACAAAAGTTTGATGGCCTACTCATCGATCATCCCGAAGACAATTGGCTGAACTTGTTCGGTCAGATGAATGAAGGAATAAACAGTACTTCGCTTGGCTTAAAGGGCATGCCGCGCATTGCCGAAGAAGTGGCCACCCGAAAAAATTTGGAACTGCTTGAATACGCGAACGGACGACTTCATTTTGCTAGAGTGTCTACCTCAAAGACAATAGACATGATTCGCGCTGCAAAAAAGAAAGGACTTAAAGTTACGTGCGACATCACCGGCTACCAAGCTTTGTTGGACGATAGTTTGCTTTCTGATTTCGATACAAATTACAAACTCAATCCACCTTTGCGCGAAAAATCAGACAGCGAAGCATTGATCAAGGGCTTGAAAGATGGTACGGTTGATATTCTTACCAGTGGTCACCTGCCGCAAGACGATGAGAGCAAGCTGTTAGAATTTGATCAGGCAGATTTCGGAATGATCAATCTCCAAACGTTTGCTTCACAGATTACCTCTTTGTCCAAGTCCATTGACATTGATATATTGATCGAAAAAATTACTTCGGCCCCGCGCAGGATACTACAGTTGGAAATCCCTAAAATAGAAGTAGACGAAAAAGCGAACCTCACACTTTTCAATCCCCATGCAACCTGGACTTTTAGCGAGAAAGAAAACTTATCAAAATCTAAAAACTCACCTTGGTTGGGGAAGGAATTGAAAGGCAAAGCAGTAGCAGTGTTTAATAACGGAAAAATCAAATCAGACGACTAATTTTTATTAAATTTGTTTAATGGAAACATTTGCTACCATCGTAGATAAAGTAAGAAAGTTAAGCATTGATGAAATTGAGGAACTAGAAAGAATTCTTCAAAAAGATAGGGTTGAAAAATCGCGTAAACAATTCGCAAAAGATCACAAAAACACGTTGACTGAATACAAGGCGGGGAAGCTTAAGTTTTCCGCTGACATAAATGTCCTGAAGGAGGAATTAGGTCTTAAATGAGGGCATCTTTAAAAACTCCGCTAACCCTTCTCTTTAGGAGAAGTGAAAGGGTTGAGGTGAAGAAAACAAAGGTTTTTAGAGATGCCCATGATTAAGATTTCTTATTCAAAACCGTTCAAAAAATCTTTTCGCAAAAAGATCAAAGGAGATACTTACTTAGAAGAAAAGTTTCTTCAAAAAATACAGCTTTTCATAGTTAATCCATTTTCGCCTTCCCTGAAAACACACAAGCTTAGCGAAAAATTGGAAGGCCTTTGGAGTTTCAGCGTGGCTTCGGACATGCGTGTAATATTTTTATTTGTTGAAAAAGAGAAGGCTGTCTTTGAGAATATAGTGACGCACGATGAGGTTTACTAGTTTGTTTATGCAGAATCCATTGCTAAAAATTCCGCTACGCAACGGAATCATTGCAGGGCTATTAGGGTTTTTCATATTGTTTGCTCTTTACGCCATAGGCAAACACCCGTTTCTGTTCATGCTCTTTTTTGATTTTAGGATTGTGATGTTTGCCGTATTTATGACTTTTACGCTAAAGGAAATCAGAGACAACTTCCAAGACGGGATTATTTTCTTTTGGCAGGGCATGATTGCCAACCTGATTTTCACAATTTTATTTGCCGTCATCACTTTTGTGCTGATCTGGCTTTTCTGCTTTTTATTCCCGCCTTTTCTATCAAACTACATTACCACAGCAGTAGAGCAAATGAAGACCCTCCCAGCCGAGGCCATCGAGCGAATTGGAAAAGATGAATACCAACGTAATATTGAGTACCTGTCTGCCACTAATGGGTATATTTTGGCCAAACACTACTTTTGGCAAAGCTTTGTCATCAGTTTTTTTATTAGCATAATAATATCAGTAATTTTAAGACGTCAACCTAAAACCGACTAATTATGGAAGAAACCTCAACCCAGCAACCCACTTTGTTTCAACATGCAGCAAAATGGGGACTTATTTTTGGAGCGCTTAGCATTGCGCTAACCGCAATCGCCTACGTGGTAGATTACACCATATTGGCAGATTGGAAATTTGGTATTTTTATTTTAGTTGTTTTGCTAGGCGCTGTAATCTATGCCGGCATCAACTATCGTAGTCAGATCGGTGGATTTTTGCAGTATGGAAAGGCATTTCAGCATGGTTTTGTTTTGTTGGCGATTTCGGGCATCATATCAACCATGTTCATGATATTGCTTTATACAGTTATCGATACGGAACTACCCGCGAAACTCGCGGAGGTTTCCATTGAGAATGCACAAAAAATGATGGAGGGCTTTGGCTTGGCAGAAGATCAAATTGATAAGGCGATGGAAGATACTCGAAAACGTTCTGAAGGCCAATTCTCTGCCACCGGTGCGCTCACTGGGTATGGCTTCGGATTAATATTCTATGCTATCATCGCGTTGATTACATCTATCTTCGTTAAGAAAAATCAACCGGAAGAGATGATGTAATTGATGGATATCTCACTCATCATTCCTGCCAAAGACGAACAAGAATCAATTCCAGAACTAAGCAGTTGGATAAGCCGTGTGATGGCCTCACACGGCTTTTCGTATGAAGTCATTTTCGTTGACGATGGCAGTACGGATGGCACCTGGGAAGAAATCAAAAAAGTAAATCAGTCGAACCCCTCCTTCAAAGGATTTCAATTCAACAGAAATTTTGGAAAAGCCGCAGCGCTGCATACGGGCTTTAAAGCGGCTAAGGGCGAAGTGGTGATCACCATGGATGCCGACTTGCAAGATAGCCCTGACGAAATACCACAGTTATATAAGCTGATCAAAGAACAAAAATTTCATTTGGTAAGCGGTTGGAAAAAAAAACGCCACGATCCGATTTCCAAAACCATCCCCTCCAAGTTTTTCAATTACATCACCCGAAAAATTTCCGGCATTCATCTTCACGATTTTAATTGTGGGTTGAAAGCCTATCATTATTCTGTCATAAAAAATATTACCGTGTATGGCGAAATGCATCGTTACATACCCGTGTTGGCCAAGTGGGCGGGCTTTACTAAAATCACCGAAAAGGTAGTGGAGCACCGCGAAAGAAAATACGGCCATAGCAAATTTGGGTGGGAGCGTTTTGTGCGCGGATTTTTGGATTTGTTGACCATTACGTTTGTGGGTCGATTTGCCAAACGGCCCATGCACTTTTTCGGGGCTTGGGGCATCGTTTCATTTTTAGTCGGAATTGGGTTCACCATCAAAATATTTTGGGATAAGCTAGATGCACTTTTTATCTCAAAGATTCCGCTTAAGCGCGATGTGGTGGATCAGCCAATTTTTTATCTCGCACTGGTTGCGTTAGTAATCGGTGTGCAGCTTTTCCTTACGGGATTCATCGCTGAACTTCTCGCGCGCCAATCCGTTTCCAAAAAGGATTATTTAGTGATTGAGAAAGTGGGAATCGATCCGTTGAACTGATCGGGTTAAAACCCCGTTTTTTTTAAACAATCTTTTCGCTTTGCGTAACATTTTGGCTCTTTTTTACGCTTTACTATCGAATACTTTATACAAGATGAAATTTATTCTTTCGGCTCTCACTTTCTGTGCCTTTTCGGCACTTTCCCAAAATCCAACTAAATTCACCATTAGCGGCTATATTAAAGATGCCACAAATGGTGAGGCTCTTATTGGTGCAACCGTTTACGTTACGGAAACTCAGGGCGGTGGGGTTACCAACGAATATGGCTTCTATAGCATAACGTTAGCAGCAAGCAACTATACCCTTCGCTATAGTTACCTTGGTTACTCCCCTATTACCAAGATTGTACAATTAGATAAAAATTCGCGTTTTGATATTGAGCTTTTTGGCGAAGCGGAACAATTACAAGAGGTAGTTGTGCAAGCCGGCATAGAACAGGCCAACGTGCAAAATTTAGAGATGAGTACGAACAAATTGGATATCAATACCATCAAAAAAATACCGTCATTTCTGGGCGAGGCCGATTTGCTCAGGAGCATCCAATTACTACCCGGTGTGAGTACAGTTGGAGAAGGCGCAGCAGGTTTTAATGTGAGGGGCGGAAGTGTAGGTCAGAATCTTATATTGCTAGACGAAGCCCCTGTATACAACTCTTCTCACTTGTTGGGTTTCTTTTCTGTTTTCAACCCAGATGCGGTAAAAGATGTAAAACTTTTTAAAGGCGGCATCCCGTCAAGGTATGGTGGTCGTTTGTCTTCTTTGCTGGACGTAAGATTAAAAGAAGGGAACAGTAAAAAATTTGAAGCTACTGGTGGCATTGGCACTATCTTTAGTCGATTGGCAGTGGAAGGACCACTGATCAAAGATAAAGCATCATTCATCATTGCG
>JBBSCN010000170.1:0-6922 GCA_038250265.1 Cytophagales bacterium | reverse complement strand
GGGGCAGCTTATACTTGGCCCAATGCCAACGCCTCTGGTGTGCTTAGCAACAACGGAACAGGAACTTTGACATGGACACCGTCAGCGGGACTATCTTCAGCCTTAACATCCGCAAATATTTTTGTGGGCAATGGATCAAACATTGCAACGGGCGTGGCCATGAGTGGAGATGCGACCATCAGCAACACGGGTTCCCTGAGCATCGCTAACAATGCCACCGCGGGGCTAAACATCATCAATGCCGCCAACAGTGCCTCGGCCGTCACCATCAACACGGCCAGGCTAAATGCGGCCGTGGTGCTAGACACCGAGGCTCCAGCCGCAGGGGATATCACTGGCAACTTCTCCACCGGCCTGCAAGTTGGCGCCAATGCCATCACCTCAGCCGAGATTGCGGCAAATACAATCTTGGACTCCGACATTGCCAACGTGGATGCCTCAAAAATAACGGGCACACTCCCCATCGCCAACGGTGGCACGAACCGCACTGCGGCAGGGGCGGCAGGGACGGTGCTTTACTCGGACGGGACGGGCCTCCTAAATACCGCGGCAGGCACAACCGGGCAATTTTTACAATCTAACGCGGCTGGCGCGCCCACTTGGGCAAGTTCACCCGGCTGGGGCTTAACAGGAAATACATTGGTAGGCACTGAGCGAATTGGTAGCGACAACGCTCAACCGTTGGTCTTTGAAACCAATAACACCGAACGGATGCGCATTGATGCTACAACAGGTAATGTAGGAATAGGTGGGGGGAGTTCGGCACGATTTGCTGTGAATGAACCGATTTCACAGCCTTCAAACATTGGAACTTTTGTCAGGGTTTTGAATGGCACTTCAACTAATATTGGCGTTCTCGTTAATGCAAATGGCACGGGTACAAGCCAAAATTTCGGATTTGACGCAAATGTAGGGGGCGGAGATGGAGCGATTGCCGTCCGTGGTAATGCTTCGGGTGGCGCGTTGAGCAATTGGGGTGTTTCTGGTACTGCCTTTGGAGCTTCAGGAGTGAATTATGGCGTTTATGGATCTGCTTCTGGTGGAACGAACAATTGGGCTATTTACTCTGGCGGAAATCTAAATCTAGAGGGTGGGTTGGCAGTAGGTGGTACAGCTAATTTTGGTACGATTGGTCAAGTGCTTACTTCCGCTGGATCTGGCTTAGCGCCAACTTGGGTGAATGCACCTACCAGCTTTACAACGGTAAACACGATTCCTAAAGGTAGTGCAGTGGGGCTAATTGCCTCCAGCATTTTTGATAGCGGAACTTACACAGGTATCGGTCGCACGAGCGCCATTACCGGAGCCGACCGCTTTTCCATCGGTACGAATGCCGCAAGTGGCGCCTATGGAGGAATGTATTTAGATACTCAAACCGGGGGCTGGCCATTTTACGGATATTCTAATACCGCGGGAAATAGCATGTGGACTTACTGGAATGGCGCAACTGGCACTTGGCATGTGAATAACAGTAACATCGATCGGCTATCGGTCACAAATACTGGCAATGTGGGTATTGGCACAACTACTCCTAATGCACCACTCCAATTTTCTAATGCAGTAGGTAGAAAGATCGTATTGTTTGAGCAAGCCAATAATGGAAATCAATACCTTGGTCTCGGTGTTGGCGGCTTTGGAACATTTGAATCTCAAATACCAGTCAATAGCAACGCTTTTCTGTGGAAAGTTGGCACAAGTGCCACCACAAGCAACGAGCTAATGCGTATAACAGGCGTTGGCAATGTGGGCATTGGCACACCTTCACCTACCGATAATCTTCATGTGCAAGAAGATGTTGATGGAACAGTTGGCATTACTTTACAAAATAATAGTACTGGTGCATTTTCAACCGAACGGATATCTTTTAATAATGAAAATGGAGGCGTTGCAGGTATTCAAATGACTGACATCACATCAACTTTAGGTGCCGCTATGTCAATTTTTAATAACAGACCATCTGGCACAATGCGGTTTAGCACCGGTGGAGGAGTAAGAATGGCGATTAATAATGTTGGTAATGTTGGTATTGGCACAACTACTCCTAATGCACCACTCCAATTTGCGAATACTGTAATCAATAGGAAGATTGTATTGTTTGACGCAAATAATAACGATCATCAATTCTATGGTTTTGGTATAAATGGCGGCATCCTTCGATACCAAACAGACAATATTGCGGCAGACCATGTCTTCTATGCTGCAACTAGTACAACCACCAGTAACGAATTAATGAGGATAGATGGAACGGGTAATGTGGGGATAGGAACTAGTACGCCCGTTCGAAGAATTCATACGCTAGGTGCAGGAACCCAATATCTCCGAGTATCGGCTACGGGTGCTTTCGCTTCTTCTGGTATTGAGCTAGATGGTACCGGCACTGCTGATTGGCGAATCATACCAAGTTTCGGAGTTTTAAATTTTCTTAAGGGGGATGTAGATGGAACCATGAACTCCATGTACGTTATGGATGACGGATTTTTTAACCCCTCCAATGCTACTAATCCCGTTCCAACGCTTGGTAATTCAACAAATCGCTGGGGTCAACTGTTTACAAGCGCAACCCCTAATGTTTCTTCCGATTATCGTCTAAAAAAGAATATTAAAAATCTTAGTTACGGGTTAAAAGAAATAGTAGCGCTACGGCCTGTTTCTTACGTTTTAAAATCTGATAAACAGGAAAATATTGCATTAGGTTTAATTGCACAAGAAGTGCAAAAACTGATTCCCGAAATAGTAACAGCGGGTGATGATGATGAAAAAATGCTGGGTATGCGCTACACGGAACTTATACCTGTTTTAGTTAAGTCCACCCAAGAACTGAACGCAAAAATTGAGGCCTTAGAAAAAGAAAACAAAGAACTAAAAGGAACGAATACCCAACTCCAAACGGAGGTTGCTTCGCTAAAAACCAACCAAGTTTCGGAAATGGATGCGGTTAAAAAGCAATTGGAGGAAATCAAAAAAGTGCTGGGCTTGGAGGCCAAGGGAAAGAAAAAATAAAGTAGTGTTTGGCGCGCGTTTATAACGCGTGCCCCTACTGAGCAAAACCGGGAGCGAACGCGTTGCAAACGCGCACGAACCTAGTAGCAGACAACTAGAGGAAGAAGTAAAATAGGCGTGGCCTTTGAAAAAATATCGGTTTCAAAGAAGAAAAAGCAGGTTTTGCCCGATATAAAAAAGAACATTGACCTTTTGATAAAAAGTAATAACTTCAACCGATGAAATGGCTTTTATCTTTTGTGCTCATCACAGTTTCTTCCCTGGCTTTTGGCCAGCAGCTGGTTATAAATAGCAACATGCTACTTGTGGCAGCCAGAGGATCTACCATTGCCACTACCTTCAACCTAATTAACCAAAGCACGAATACCGATTTACAAAATGTGGACTTAGTGCTGGCATCTACGGGACCTACGCCACAATTCATCCGCACCAATACCCCTCTTTCAGTAAATGGATTGACGATCAATAGCAAAGCTAACTTTGCCTTGTCAGGCGAATGGGTCGTTTTGAACAAACTTACTTTAACCGAAGGCAACCTGTTTGTGGATAGATCAGCAAGTATTCCCGGTAGACTTGCCTACAGTGGAACAGCTGATCTGGAGGGCAACGATAAATCTTATGTAAATGGGCGAATATTCGTTCAGGGTGTCGCAGGCGCTCGCACGTTCCCGATAGGAAATGTCGATGGCTACTTTCCCGTAAGGCTGGAAAATGTTTCCGCAGCAGATCAGGCCATCCCACTTGGTTTTGAAGTGATCAAAAGTAACCCAACAGATGCCCCTGCCAGTTTTGTAATATTACCCGATTTAAAAGACATTTTTTCAGAACGCTATTGGGAATTTTCAGTGGGCGGCACCGGCACGTTTTCGGGGAACACTACACTTTCCGTTAGCAACAACAAAGCAGATCAGTTTGGTTCTACCGAAGGTGACGTAACCATTTTAGAAAAGAGTTCGACTGGCGACCAAAAAGATCTAAGTGGATCGGGGGGCAATGCGTTCATCACCAGCGGAGTTAACATATCAGCAACCGGTAAATATTATGCCCTAGCCAAGACCGATGAAATCAAAATCAGAATCCGTAAGCTTATTACCCCCGACAACGATGGGACAAACGAGGTGTTGGTAATTGACGGAATCGATTCATCGCCCAACAATAAAGTAACATTGATCGATCGTTGGGGAGTGCCTGTGAAGGTTTGGGATGGCTTCAAAAATTATCCTGAGCCCGCTGGACCTGATCAAGATTTTGATTTTTCTAAGCTTGCCATCGGCAACTACATTTGTGTAGCGGAGTATGATGATCGGGGCGTTCGCAAGAATAAAAAACAAATGATCTCTGTGTTAAAATAAGCAGCGCATGAAGAGACTTTTACTATTCCTGTTTTTTATTGCGCTCACCGTTGCTACCCAAGCGCAAGACATCCCTTTGTTCAGCCAGAAGCTGACAAATTCATTTATGTATAATCCCTCTATGGCAGGAAATACATTTGGATCGCTCACGGCTTCTTATCGAAACAACTACTCGGGGGTAGCCGATTCACCAGAAAACATTTTCATAAGCATGCACACTCCTTTTGCCAACCACCGTTTTGGCCTCGGAGCAAATATCTATCAGGAATCAGTTTCTGTTATAAAGAACACGTATTACTCGGCCGCATTCGCCTACCATCTTCCATTCAATAAATTCAGTCGCCTTTCCATGGGCGTAGGTGCCGAATATAACCAACTTAACATCAATTTAGCTAGCGAGCGCTACATTCTAGACGACCTTACGCTCCAGCGCTACGCAAATGCAGGAAGGCCCGATTTCTCCACTGGGGTATCGTTTCAAAACAGGTTTGTGAAAATGGGCATCGCTGCCAACCGATTGGCTACTGCTTGGCTCGCGCCCGACAAGAGAACGCTCTCCGATTATTATACTGGTTTTGTGCAGGGCACTATTCCCATTCGCGAGGGTCAAGATTTGTTAGAACCCTATTTTGCTTTTCGCAAATTCTCAGATACCAACGACACCTATGATATCGGTTTGTATTATACATACGATAATAAGATTACTGCCGGTGCCGCCACCCGTGCGGGCAGTGTGGTTAACTTCACACTTGCCTATCGCTTGAGCCAATACTTGTTGGTAGGATATTCCAACGAAATGATCACCTCCCCAGTGGGTGGATTTGTAGGTACTTCCAATGAATTTACTATTCGGTATGATTTTAACGATCAGAATTATCAAAAGAAATTTAGGGCCGATTACAAACAATCGCTCGCTTACAGACGAAAAACACTAAATACTTCCTCGGTAAGAAAAACACCGGGTGGACATACGCCCAAGCAATTAGCCAAAGCGCAAAAACGCGTAGCTGCGTTCTCACCCAATAGCCGCTACCAAAACACGAAAAAGCTTTCGATGGGCAAAAAAACCTCTGGCCGAAAGCCAACGTATTCAAAGCGCAAAAAGCCCAGCTACAACCAATACAAGAAAAAGAGCAGCACCTACAAGCGAAAAAGAAGATAAGGACTACCTACTCTCTGAATACTATCGACAAGCTGTCTCCTAGCATATCATTTGTAACTTTTGAACAACCATCGATAAAAGGCGCTGCAATACCGACCCCAAAGATGCGTGGAGAAGTGAAAATCCGCGCTTCATCCCACAACGCATGATCTATAAATAATTGTAACGTCTGCCTCCCTCCTTCCACAATTACCGACTGGATACTTCTCTTATATAAATCGTTCACCAGTTGGCTGATGAATTCCGCCTCATTTAATTGTACCCAGGATAGATTCTTATGCCCTTCGTGCTTGAGCAGGTTGTAGCAGATTGTATTTACAGATCGATCAAATAAATGTAGGCTTTCTGGCAATCGCAAAAATCGATCAACCACAATCCGGACAGGATCACGACCCGTCCATTCTCTTACAGCGAGTGACGGATTATCGTGCCCGGCTGTACCAGTGCCTACCAACACTCCATCTTCTTCCGCTCGCCATCGATGTACTAATTGCCGCGAGTGTTCATTGCTTATCCACTTTGATTCATAATTTGACTGGGCAACAAAACCATCTGCTGTCTGCGCCCACTTTAAAATAACGTAAGGCCGTTTCTTTTCCACGAAAGTAAAAAAGCGCTTGTTCAGTTCAAGACCTTTATCTTTTAAAACTCCCGTCACTACTTCAATGCCCGCTTCCGTTAACTTTTTAATTCCTCGTCCGCCCACCAGCGGATTGGTGTCTACGTTGGCGATCACCACCTTTTTCACTCGGTGCCGAATCAACAAGTCTGCACACGGTGGTGTTTTTCCAATGTGCGAGCAAGGCTCCAAACTAACATACACGGTGCTTCCCTTCAACAGGGAAACATCACCAACTGAATTCACCGCATTCACTTCCGCATGGGCTTCGCCAAATTTTTGGTGCCAGCCTTCTCCAATGATTTTTCCATCGCGCACAATCACACAGCCCACGCGAGGGTTGGGACTTACATAGCCTACTCCGTTGAGTGCCAACTCAAAGGTGCGTTGTATGAAAAGCTCGTCAGGGGTCATTGGTTTTATTTACTTTTACAAATGTAACGATCCTTCCAAGATGGGCATGACCAACTCGAAAAGACTCTTTCACGAACTACAAGAAAAAATCGTGTTGGAGGCTGAAAACCTAGATGAGATCAAGGCTGTGCTACACCTCGTTTTTGAAAAAGAGTTCGGGTTAACCGCCACCGACATTCTCGCTGAAAAAACAATCCTAAACATTGATACCGAAAAATTAAATAAAATCATAGAGCGGCTCAATCGGCACGAGCCCATACAATACATTCTAGAAGAAGCTTATTTTTTTGGAAGGAAGTTCAACGTGAATGATTCTGTTCTGATTCCCAGGCCTGAGACGGAAATGGTTGTTTCAACGGCAAAAAAAATGGCTTC
>JBBSCN010000169.1:0-6946 GCA_038250265.1 Cytophagales bacterium | reverse complement strand
ATTTTGGCACGCACCCCACTCAACCGAATTGGCAAACCCGAAGAAGTTGCCAGCCTCGTTACCTACCTTGCTATGGACAAAGCCAGCTACATCACAGGGCAAAATATAATGGTGGATGGCGGCATGAGCGTGAAAGGGCTGTGAGTAGGATTGGTTTTCAGTAAACGGTGTTCGGGAATCGCTAAGGCGTACTTGGCAAAAAATGATCGATAGAAGACGAGCAACAAATCAGCAATTGGCGGCCTGCTGCCTCCCGAGGCGGGATGGCAGCACCGGGCTATACACTCCAAGCCGGCCTGTCCGGTAGGAAGGTCCGGCCATGCAAAAATCCTCCTCACTTCGGGCTTTTCGTTTCTATCCCATGGCCGGTGCCAGCTCGTAGTCTGTGCCAATTACCGAATCGACCCCTTGAAAAAAAGTAGTAAACCGATGATATAGACGCCACCGAGAAAAATATTTTACCCACTAACAGAGCCCTGGCACCGAAATCGTCAACGGCAGCTAAATGCGAAATAGACGCAACTCTATGGGTCTATTACCTATATCTGGGTGTATAACGACAAATGTAAAGCCTGACTCTGAAATTTTGAGAGTTCATCTTAAAAAAACAAAGTTCGGACTCAAAGAGGACTGTGACATAATGATTGACCAAGTTAGAGCAATTGACAATAAAAGACTGATGAAAAAAGTTGGAGAGGTCGACAGCGACACGGCAGACAAAGTGAGAGAGAATTTGAAAATAGTTTTAGACCTAGACTAACCGGCACGAAACGCTAATCGAGTAGACGGCCTTGGCTAGACCGCTAGAAACCCCGAGTCGAATAAGATTTTTCCTTTTCCGTTGCCTTTCTCATAGGCAGGTACAAATTTGTATCCTAGTAAGGAGAACTGTACAGGTTTGCGAATGCCACGGCAACGGTAATGGCCTGCTTGTCCAGCTCTATTGAAAACGATTCATCTTTAAGTACAAAACCATAAATAAATTTCATATCCAACACTCTCGCTGCATCACGTGAACATTTTGATACTTGTAGTTCCAATGCTTCGGCTAAAGCCTAATAATAACCACAAATTCAAATTTTCACACCAAATCACTTTTGATGCCGATAAGTAGATTAGCTCGAGCTTTTTGTTAATCCGAGGACTGTCGTATTTCAGTTCCGCAATTACCATCCTTGGCATAAAAAAAGCCCCCAGATTGCTCTGGGGGCTTCCTACTAGTCTAATATAGCCAAAAACTACTAAGGCCTAGTATCCCAAAATACTCTCACGCTAGGTGCGCTCAGATTATTGCTTCTAGCTGCTTGCAACGCAGCAAGGTTTGGATTTGCATCAAATTCTTGCTGAGGGTAAGGCAAAACGCGAGGTATTACTCCACCATTTCCAGGATTCAATGCAGGAGGGACAGCAGACAACGCTGGAAAGCCCGTTCTTCTCCAATCAGAAAAGGGCTCACCTGTAACCATAAAGCTGGCTACAAATTTCTCTTCTATTAGCTGCTGCAATTGGGCTGCTGGTGTCCCTGTTAGCGTACCAGCAGGCGTAGCGATATAGGCGGTGGCTTGGGCAGCGGTAAGACCCGCGTCTAAGAAGGAAGCTGTAATTCCCGCCTGATAGAAAGTTTGTGCAGTCCCTGGCGCCCCATACCGTAAAGCTAACTCTGCGCGAACAAAGTTATATTCTGCAAAAGTTAAGATATTCACAGGAGCCTGACCATTATAGGCCAATTGAAAAACCGTAAGGTTCGGCCCAGCGGGAATTGTGGTAGTAGTTAATAAGCCCCTCACAAAGGTGTGGATCCGAGAAAGATCGTTGCGAATTCCAAAATTGCTTGTACCATTGGGTAAACCAACATAGCCCGTTGTTCCGGTTGGCGGAGTGGCCAATAAAGCAGGACTAAAAGGTGCTGGCGTAAAATAAGTTGACCTCCTAGGATCTGATTTTGAGTTCATCAAATTTGCAATTGTTGCACTTGTACAGATATCATCTTGCCTAGTAAGTATAAATTGATGCGTTGGATTTTGGCGGCCTGAAATAACATCAAAGCGAAGCTGAAAATCATCTGCAACTGCTGTCATGAACTCTGCTGGAGGCGTAGCGTTAATAAAAGTAGTAATCACGCTCGCATCAAACGTAGGTGTATTTGCCAAGTGCAAATACAACCTCAGTTTTAGCGTATTGGCGAACCTGATCCACCTAGCTGCGTTTCCCGCATAAAAGTAGTCATCAACGGCTGGCGCACGCAAACCTGAAGTTTGGCGCATATCAGCGATCCCCTCGTCCAATAAAGTAAGAAGCTTAGGATAGATGGTTGCATCATCATCTGCTATCGGCTGAATGTTGGCATTGCCTAGGAATGCTTCGGAGTAGGGAACATCGCCCCAAAAGTCAACCAACATGCTGAATCCGAACGCCTTCATGATTTTACACATTCCAAAATAAAATGGATGCGTAGAAGCCGGATCTTTAGCTAATATTTCTTCGATATCCTTTAAAAAACCAGCGTAAAAACCAGTTCTCCAAACTCCATTTACATCGGTAGGAACAATGACAAAAAGGTCGTACGCCTCGGTTTGCCTTCCGGCCTGGGCGGATATTTGTTGTGACCAGAGCCCCCCATATCGGAGCAAATCTGACCCCATGCGAAAACCAAGTTCAGCTTCGATGGATGGTAAAATCAAGTTGGGCGGATTGGACAAAGTCAAGTTTGGACTTTTATTATCGTCCAACCAATCATTGCAGGATGTGGCTGACAGCAAAAGCCCCAGCAACATAAAAACCTTTGTATATTTTAGACTTTTCATATCAATTCTTATTGAAGTTGATGATTTAGAAAGTTAATTTTAAAACTGCACCGTATGATCTCGCATTCGGCATGGTGTTGAACTCTAGCCCTTGTGTGTTGCTAGAACCCAATGCGTTTGTCTCGGGATCTATGTGAGGCACATTCGTCCACAGAAATAGATTTCTTCCGTTCAAACCAAACTCAACGCGTTTAAATGGGGTTTTGCTTAAAACGGACATGGGCAAGGAATAAAAGATACTGGCCTCACGAATTCTGGTCCAACTTGCATCAAATGTCCCCATTCCCGGAACGTTGAAGGAATGCATGTTGCCCCAATATGCTTGAGCGGAAATGGGAACATTGTTAGGTGTTCCATCAGCAAACACCCCTGGCACAATGTAATTAAGGGTTGGATTACCGCCCCCATCGAAGCGATCAAACTCAGCCGTTTCTGCCGCTACTCCTGTTCTACGAACATCATTGATAACACGCGATATTATATCCCCTCCATTTCTCACATCCACCAAGACTGACAACGTAATATTCTTGTAGCTCAACGTGTTGGTGACACCGCCTGTCCAATTTGGATTAGGATCTCCCACACGTCTAATACCTCCTGCATCAATAGAGGGTAACCCGTTGGCGGGGTTAACCACGATCTGCCCAGCCGGATTTCGCAGTAAAGTTTGAGCATAAAGAACACCGTAGGGCTGACCAGCTTCAATTCTTGACTGCGCTGTTGTGAAGCCACCTAAACCGATATTGGCTACGCCAGGTGCGAGAGAAATAACATCATTCCTTATTCTTGCCCAGTTAACATCAATTGACCACTTGAAATTGGTGGTTCTAACGGGAACAAGCCCCAAAGTTACCTCGAACCCATTGGTTTCAAGTACACCGGCATTTTGCGTCCTTGAAGTAAACCCGGAAGCCGCAGCAATTGGCACATTCAAAATTATGTCTGTAGTTCTTGTGTTGAAATAAGTTACGTCAAAACTAACTCTGTCCTTCAGAAACGACCACTCTGTACCCACCTCAAAGCTTCTTGTAAATTCTGGAGTTAAATTAGGATTCCCTGCCGCGTTTTCCAATGTTCTTCCGGTGTTGCCGAGGAAAGGAAACACAATCTGAGGACCAAAACCATCGCTTGGATTTGGGGTCAAGTAGTAAGTGTCTGTCGAAAAAATTGGTGCTTCACGACCGACTTTAGCCCAGTTGGCTTTCACTTTTCCAAAACTTATGAAGTTGTTCTTAAGGCTTGGCAGTAGCTCTGTAATTAGAATGCTGGTTGTAACAGAAGGATAAAAATAAGAATTATTGGCTTTAGAGAAAGTTGATGACCAATCATTTCTTCCCGTTAAACCGATATATATCTTTTCCTTATAATTAGCTTGAAAGTCTGCGTAAACGCCCACCAAGTTTCTTCTGGACCGCGAGCCGTCAGGCAGAAAATTTAAACCGTCTGCCACGTTATCAAATCCACGTGATTGTAAATTTGAAGAAATAACACCTTGCGTTTGGCGCACTCTTAGATTAAGCTCATTTCCCACCAAAAGGCTTAAATTGAAATCGTTAATTTTCTTTTCGAATTGAAAGTTCAAATACGAGCTAGTTTCCTGATTGTACGTCATTCGATCGCCCACAGATCCCACGCCATTAAAGGCAGCTCCATTATTGGCCGAACCGCGGGCACCAATCGCATCATATGTTTTCTCTCGCTGAAGAAAAGCATCTGTTCCCAATTTATAGGTAATCCTGAACCAATCATTGACTTTGTATGCCAAGTTGATATTTCCAATGATTCTGTTTACCTCATCCTTATAAAGATTGTTTCTTAAGGTCCAGTAGGGATTATCTGTAACTCCATTGAAATAAACTTGGCCACCGTCCGGTAAGGTATTAGGGTCGCCTTGCAAATTATAATTTCTGGGTAAAAACCATCCACGGAATAATGGATTAGACAATTGGTTGCCTATTTGACTTCGCTCGGAAGTACTGTTTACGTAATTCAAGGACACACCAACAGTAAGTCTTTCGGTCAACTTTGTATTTCCGCTAAAACGAAAAGAATTTCGTTCTAATTCATTACCTTCTAAAAATCCTTTGTCTTGAAGATTGTTGACGGACAAAAAGAAATTTCCTTTTTCAGTGCCTCCCGATAAGGCTACATTGTGTTGCGTGTTTGAACCTGTTCTAAACAGATCTCGCACGTTGTTTGGGTAAGCCGTTAAATTCACCGTTGCGGGCAAACCAAGCAATGCTTGAACTGCTGGGCTATATGCGCTTGGTACACTTTGGCCGGCAATGGTTGGACCCCAGCTTAATTGATCTGCATTTGGCTGAAACACTGGAGCGATTGGAACGCCAGCGCCTGAGAGTGAGGTACCTTGGGCATATTGATTTTGATAATCGGGAAAACGATTCGCTTCGTTGACATTGAAGGAACCAGTATACTCAACTACGGTTCCCTTACCACTTTTTCCTTTTTTCGTGGTGACAATAATTGCGCCCGCGGCTGCCCGCGAGCCGTACAATACAGCGGCAGCGGGACCTTTCAAAACGGTCATGCTCTCTATATCATCTTGATTTAGGTCAATCGCGCGATTAGAATTGGAAACACCTGTCTGCAAAGCATTACCTCCACCGTCATTATTAATAGGAATACCGTCCACAATAAATAACGGCTGATTGCTGCCTGTGAAAGTGGTAAAACCCCTAATGAAAATAGCAGAGGATGAACCCACCATACCATTTGAACCAGCCACCCTAACACCAGCTATCTTGCCACTGAGTGCGTTTACTACGTTGGTAGTTCTAGCCACTGTTAACTCATCGTTTTTTAACTCCTTAGCAGAAAAACCAAGGGCTTTCGTTTGCCGTTCTACGCCCAATGCAGTCACAACCACTTCTGATAGTTGCGTTACGTCCAAGCCCAATTGAATATCAACAACTGTTCGGTCACCAATTTTAATCTCAGTAGTTCTTAATCCAATAAAAGAAAAAACTAAGCTTCCTCCACTATTTGGTACAGATAGAGAATACCTACCATCTGCATCCGAAACAGATCCATTCGTGGTTCCTTTGACCACAACATTCACACCAGGTAATCCAGAATCATCCTCTGCAGATGTCACTTTACCTGTGATAACACGTTCTTGCGCCCACGCCATGCTGGTAATCAGCAAAAGGGACAAGAAACTCATAAGTAGTTCTTTCCTCATACTTCTTTTTGGTTTAGATTTTTAAGAAATTTAATACAGTGTTCAGGGGGGTAAATCTAGTCGTAAAAAGTAATAATACAATAACATGAAAGTAAAACTTTCGTATTTTGTAATATCTTACCAAGCGCGTTAATTAGGCTATTGGAGCACTTTTAGCTCGATCCTTCTATTAAATCGCCTATTTTCTTCTGAATTATTGGGTTTTAGCGGTTTTGTATCGCCATAGCCTTTAATTATGACTCGCTCTCTTTGAATTCCATTTGTTATCAAATAATTACCCACTGAATTAGCCCTGTTTAGCGATAATTTTTGATTATTAGATTCAAAACCAGTGTTATCGGTATGCCCGCTGATCTCCACTCTTATCGAAGTGTTCGTTTTGAGTAAAAGAGCTACTTCATAAAGTTCAGGTTTTGATTTCTCTTCAAGGTCAAACCCATCGACCGGAAAAAAAATGTTATTCAATACCATGGACACCTCTTTGCCAATGGGGCGCAATGCCAGGTCCATTGTCAGTAGCTTGTCTTGGTCTGAATATTCGTAATTGAAGTTTTTACTTGAAAACAAATACCCCCTTTTGGTAGAGAAAAGCCCATACTCCGCCTTGCCTGGTATTACAATCAAATACTGCCCTGTGAGGGAATCGGAACTGACTTTAGAAATGGTCTGACCCAAACGCAATTCACGCAACTCTATCGTAGCGGCAATCGGTCGGTTGGTTGTTGCATCCACCACGGTGCCGCTGACTACATTTCCCTTTCGTGCGATTTGCAGTTCGGGCGGTATGGGAGTAAAGTATATCTTGCTTTTGTTCCTTCTCTCTTCTTTAGAGTAATAGGCAGATTTGCCATCGCTGGTGACAGCAAATGAATATTGATCATCGAAGTCATTTAAAGGGGCACCCATATTTCTGGGTTCCTGCCATTGTGCTCCGCTCTTT
>JBBSCN010000168.1:0-6960 GCA_038250265.1 Cytophagales bacterium | reverse complement strand
GATTGTTACCATAAACAATTTAGATAGAAACGACCGGATACAAATCATACTCCGTGTAGGGGCTACGGATATTCAAAAAGCCTATGCAGCTTCTGGTCAGAATAATAATGATACAAATGTGGCCATATCAACCGATGTGAAGCTAAATGCTGGTGACCAAGTAAGTGTATCGATTATAGCGCCCGGTGGATATTTTACAGAAGGTGATGGCACATCCACTCAGTTTTCGGGAAGGAAAATTTATTGAGCATGTCATGAAAAGCTTCGTCCTATTTTTTTTGGTTACAGTCTCTGCCACGGCACAAAACATCTACAATGAAACAAATTTATTTATTGCCGCAGGGCTTGAGGTTTCTACAAAAGGAAGTTTGATCAATACAGGTTTCTTTCAGAACAATGGAAGCGTTGCATTGGCTGGCGATTGGAACAACACCAATATCTATCAGGGAACTGGAATGGTGGCATTGAAAGGTATTGATCAACTTCTTTTCAACAACAACCAACCGGTTCAACAATTGACGATCAGTGGCGGAGGAACTAAAACCCTACAAGGTAAACTTCCCATCACCGGCAAGATCAATTTTAACAATGGCGTATTGCTGGTGGGTGATAACGATACTCTTTTCATTCATCCTGCCGCTATACTGACAGGTGCATCAGTACTGAGCTATGTGGATGGTGCACTGACAAGTGCTGGAACGGGCTATAAATTTTTCCCGATAGGAAAAAATGGAAAATACCATCCAGTCGAAATGGTGGCGGTCAACGGGCTAAACCCTCAAATTGAAATGGAGGTTTTTGAGAATTTACCGCAGATCCAAACTTCGCTGCCCGCTATCATTCATCAAGATATTTACTGGACAAGGAAAACCATTGAAGGCACTTTTAATGGCAGCCCGATTACACTTGGCTATTCTATTCCAAGCCAAACAAATATTGATCGTTTGGTAATTGCCGAAGCTGAAAGTTTGGTAAATGAATTTTCCTTACACGATGGAGTAGCCGTGCAATCGGGCAATGGTTTTGATATTGTTTCTTCCCGAAAGGATATTAAAGGAAATATATTCGCCCTGGGCGAATTGATAAATGATCCTCCCCGGCCTTATTATTTTAGTACCACGCTTTCACCCTTGGCGGAGAATCCTGAGAATCGATCTGTTAAAATTTTTGGCGGCAATGGCACCGCGCTGGCTTTTTATTTTCAAGTATTTAATCGGTGGGGTCTTCAAATCTTTGAAACAAAATCATATAGCCAAATGGCAACCGAAGGTTGGGATGGAAAGCAAAGCGGTAGTCTTATTGATCCGGGATTGTATCCTTACAGCTTAAAATATATCGATCAGTCGGGGAAGGCGTTGGAGGATAAAGGGTTTATAACGGTTATTCGATAATGACCTACCAGCTCGCCATAGGATTGGGATCGGTTTTTCTACTACTCGCAGAGCCACATTCTACGTATGCTCAAACCCCTACCTTCTCGCAATATTATGCAAGTGGAATCTACCTAAATCCTGCCTTGGCAGGCCTCGAAAAGGATACTTATTTAGGAATAAACTACCGCTCGCAATGGAGCAATTTAAGTCTGCCCTTCAACACGTTTCAATTCAGTTTTATTCAGCCCATTACCAAACCGGGTGCCCGCAGAAAACATGTAGGCGGGTATGGATTATCTTACTTAAACGATGCAGCAGGAGCCAACCGTGAATTTGTAACCCAGGCCATATCGGTAGCGTACGCTCATAATCTTCATTTAAACAAGTATGGCAATAATATTATTTCTATTGCTGCTCAAGTTGGGGCAAGCCAGCAACGTGTAAATTTTAATCGGCTTCAATGGTCTTCTCAATACTCTTCCATCAGCGGATTTGATCAGTCGCTGCCGGGCGAAGTAAACTTGTTAAACGATCAAACTTTGCAGCCCATGATGAATGGGGGCATCATGTGGTATTACACCAACAAGCAACGAAATTTATCGCACTTAAGCACTTCCTACTACAATGGGTTGGCGGTCTCAGGCCTACTCCAAACCAACAGCTTTTACTTACAAGGCAACGGAAATGTTTCCGTTTTGTACAAGCTGCACGGTGGTCTTTCTTCTACCTACAGTCGCAAAGTAGATTTCTCTCCCAATTACATGATTCAACTACAAGACGAAAATATTCAATTCAATGTAGGCATGTACATGGGTTATTCGCTAAATCCTCAGAAGGGTTCTAAGGGAAGTAGTACAAAGGTCTTAGTTGGAGCATGGTATAGATGGCAGGATTCCTTCATTGTTTCTACGGGGTTGGCCAGCGAGGGCTGGAATGTTGGATTCAGCTTTGACAATAACATTTTTGCAATGAGTAAAACATTTGGTTATGGCAGTGCCTTTGAACTCTCCCTGGCGTATAGAATTACTAATAAAAATGCGTACAAACGATTCTCTTCTCCGCTTATATAAATGAAAACCAATGTGATCGGTTTGTTTTTTTCTCTTTTAGCCTTTGGGACGGATGCCCAACGGCAAGAAGGAGACCTTCAATCCAGGGCCGATCAATATTATCATCGAGAACAATACAATTTAGCGATACAATATTATCAAGAACTTGCAGCGCTATCTGATCAAGATGCCGTTATTAATTATCAATTGGCCGAGAGCTACCGAAAAACTTTTAAGTATGCCGAAGCGGAAGCATATTATTTAAAATCATATTATCAGGCATCCAAACAATTTCCGTTGGCGATTTATTATTACGCACTCATGCTAAAGCGTCAAGGCGAATATGATGAATCCATTGCCCATTTTTCTAAATTCCTTGTTGCCAATCAAACTAATCAGGAATTAATAGAACAGTTAAATCAAACAATTATTGACAGAGCCGGAAGCGAGATGGCCAAAAAGGAGCTTGTTGAAAGACGAATTACGTATCCGGTAAAGTTGGAAACGCTAAGTTCTATCTTTAATGATTATGCACCCACCATTTTGGATACGACCACATTGGTGATTACTAGCAGCAGGGTAGCATCCAACCGCACGACAATTGATGGGCGGTATGGCGAAGCATTTACCGATAATCTTTACTTCACCAAAGAAAACACTAGCTGGCAGAATAGAACCAAGGAGGTTTTCAACCAAACCAACACGCGCTACAATGATGGGAGTGGGTGCTTCAACACGCAACGAACTAAATATTATTTCACGGTTTGCGGACGGGACAGTGAGCGGTGTCGCATTTTCGTTTCAGTGTTAAAGAATAGCCAGTGGACAGAGCCAACTGTGTTGAACGATAACATTAATGTAAAAAATGCGGAGACCAAACACCCCGCTATTTCCAACGGTGGCGACACCTTATTATTTTCTTCCAACCGCAGTGGTGGATTTGGCAAATACGATATATGGATGAGCATTAACTCAGGCACGGAACAATGGGGACCCGCCATGAATGTGGGAAATATAGTTAACACGCCACTCAATGAGCTTGCACCCTCTTTTACTCGCTTCCCCCATGTTTTTTTTCTCTCCTCTGATGGGCATCAAAATTATGGTGGTCAGGATTTATACATGGCCAAAACATTTTCAGATGGAACGGTAGCGCTTTACAATTTAGATTACCCATTTAATTCTAGTTACGATGATTGCTTTATTAGTTTCTCTGACCAAAAAGTATACTTCAGTTCCAACCGAGCCGGTGGGATAGGAGGTTTCGATATTTATTCAGCCACAATTCCGTCCCTAGTTTCGGTTATCTCTAAGTTAAGTTTAAAAAGCAAAGCAGCGAGGGGAGATGTGACACTAATCGCACGAACAGATCGGATCAATCATTCGGATTTGTTGACCGCTCGAAATGAAGATCGGATTGAGTATGAAAACTTGACGTATGAGAAGAAAAAAATAGTGGATATGATCATCGCCAATGAAATCAACCACATCGCCAGTCGGGCCACGGACTTTCCGAGCGTTTCAGATGTGGAGTATGAAATTCTCAGTCGTATTGCGGCAGAACGACTACAGGCGAAAGGAACTGGAACAGTGCTAACGAAAGCCAATTTAGTAAAACTTAATTTTCCCGCTAACTCCGCTCCAGAAATTTCCATCACGGGATTCTTGAAGGATTCTATTTCAGAGCAACTCCTGCGCAACAGAAAAATACTTTTGGTAAATGGATCGGGAGAAATAATAAAAACCACACAAACAAACGAAGTAGGAAGGTTTCGTTTTGCTCAGGTTACGTCAGGCCAAAATTTATACCTGCGATTTACGTTTGTTCCAAATAACTTTGAAAAACTATTTGTCGATGAGTTACAGTTGACGGATTCAAAAACGCAATATACCGATGGCTTTGAAAATATATACTTTGATTTTGATCAATATACCTTGAGGTCAGAAGCTAAGTTGGTACTCAATGACCTAGCCGAGTTTTTGCGTCAAGCACCCACCACCCAGGTAGAGGTCTATGCATATGCTGATGACCGTGGCAAAGACGCGTATAATTTGCTACTTACCCAAAAGCGCGGACAAGCAGTACTCAATTATTTGGCGAGCCAGGGAGTAGATCAAACTGCCATCGCAGTCTCTGCCAAAGGCAGGCAAGAAAATCAGACTACCTATCTTGAAATTCAACGTCAATTTAACAGACGGGTAGAGTTTTACCTGCATGGAGAAACTCCCCACGCTAAACTTCCCGTAAAAACCTACATCCTAAAAATTAAAAGCGACTGGGAGTCTCTTTCCAAAGCCACAGGAATAAGTATTACTGAACTAAAAAAATTAAATGGTACATTGACAGACGGGCTTCAACTATACCAGCCAGTGCGTATTCCTATCACGGCAAGCGCTATTTCAGATTTACTCTTCTTTACGATACTTTAATTGTTGCTGATCATCACAAAACCACCCCATAGCCGGGGATTTCGATGTTGATGGAGCATATCCAATTGAGCGCGCTTGAAGGCTTGATGCCGATCGTAGCGTAGATTGAGATACGAATAGAATTTGATCATTAAATCTTTGGTCGCCACATCTTCCACTTTCCACAGGCTCGTTAAAATATTGCTTGCGCCAGCTTGCAGAAACGAGCGTTGCAATCCATAAACCCCCTCACCAATTTCTATTTTACCCAATCCCGTTTCGCAGGCAGACAGAACTACCAACTGGGTGTTGCTCAAATCTAATCCCATCACTTCATAAGCCGAAACAATACCGTCACTATCAAACGCGCTCGTTAAGTTTGCAGTAGCTGACGCTTTATCTGAAAGAAGCAAGCCCGAATGAAATAAGTAATCGTTCTTTACGTTTTCGTTTACATACACAAAATCGGCAGTGTAGAATCCGTGAGTTGCAATATGAAGTATTGAGGGCGACTTGATGGTTTTAAGGTTTCCTTCAGAGGCTTCTTCTCCGACAAATATTTTAATCGCAGTCGTTTTGTTTTGTAAGATGGAAGCAATCCCGTGTACTTCATCACGGGTGGCTGGTAGTGGGTTATATGTTTTTTGTGACCCAAAAAAGGGATCGCCCATCAATACAATTTTCGTTAGTTCAATCGGATTGTTCTCCTTTCGGTTCTTGAATTGCACAGAATTTAAAAGCGCATATACATCGTACTTTTCTAATATGTATTTTCCCTTTTCGTCACGAATGGCATTTACGTTGATCTGATGATAGACGCCATCTGGGGAAACATAAATCTTTTTCTTTCCTTGAATGTATGGTTCAAACGGTTTCCAATATTCCGCATAGGAGAGACCATCATCTACATCAAATTTTAGCGTGTTGCGGTAATAGCTCAGGTTTCTGTTCTCTAATAAATTCCCATTTTTTAATAACACTAGTTTAGGATAGTCAAGCGTTTCCGGTGACGTAATCAATATTGCATAAAATATGCTATCGGTAAAACCAATGCGTATACGTTGAGCCGTTGTGGTTGACTGACTTGGCAACACATCGTATTTCCTAAACCGGATAATATCTACCAACGCCTCTTGTGGTTTTAAGGAACTGTGAATATCTTTCCAAGCGATCTCCGGTTCTAGTAAAGAAGGGCTTTGCATGGAGGCGCGAATCAACTTCTCTAAGCCATCCAATTCCAATTCCAAGGCAGGTATTGATAGACCTAAAGATTCCAATTCTTTCAATGGCATTTGATAGAGATGGCCCAGTTGTTCACCTTTTGTTTGGGCCAACTCGATCGCTACTTTTAGATGTTCTTGGCCTTTACCGTTCAGTTGAGAAACCCGATTTTTATGGGTAAAGAACACAAGTGATTTAAGCAGTAATTGATTGTTGAACATCTGCACCAGAAAGTCGGGCTGAAGGCTGGCAGATTGAACGGCAAGCGTATTGAACCGCTCAAAATTCTCTTTTTGTTTTTGATAGAATTGTACTTGCTCTACTTCGGTGAGGGAAGGGAAGATGTACTTTACCTCTTTGAGCGCCAACGCCAAAGATTTTTGAAAAAGCGGGAGCGCAGCGTCATATCGTTTCATTACCCAATAGGCAACGGCTAGATTTCCAATCATATCTAGGTTGGCTGGTGAGCCCGACCCAAAAAGACTTTCTTTTATTATTAACGCTTTTTCAAAATAGTCAATTGCTTTCACGTATTCGCCCTGCAACGTGTATGTCACCGCAAGATTATTTAATACGGTGGCTGTTAGGTCATCTTGCAGTAGTCCTTTTTTTTCTAACCGATCGTACACTTCACCGAAATATTGAAGAGCCAACTCGTATTGATCATTTTGCCTATACGCAGTGGCCAAGTTGTTTAGAGCGATCAAGTAAACGGTTTGGTTCATTTTCGAGAGCTGCTGAATCGAGCCGATGAAACTTTCATACGCGCCTATAGCCTCCTTGATCTGGCCTTGTTTTAGATAAATGCCGGCTATGTTGCTTTGAATAACCACGCAGCCAAATGACGTTCGCCCGTTTATCAATGCCGATCTATCAAACGATTCTTGATAATAAAGTAAAGCCTTATC
>JBBSCN010000167.1:0-6995 GCA_038250265.1 Cytophagales bacterium | reverse complement strand
TTTACTGGTGGCCCTGCCGGTGGCCGTGGTAACAGTAACAATGTATTGTCATTCTCTTCTTCTTACTACCGAATCAACAACAATCAATCATCGGTTACCGCTGAGTTGAACTCTACTTTTGCTGGTGGAAAATTCACCAATAACCTGGTGGTTGGTTACAGCGCGTTTCGCGACTTGCGTCAAGATGCAGGTGGCATTAATACGCCTAATTTTCCGTTGGTTGATATTTTAGGTCCGAACGGTAACAACCTTACCTCTTTTGGTCCTGATCCATTTACTCCCAATAATAGACTGGATCAAGATGTTATGCAGATCAATGATTTCTTTTCCATGTATTTGAAAAACCATACGGTAACGATTGGAACAGCCAATGAATTATATGGTTTCAATAACGTGTTTACGCCAGTTGTTAATGGAGTATATCGTTACAATAGCATAGCTGAATTTATTGGTGATGCGAGACCAGAAACTACTGCACTGTTTAGACCCGCCCAATATACCGTTCAGTTTGCGGGAGTTCCCGGTGGCCCGTCCGCTACGGCTGCTAAATGGTCGGCTTTACAACTGGGCTTTTTCGCGCAGGATGAATATACAGGGATCAAAAACTTGAAAATCACCGGAGGTATCCGAGTGGATATACCGACTTATTTAACGGATCTGCCGAAGAACAATTATGTAAACTCACTCAGCCTAGATGGAGAACAAGTAAGGGTAGGTGCATGGCCAAAAGTACAACCGCTATTTTCTCCCCGTGTTGGTTTTAACTGGGACGTAAAAGGAGATAGAACGATGCAAGTAAGAGGAGGTTCGGGCTTATTGACAGGCCGTGTTCCGTTTGTGTGGCTATCAAATGCAGTGAGCAATAATGGGTTGTTCTTTGGACAAATCAATCCTATTGGTAATGCCGTTCCATTTACCAATAATGGTGATGGCTTGCCTTATGATTACAGCCAAAACCCTTATCTAGCTCCCACTGAACTGTATTCTAATTTAGCCGCTGGGACTCCTCAATTAATTACCAACCCGTTAGATAGAAACTTTGGTCGCCCAGCCGTTACAGCGGGTATAAATGCCTTGGCCGAAGATTTCAAGTTTCCACAAGTGTGGAGAAGCAATTTGGCGATCGATCAAAAATTACCCGGTGGATTAGTGGGAACGTTGGAGTGGATTTACACCAAGGACGTCAACGCTGTTTTGATGCGTGATGCTAACTTAGCCCCAGCTACAGGAACGTTACAAGGTGATGGACGACCATTGTACGGTAATGCAGGTGCTGATCGTGCTATTATTGCCAACGATAGAAGATTGAGTGGCGACATTACTCAAGCGTTGATTTTGGATAACACTGATAAAGGGTATCAATGGAGCATGACCGCTCAATTGTCCAAGACATTCAATCAGAATTTTCAACTAACGGCTGCGTACACCTATACAGATTCACGGGAGATCAATTCACAGGGAGGTTCTACTGCCGGTGGTATTTTTAGTTCCCAACAGAACGTTCTAGGCCCCAATAATTCAGGCCAGTCCTTTGCGGCTACATTGGTGCCGCACAGAATTATTGCCTATGGAACTTACCGAAAAGAGTATTTGAAAAATTTTGCCACGACTATCGGTTTCACCTATATCGGTAACTCTGGCAATAACTTCTCTTACACATATAATGGTGACCCCAACAGCGATGGGCTTTTCGGCAATGATTTAATTTATATCCCCCGCACGCAAAATGAAATTCTGTTGACTACCACCAATGCGAACGACAATCGCAGCTTGGATCAAATCTGGCAGCAATTGGATGCCTATATTCAGCAAGATGATTATTTGAGTGCTAACCGGGGAAAATATGCGGAGCGCAATGGTGCAATAGCACCTTGGGTAAACCGCTTAAACTTTAGCTTACTTCAGGATTTTTACGTGGATGTAAAAGGAAAAAGGCATACCATACAGCTTTCTTTGAATTTGGAGAATGCCCTTAACTTATTTGATTCCGGAGCAGGCATTGTGCAGGGTGCAGCCAGAACGCAGTTGCTAAACTTTGCCGGCTATGAGCAGCCTCATACTGCTGGCACATTAGGACAGCCCGTTGCCAATGCAGGCCCTGCCAGCACCATCGGTTTGCCTTGGGCGGCTACTACCGGAAGACCTGTTTACACGTTCAACTTGAATCCTGATAACACACCATTGTCCAATTCTTATTTGAATGGTACGGGTGTCAACAGCCGTTGGCAGTTACAGTTTGGCGTTCGTTACATCTTTTAATTCTTAAGACATAAAAATTATGAAAGCAATACATAAAATTTTAGGGTTAACGGCTGCAATGTCCGTCAGCTTGTTCTCATGCGATGAGAATGACGGGATAAGAGTGGCTGATACCACGGTGGCCAATCCTGCCACAAACACAGCCAATTTCTTTTTTATCAACGCCACAACAGGTGGTCCTTCACTGGACTTTTTTGTGAATGGTAGCAACCAAGGTACGGTAGCGTTGGGCAGCGGCCTCACAGGTGGTTATAAGAATGTCCCTATTACCACACCCGGCCTCAACAACATTCCAAATACAAGTATTCGTGCAAAGGCTTCGAGTGGTACAACCGTTGGAGGTATTTTGGGATCTGCTGATTTGATTTTCCGGGCCACCAGTACGGGTATCGGAAATTTGGTGGCGGCACCCAACGCGCGCTACACTTTTATCGCGGTAGACGAGATTGAACGTCCGCGACCACTGCGCACTTTTAGTGTTAGCACGGTTACAAATGCATTGGCAGCAGACATTACTTATTACAATCGTACTACTAGGCAGCAAATTTCAAACGATGCTTTTAAAGCATTGACTGCTCCCGATCAGGCAAATTTTGTTTCTATCGGAATGATACCCACAGGTGTTTCAGATCCAGGTGGTGTGCGTTACTATGTGTTAACGGATACCTCCTATCCTGCTGCGCCCGCAATTGACGCTGCCGTATTTTTCAATCAATCTTTTGTTCGTTTCGTCCATGCATCGCCCAATGCACCGGGCGTTTTTGTTCGGTTGGTTCCAGCTGGCGCTCCCATTCCCCTAGTTACAACAGCGGCTTTAAACGTAATGTCGGTAGCGGGTGGTTTTAGCCCATCGGCTGGTTCAAGAACTGCAACTGGTGGATTCACCGTTGTAAATATTGGAGCCCCTACTAATACTTACGATGTTGAAATTCATACGAACGTGACATTTACAGCGCTGGCTTTGAGCGTTCCAAACGTAACACTTACAGCAGGAAAAGTGTATACAATAGTAGCGCGTGGTTTGGTCGGAGGAACTGGGGCTTCGGCTTTGGGCGCTTCAATTGGTCAACATAATTAGTCTAACCAAAAAATTGGATAAAAAATGAAACGAATTAATATCATTCAACTAGGTATCTTCCTTTCTGGTTTGCTACTGGCAACCAGTTGTGCGGAAGAATTTAAAGCGGTGCCTCCTCCAACGGGAAGTACGATCGTACAAATAGCAAGCACGAATGCTGATTTCAACATTTTAACTGCTGCTTTGGTCAAGACAGGTTTAGACAAGACTTTTAATAACAACAACTCAGGTGCTTTCACGGTGTTTGCTCCAACGGATGCAGCATTTGTTGCATACTTCAATAGCCTAGGCGGGCCCTTTGCTACCCTAGATGAAGTGGGTGTATTAAATTGGATTAATACTACGCTGTCGCCTACTGTTACACCAGGTCCTAATCTGGCTGCCCTCACTGGTGTGTTGTTGTACCATGTCGTTAGCTCAGAAATCCCTTCTTCAAAAGTTACTGGTGCGCAAGGTTTTGTTACCGCTGGAGGAACAGCTAGAATCTCGGTTTCTAAAGTCGGTGCTAATGTTGTTTTAAATGCCAACAGGGCTGGACAAAATGTGGCCGGTAATGGTGGTCAAAGTGTTACGTTGGATATTGATGCATCGAATGGAATCATTCACTCCATTGATAAAGTGTTAATCCCGGTTTCAATTAATAATATTTGGGTTTCAACCCTATTGAATTTTAGCGTGAATTATGGAGTGTCGCCACCGGCAGTTACCGTTTTCGGGACTGTCTTAAGGAGAGTGCCTCCAGTGGCGCCCTCTACTACCCCCGGTTCTATTAACCTTACTGATGGAGCGGCACCTGCTCCGGTAGATGTCGTTGGAACGAATTATAACTTATTGTCGATGGCCATCGCTAAAGCTGAATTGGCAACCGCTATTATACCAATTGCTGCGCCCTTCCCTGATTTTACCGTGTTCGCGCCAAATGATGCTGCTTTCTTAACGTTTTTGGGAGTCGCAAATGAGGTTGCCGCCAGAGATGCATTAAATGCGTTGACGCCAGCGGCCTTAGCTACCATCATTGGATATCATGTTGTAAGAGGTAGAGTCTTATCAACTGACTTGTCAGACGGCCAGGTGATAACCACGCTTTCATCAGGTAACACGTTTTCAATTGGTATAAATGGATCAACAGTGACACTTGTTGACAAAGGCCCTGCAGTAGACGCTACTATCACTGGACCTAATATCCTTACTAATGCAGGTGTTGTTCATCAAATAAGTGGAGTTCTTCGTCTTCAATAGAGACCAAGAAAATTAGCGAAAAGGCCACCTATTTCGGGTGGCCTTTTTATTTTGCCCGACTTTGCCTACTTTCAACAATGGCAATCCGGCCCGGTTTTCGATTATTGACATTTTTGAGCCTCTTCTTGCTAACAGAATGCAGGAAAGCTCCTGAAAAACAATCTTTTCTGTCGGAGACAGCGGTTGAATTTGATTTGGCCGCCATCAAAAAAAGGGGCTACTTAGAGGTGATCTTAGACAATAACTCCATCAGCTACTTTATTTACAAAGGAACCCCGATGGGCTATGAATACGAGATGCTCCAGTATTTCTGCAAGTCCATAAAAGTTAAGCCCAAGATAAAGGTCATTTCCGGCATTGAAGACGCCATCGACCAACTTAATAAAGGCCGAGGCGATGTGCTGGCGTTTCCCCTAACCATCACCCAAGAACGGAACAATTATTTAGCTTTTACACAGGCACATTACAGGACTCATCAAGTGCTGGTGCAAAAGAAACCTACCAACTGGCGGCTGCAACCCCGCGAAGTAATTGAAAAAAGATTAGTCAGAAATCCCATCGACCTGATCGGAAAAGAAGTGCACGTGATGAAAGGTTCTTCTTTTAACGAGCGAATGAAAAATCTCTCGCAGGAAGTGGGTGGCGTAATACAGGTGATCGAAGATAGCGCCAGCGCGGAGACGGAGTCGTTGATCAGAAAAGTGGCCACCGGGGAAATTAAGTATACCGTTACCGATCAAACCATTGCTATGGTTAACTCGCTCTATTACCCCAACTTGGACATCAATACCACGCTTAGCCTGCCACAGCAAATTGCGTGGGGTGTGCGAAAAAATTCACCCGATCTAAAGGCAGCGATTGATCAATGGCTGGCAAGGATAAAACAAAATGGGTTGTTCCAAACATTGTATAAAAAGTACTTTAATAATCCGCGCTTTTCCATCACAATTGCCAATAGCGATTACTCAACATTGAAAGGCAATAAACTCTCCGTCTATGATGATCAAATCAAAAAAGGGGCAAAAAAAATCGGTTGGGATTGGCGCTTGATTGCGTCCGTTGTCTATCAAGAATCTAATTTTGACCCGAAGGTTGAATCATGGGCGGGCGCCATTGGCCTCATGCAAATCATGCCCGACACGGGCGATTTTTTAAAGGTGGCGAATTTGTGGGATCCTGATGAAAATATAGAAGCCGGGATTCGCTTCCTCAAATTTTTAGATGACTATTGGGCAAAAACGGTGGATGACCCGCAAGAACGGTTGAAGTTTGTTTTGGCCTCCTACAATGTGGGCGTTTCCCATGTAATTGATGCGCAGAAGTTGGCGCGAAAAAACGCGCGCAACGCCAGCAAATGGGATGACAGCGTGGAGTATTTTTTGTTACAAAAATCAAATCCAAAATATTATCGCGATGTAGTGGTGGCGGCCGGCTACTGCCGATGCGATGGTCCCGTGCGATATGTAAAGGAGGTGCTAGACCGCTATGAAGAATATAAAGTACATATAGCGGCCTGACCGCTCATCCAACCGTTACCTGGTAAAAACTTTCGGGTACAAGCCATTCATTTGCTATTGCTTGTAGTTGCCCATCAGTAATGGTAGTCACTTTGTAGAATAGCTCACTGTAATAATTAGAGGGGAGATTGCTCAACTTCAGTGACTTGATTTTATCCATCGCGGAAAAAGGATTCGATATTTCTAATTGCAGATTGCCCAAGAAATGATTTTTAGAAATCTCCAGTTCTGCAGCGGGTATCGGGATGTCCAAAAGAAATCGGATTTCTTTTTTTATCTCCACTAATGTTGGCTCAAGTTTTTCTTTGTTTACGTCCGTGGCGATGGCCATGAAGCCAGCGTTCAAATGCGAGTGAACCGAAGACGAAATTCCGTAGGTAAGTCCTTTCTCTTCACGAATGTTTTTCATGAGGCGGGAGCCAAAGTAACCACCCAAAATATGATTGAGCAATAGAAGACCAGCGTAGTCGGGGTGTGATTTTGACAACGTGATTCTGCCTAGTCGAACCGAGCTTTGGACGCTATTTTCTTTTTCTACATTTTCCGCAAACGGTTTTCCGTTTTCAGTGAGTATCGCACTGTTTGAAAATTGAATTTGTGCATAGGAAGAAATAAACTGACTGACTGCGTCTATTTGCGATGGGCGCAAATTACCGGTAATAAAAACCTGATAGGGCACAAACGTTTTTTTGAAAAAGGAATGCAGATCGGATGCGGTGACTTGCCCTACGTCTGCTGGTTCTACTGATCTACCGTAGGGGTGATTTTTTCCAAAGATGTTTCGTTGGAGTGTTTTGGACGCGACCACACCGGTCTTTTCGTTACTCACCTTTAGATTCTCTAGAAAGATGTCAGAAAGTAGCGTGAGCTCGTCTTCGTCAAAACTGGGTTGCTGAATGATT
>JBBSCN010000166.1:0-7056 GCA_038250265.1 Cytophagales bacterium | reverse complement strand
TGAAATATAGAGAATTTATGAGCTGAAAACACGTCAGTTTATTTCATTGTTCTAATTTCTGACTCACCCCCGACCTCACTTCGTTCGGTCACCCCCTCTCTACTTCGTAGCAGAGGGGGAACGCCAGATCGAGATAACCGAGGTAATAGTATCTATTCATTCTAGTGATTGCCAATTAGTGCTTTAAAGCTCAATGAGAAAAATGAAGGTTTCTGTGCGAAGCTACTTTTTCGATCTCCTGTCTGATTTCAAATTTCATTTTTAACAATAGGAATATTCTCCTAAAAATATTTCTTTCGGCAACAATAATTGGCTGAAATTTTGACTCTATCGCGCTCTTTATCCAAGCGGCTCTTTGAATAAACTCTTCTGTTTTTTCAAAAAGAAACTTTCCGGAATAGATTATTTTGTTTGTTTTTTCGTGATTCATAATGTTGAAGGTAGGAATTTATTTACCAAACTGGGTTGCCATCGCCTCCCATTTCTTCTTCATCTCCACTCCCAACAATTCCAATCTAGTCACCGCTTTGATTTGCGCTTGTGTCGGCTTGGCTTCTACACTTTGTAAAACAGTCATCATGTACAAAACTTTGTCTTGCAAACCAACAATCGTCTCTTTCTCAATGGGTGATTCAGTGATGCTTCCGTACATCACATCAGCATTTTCGGGGCTGCCTTCTCCGCGCAAAGCGAGCAATTGTTCTTTTTTTCCTTTCGCCCATTTTGCTTTTGGGTTAGCTAATTTCAAATCAATTGTCTCACGCATGGTCTGGAGATCGTTGTAAGCTTTATAGCATGACATCGAGTAAGTTGATTGCATTTTTAAATCTTCCTCTTTGATTGTTACGCGCGGGTCGAGGCGAACATCGATTTCTTGTTCTTGCGTTACACCATCAACGATCAACTTAACTTTGTATTTGCCCGGATGAACGTAAGGCCCCACAGGACCACTCGGTGTATTGTGATAAACTGCTGCGATGGCAAACTGGCGATTCGCACCTTTGGGTTCGGCATATCGCAAATTCCAAACAAAACGATGGTGGCCTGTTTGAGTAGAAACTGCATGATGAGGTCTGATCCAATACGTTGGATGTGGAATCAATAGTGTATCGATCATATCAGGCTTGTCTTTGCTTGAATAACTCCTCACTAACATTCCGGCTTGATCTACAATTTCCAATCGTACATCGGATGCAGTGGTTGGCAAAAAGTAATCCAATGCTGCGCCATCAGCTGGGTTTTGCCCGGTTGGTTCTTCAGGAGGAAGTGGCGTATCGGAAAACATATTGTAGCGAACGCGAGTGCCCAGTGCGGGAGGAAACAAATACGATGATTTTTGTTGGAAGGCTTTCGCCAGATTTCGCAAATGTGAAATGTTATCTAAAATCCAAATCGATCGGCCATGCGTGCCGATGACTAAATCATCTTCATGTATTACCAAATCACGAATAGAAGTTGCTGGCATATTGCGCCTTAGCGATTGCCAGTTTTCACCTTCATCGATAGAGAAATAAACTTCGCGCTCTGTACCCGTAAACAGCAATCCTTTTTGCTTTGGATCTTCGCGCACTACATTTACCGAGCCATTGGTGGCCATCCCATTTACAATTTCTTTCCACGTTGTGCCACCATCATTTGTTTTATAAATATGCGGACGCAGATCATCTTTACGCAACGCATTGACTGAAAAGAAAGCTGTGTTCATATCAAAATGACTGGCCTCTATTTGTGACACCTTATCCCACGAAGAAAGTGCTGTTGCAGTAACGTCTTTCCAAGTCTTTCCTCCATCTGAAGTTTTGTGTACTAATCCGTCATCGGTGCCAGCCCAAATTATATTCTTATCGAGGGGTGATCCACTCACGGAATAGATCACCGCCCGCTGCTTCATCGTTTTTAAATTGTCTGTTCTAAAATCACCAATGCTCGCGGGCACTTCCGGTTGTTTGCGAGTTAAATCGGGACTAATGATTTCCCATTGATCTCCGCCCGTAGTTGTCTTCCATAAAACATTGGTAGCAAAAAGCAATTGATTGTTATCGGCAGGATGGAACAATAATGGCAATGTGCGCAGCATTCTATATTGGCCTGAGCGCAACGCTTCGGGAGCTACATTTTGAGTTTGTCCTGTTTTCTTATTGAAGCGTGTAACACGCCCACCATAAATAATATCGGGATTTTTTGGATCGGCCACTACATACGCATACTCATCTGCACCTGAGCCAGTCCAATCGCGAAACGAAATTTGTCCGCCTTCTCCCCTGCTTTTAATTCCGATCGCTCCACTCTCTTGTTGACCTCCATATATCCAATACGGAAATTGATTGTCGGTAGAGATATGGTACAATTGCGCGGTTGGTTGATTGTACCACGAACTCCAAGTCTTGCCGGCATTCACCGTAACAGTCGCGCCTTGATCGGCCGCAAAAATCATGATGTCGGGTTGGAGTGGATTGATCCAAATGCGATGATAGTCATCGCCACCGGGCGCGCCTTTGAACGATGTCCAAGTAACGCCACCGTCCATCGAAGGATATGAGGCCGTGTTGGCAGCATACACCACATCTGGATTTTTAGGATGTATTCTTATTTCAGCAAAGTCGCTGCCCCGCCCATATATCCGAGCATCAGTACTCACCTGTTTCCAACTTTCGCCACCATCATCACTTCTATAAACGCCCGCCTGCTCGCGCGCATCCACTGTGGCAAATAGTCTTTTTGGATTGCTGTTCGATATTCCAAATCCAATTCTGCCGACTCCTTGCTGAGCCGCTGGTCAACCGGTTAACAATTTTTTCCAATTCGCTCCTCCATCCGTAGATTTATACAATCCGCTATTTGTTCCTGAAAAAGATCCATTTTCCCACGGGCCTTCGCGGTGTTCCCACATATCGGCATACACAGTTTCCGGATTGCTTGGATCAAACTCTACTTGAATCGCTCCCGTATTTTCATTGATGTATAAAACGTTTTCCCACGAAATTCCTCCGTCTTTTGTTCGATACACGCCTCGCATTTCATTCGCTCCATAAGGATGCCCTAACACCGCTGCAAAAACAATTTCCGGGTTGGAAGCATGAACAACCACTCTTCCAATTTGTTGCGCATCATTCAAACCGATGTGCTTCCAACTAGCTCCGTCATCGATAGATTTAAACATGCCATCGCCAATAGCAAGATCTGGCCTATGAAGCCCTTCTCCGCTGCCGACATAAATAATGTTTGGATTGGAGGGCGAAACAGCAATATCTCCAATCGATCCGGTCGACTCCTTATCAAAAATAGGTTTCCAGGTGCGGCCAAAATCATCTGTCTTCCAGACGCCACCATTATTCACACCCATGTAAAATACATTGGGTTGTGTGGGGATTCCAACTGCACCTACTGTCCTGCCTGCGCGGAAGGGTCCGACCAATCGGTAGTTCAGGTCTTGGTAGTATGAAGTTGGAACTTGTTGAGAAGCAGCGCTGAAAGAGATGATGCATAGAAAAAGAATGCGATACATATTTCAATAATTTAGTCAGGTGATAAAGTAACACCTATTAATGTGCCGAACAAAGAGAATTTACGTGAATGGAACATTCTGGCGGTTCTTTCTAAACAATAAAATTAATGTCTATTTGATCAATCGTGATCATTCAAAAATTACGATATTTGAACGATTCCAAAACTCTACCTCCCATGATTCATTCATTTACTACACGGCTTCGCATTACAACATTGTATGTATTCATTCTAATCGCCCTGGCCATGGGATGTAAAGACAAGGGCAGTCCTACAAATGGTGTTATCGATCCAGCCTTTGGAGAATACATCACTTCCTACACGGCTGGTGTAGTTGGATCAGGATCAACATTGCGCATTGTGTTGGCTAAAGATGCCATGCCTGCCAATGTCAGCGTGGGCGATGATGCTGGCAGCTCGCTATTCGAGTTTAGCCCATCACTCAAGGGAAAAGCAACTTGGCTTAATGCGCAGACGATTGAGTTCGATCCCGAAGGCCGGATGAATTCGGGTCAGGTTTATCAGGTGAAGTTCAAACTGGCTAAACTCTTTTCAGTAAAAAAGGAAATGAGCGAGTTCAGGTATTCCTTTCAAATCATTCCTCAGAATTTTGAGTGGACTGTAGATAACATCAAGCCCTATGTTAAAACAGAATTGAAGCGTCAAAAAATAGAAGGCACATTGACCACCGCAGATTATGTTGAAGGCGCTGCGGCAGAAAAAATATTAACGGCAAAACAGGAAACCCAAAGTTTGAAAATTTCATGGCAGCACGATGGCGAAGGAAAACAACATATTTTCACCATTGAAGACGTAGCCAGAAAAGACAATCCTTCTTCTGTGATTGTTTCCGCCAGTGGAACGAGTATGGGTGTAAATAAAGCGAGCGATCAAACTATCGAAATACCCTCGTTAGATGATTTTAAGTTGATGAATGTGCGCGTGATTCAAAATCCGAATCAATATGTTGCCTTACAATTTTCAGATCCCATTAAAGAGAGTCAACAACTCAACGGGTTAATTTCCATTGGCGATGCCAACGATGTACCGTTGGATTTTGATGTGCATGACAACGAGATATGGATTTATCCATCGGTAAGGCAGACCGGGACAAAAACTATTTATATCGAAGGCGGTATTCGCAACGTCCTCGACTATCGGATGAAGAAGCCGACTACTGCTGAGATTGTATTTGAACAAGAAAAGCCCGCGATGCGGTTTGTTGGAAAAGGAAGTATTCTTCCAAGTACAGATGGGCTTGTGCTTCCCTTTGAAGCAGTGAATTTAAAAGCGGTGGACGTGAGTGTGAGTAAAGTTTTCGAGAATAATATTTTGCAGTTCCTTCAGGTAAATAATCTGAGTGGCAATGATCAAATGTATCGAGTGGGAAAAAATGTGTTGAAGAAAACCATTCAGCTCGACAATGCGGGCGTCACCGATCTAGGCAAGTGGAATCGATTTACCCTTGATCTTTCCAAACTCCTTGTTTCAGAGCCTGGCGCGATTTACAGGGTATCCATGAAGTTCAAAAAGAAATACGCATTGTACAACTGTGATGGAGAAGCCGAAACCGAATTGACCATCGATCAGAATGAGGAACCAGAAGAATTTTCTGGCTATCGTGACTACTATTATGAAGATGGATACGAATATTACGATGGTGAATATAATTGGGAGCAGCGCGGCAATCCATGTGATGGTTCCTATTATTCCAATTCACGCAATATTGAAAAAAATATTCTGGCCTCCGATATTGGCTTGATTGCCAAAAGCGGTGACGATGGTACTACCACCATTATCGCCAATGACTTGAAAACAACTCAGCCTCTCGCTGGCGCTTCTGTTGAGTTTTATGACTTTCAGCAGCAGTTGATTGGCACTTCTAATACCAACGCTGATGGCCGGGCCGCACTCACATCAAAGACGACTCCATTTGCGGTCATCGTAAAAAATGGTGCCCAGCGAGGCTACTTACGATTAGTTGACGGTGAATCGCTTTCGCTAAGTGGGTTTGACGTATCCGGAGAAAGTATCAACAAAGGACTAAAAGGTTTTTTGTATGGCGATCGTGGAGTTTGGCGGCCGGGAGACTCGTTGTATCTCAGTTTTATTTTGGAAGATAAAAACAAAACACTGCCTTCCTCCCATCCGGTAGTTTTCGAATTGCTAAATCCGCAGGGAGTGGTGAGCAGCCGAATGGTAAAATCTTCTTCCGAAAATGGATTCTATCGGTTTGCTACAGCTACTGCACAAGATGCGCCCACGGGGAACTGGATGGCACGAATCAAAGTGGGAGGAACTGATTTTACGCAGCAAATAAAAATTGAAACCATAAAACCCAATCGCTTAAAAATAAATCTTGACTTTGGTCAGGAGCGGATCGTCAGTAAATCTATTCAAGGAAACTTAACGGTGAATTGGCTACATGGCGCACCCGGAAGAAATTTGAAAGCTGAGTTTGATGTAATTTCTAGTAGGAGTCAAACGCGCTTTGTCAAGTACGATGATTTTGTTTTTGAGGAACCGTATTCGATATCATTCCATACAAATAGCACGCGCTTATTTGAAGGATTTACAGATGAAAACGGTAAAGCTGTTATCAATGCATCCTTTGAAACAGAAAGATATCCGGGTTTCATGACGGCTGTTTTTAAGGGAAAGGTTTTTGAAGAAAGTGGGAACTTTAGCATTGACCGATTTAGTTTACCTTACTATCCTTACGAATCGTATGCTGGCGTCCGCGTGCCAGCAGGTGAAAAGTATAGTGGGATGCTGTACACCGATCAAGATCAAAAAGTTGATGTTGTGTTCTTGGATATTGATGGGAAGCCTGTGAACCGCGAAGGAGTGGAAATTTCGCTCTACAAATTAAATCGATACTGGTGGTGGGATAACGCCTATGACAACATCGCTAATTACATCGAGAACGATAGCAAAAGTCTTTTCAAGAGTGGTTCGGTCGCCACGGCCAATGGAAAGGCGAGCTGGACATTTAAAGTTGCGGAAGCCGACTGGGGAACTTATTATATAAAAGTCTGTGATCCTGTTTCCGGGCATTGCACCGGCAAGACGGTTTACATTGACCAGCCCGGTTACTTTGGAAGAAACAGCCGCCAAGAAAAAGGCGGTGCTACACGGTTGACGTTTGCATCAGACAAAGCGGCTTACAATGTAGGTGAGAAAATTAGTTTGACGATTCCCGGCAGCGGAGCGGGACGGGCGTTGGTCTCTATCGAGAACGGAAGTAAGATTGTCTCTTCGCAATGGGTGGAAACAAAAAAGGGTGAAAACAAAGTGGTGATTGAAGCCACTGCAGAAATGACGCCCAACGTTTTTGTTAACGTGAGTTTGCTACAACCCCACGCGCAAACGATTAATGATTTACCCATTCGATTATATGGGATTATTCCGATCGGTATTGAAAATCCGGCTACCCACTTAGAGCCCGTTATACAAATGGTAGATGAGTTAGAGCCGGGTCAGCAGGTGCGCATAAAAATTTCTGAAAAGCAAAAACGTAAAATGACCTTTACGCTGGCCATGGTAGATGAG
>JBBSCN010000165.1:0-7071 GCA_038250265.1 Cytophagales bacterium | reverse complement strand
TTGGGTCTGGCTTGGTGGCTAATTGCTATTCGCCCGATGGTGTTATTGAAGGTCTTGAACGGATCAAGCCGGAAGGCAAATCATATTTGATGTTAGTACAATGGCATCCCGAACGGATGACGGACCAAACCAGCGCGCTGACGAAAAATATCAAAGAGAGTTTCTTGAATGAAGTAAGAAGTTTATAAAGCAAAGTCTATGAACGTTATTAATCCAGCTACAGAAGAGGTGATTGCTACACTTGCCGAGGACTCACCAGAATCGCTACATAATAAATTCAATTTTCTAAAAACTACCCAATCTGCGTGGCAAGAAGTGCCATTGAAAGACCGTATTCAAACCCTTCGAAAGTTTGCTGATTTGCTAGAGGAGAGCATTGAGCCGTTGGCTGCGACATTAACCTCTGAAGTTGGAAAACCGTTGCAACAATCGCGCAATGAAATAAACGGAGCAAGGGCGAGAATTAAATGGTTAACCGAGAATGCGGAAAAATATTTGGCCGATGAGATCATGACGCAAGATGAAAATCTAACAGAGAAAATATCATACGAACCATTGGGGGTAGTTTGCAATATTTCTGCTTGGAATTATCCTTATTTAGTTGGCATCAATGTTTTTGTTCCTGCTTTACTAGCGGGAAATGCCGTGATGTACAAGCCTTCTGAATATTCGACATTAACGGGGTTTGAGATTGAAAAATTGTTGAAGAAAGCGGGTGTGCCCGAAAACATTTTTCACGTTGCCATCGGTTCACGCAAGGTAGGTGAGTGGCTATTAGAACTGCCATTCAACGGATATTTTTTTACGGGTTCTTATAAAACCGGAAAATATATTTACGAGAAAGTTTCTACTAAGATGGTGCCATGCCTATTGGAGTTAGGTGGCAAAGATCCTTTATATGTAGCCGATGATATTACCGATGTAAAGGCCGTGGCGGCAGGAACAGCCGATGGTGCATTTTACAACAACGGTCAAAGTTGTTGTGCCCTCGAGCGGATTTATGTCCACGAAAAGGTGTATGATCAATATGTAGATGAATTTGTAAAAGAAGTAAAGTCGTGGAAGATTGGGAAGCCAACTGAGCCGGGTGTTTATATCGGGCCGTTGAGCAGAAAAGAACAACTGTCTTTTCTGGAAAGCCAAGTGGAGGATGCCGTTAAAAAAGGCGCGAAAATTGAAACGGGAGGAAAGACAACCAATGACAAAGGCTATTATTTTGCTCCAACCGTTATTACGTCTGCCAATCACGAAATGAGTCTAATGCGCGAAGAATCTTTTGGCCCCATCATTGGCATTATGAAAGTAAAAGATGATGCCGAAGCCATTCGGCTAATGCAAGACACCGAGTACGGATTGACAGCTTCTGTCTATAGTGCCAACCAACAACGAGCAGAAAAAATTTTAAAACAAATCAATTCCGGCACAGGCTATTGGAATTGTTGCGATCGAGTAAGCTCGGCTTTGCCTTGGAGTGGAAGACAACATTCCGGCATTGGGGCTACTCTCTCTCACGCAGGATTAAGAGCCTTCACAAAACCAAAGGCCTATCATTTTAAAAACGGCTGAGAGAACCTAGCTACTCAAGTTCTGTTCGTACGGTTGAATATCCACCACCTGATCTTCCTGATGGAATTTTTTTAATTCATTCCAGAAGCGGGCAGTGTACAATTCCTGATGATGGGCTGCAAAAAGGTTTCGATGCTCACCTTCCGGTAATAGAAACTTTACCAGCTCCTCTGGAAAGATATCCGATTCATTGACAGCATACCACGGTTCGGCACTCATTTCATCATCGTCATTACGGGCTTTAGGAATATCTTTAAAAGTACATTCGGCCAGTGGAACGATTTCATCATAGTCATAAAACACGACTCGCTTTTCACGGGTCACGCCAAAATTTTTGATCAGTAGATCTCCCGGAAAAATGTTGCTCATGGCCATCTCTCGAATGGCATTTCCGAAATCAATTACGGCATGCCTACAATTTTCAGGAGTTTCTTGCTCTAGATACAAATTCAAGGGCACCATTTTGCGTTCTACATACACATCTTGAAAACAAACGATACCATGAAGCACGGAAACGCTTTGCGAACAATCTGTCAAAAGGTAGGCAAGCAACTGTTGGTCAAAATAAGCAACGGGCAAACCTAGGTACTCAAAACGTTGTGCATCCGCCAATCGGCCTACACGGTCGTGCATGGCAATGAATTTATACTTATCAATTACTTCTTCCCTCGTCACCGACTTGGGCGGACGAAAATGATCTCGAATCAATTTAAAAACCAAATCATAATCAGGCAACGTAAACACCATCATCACCATGCCTGCAATGCCCGGTGCGACAATAAACTGCGACCGATTCTCCTGCAAGTGCCGGTGCAAGTGCCGAACAACTAACTCTTTTCCGTGCTCTTGATAACCAAGGTTCATGTAGAGCTGCGCTTCCGGCTTAGCAGGTAGTACCGTCAGTAAAAAATCAATTAATGCTTTTGGGTCACTCGTGCTTACCAAAAAATACGATCGGCTAAAAGCAAATACATTCTTGATTTCTTCCTCTGTTGTAAGAAGGGCATTCAGAGTAATTCCCTGTTCAGTATTTGTAAACGCAAGGGATAATGGAATAATAGCTTCACCCTCTTGTGCATAGCCCAGTAAATAGGCATGCTTATTTCTGTAGAACAAATCAGGGTAAAAAAAACAGGTTACCAACGGTTGCAAAAATCTTTTGCGGAGCAAGTCGCTTACGCGAGCCGCGACTTTTTCGATATTTTTTGTGGGAATTCTAAAACCAATATCCTTCAATAAGCTTTCAATCCAATTTTGAAAAGGATCAGTTAACTCAACTTTCTTTAGCGTGAGCCGGAAATCAAGTGACTCTTTTTTGGCCACATCGAATAAGGTAAACGCCAGATCACCTTTAAAGAAAATCCGTCCCACGGCATCAAAAAAAGTCTGCGCGAGCGGATTGTGGTTTGTTTGTATATCGAATTCGTTAGCTGTTTCCTTCCACCATCCTCTTCCGTGTTGACGATAGGGCGCTAACCCTTCCACGGCTTTTTCAAATGCGAGATCATGGAGTATTATTCGCTTTCGAACCGCTTCGCGCTGCTCTTTCCACAGTAGCTTTTGAAAGCGTTCTTTTGAATCAACTGTACAGTCGTTGAAGGTACCGTAAAATTTCTCGTAGCTAGCCCTTAGTAACAAGACGGCCTGCAACGAATCCGATGCGGAAGTAGTGCTCATGGATTACAATAATTACAATACATCGGATCGCAGCTCTCCCCTTCTGGAGAAAGTACTTCTGATTGGTTACTACAATGCTGGCATGTTTTTACCAGTTTCAACGTGAGCGAAGTTGGGCGATTGCATAAGTGACAGGGCAACCCAGCAATTCGCTGCGTCACGCCAAATCCCGGAAAATGGCAAGCGGGACAAATCGCGTTAATTTTTTCTGCCAATAACTTCGCAGTCTTTGCGATCACCTCCATCCGCGTTGGATTGAACATAGCCCGCATATCGGTTTCAATAGAGATAGCACCCGCCATCAATAACTCCTCGCTATTCTTTTGTAGGACTTCCCATGTAGTAATTCCTTTTTGAATGGAGTTCGCTGAACGTAGTATAACTGCATGCACAGGAAACCCAATTTGATCTGCAAACATTTTTACTTCGCCCCAGCTAAAAACTTCTTGTTGGGAATAATTTGTATGGGTAGAAAGATGAGAGGCAAAAATTTCTAGCTCATTGAACGTATCAATCAATATCAACCATTCTTCATCTGCGGGTATCAGGCCTATTTGTGGATGGGCGCCAAAGGAACCTTCGCTGGCGATGCCCAGTGTTTCTCCTGAAATCCGTAAGGCTTCTTTTATTTTTAGCCGGGCCGTGGCAAGGGCATCTTGCTGCCGTTCTACTTCTCCTGTAAACGTTCCAAACTGATCGGTATCGAAGTCAGATAGTTGAATGGGAACCATCCCTAACTCCAACAAAACCGGGGCAATCACTTTTTCTTTGCCATGCCGGGTGGCGATCAACACTTTTCTGCCACGAAAAAAATCCGTTGGCTCCACTTTTCTTTTGGTTGATTCGATTCTACTGCCCTTGACCAAGTGAGAAAGCTATTTTCCCATCAAAGCGACAAAGATTCTCCGTCTTTATAATGTCCAAACCTAGCGCGTGAACTTCACTAAGCAATTTGAGAACGTCTGCATAGCTACCGGGTTGATCCATTTTCTTGGATGTAAATCGACAGCGCCAATGATCAGTGCAAAATGTTTCAGGCAATCCATCGGGGTAAACTTTTACACCTCGATTGGTAATGAGCACTAATTCAAAAGGTGCAGACTTTGTGTCTTTCAAAAGTTTTCCTAATTCATTGGGATTTTTATTTGAGGCATACCAGTGAAGAAAAATATCAACTCCTACCAAATCTTTTTTTGCAGGTACGGTTGGATTAAAGCTTCCTTGTATTTGTTTGTAGTCTGATTTATTGTAGGTAATAGCTTTCAGTTTTTGCGGCTTGCTTCCCAATCGCTTGATGATCGCTTGTGCAAATTCTTTGGTGCCTACTTTTTCAGTACTAGTTCCTTCTTTGAACAAATCATACGTGTGGATGCCATCTTCCAATGTCTTCAACCAAGCATTGTGTACATTCTCCGCAACTTCTGGCTGACCGATGTATACCATCATTTGGATCGCGCCTAAAAGTAGTCCAGAAGGGTTGGCCATATTTTGACCGGCTCTACGTGGTGCGGAACCATGAATGGCTTCAAACATTGCATAATCTTGACCAATATTGGCAGAACCACCTAATCCTACTGAACCCGTGATTTGCGCTGCCACGTCAGACAAAATATCTCCATACAAATTCGGCATCAAGATCATGTCAAATACCTCCGGTGAATCAGCCAACTTTGCCGCACCGATATCTACAATCCAATGTTCATTTTGAATATCAGGATACTCCGCAGCCACTTCATCAAAAACCTTGTGAAACAACCCATCGGTTAGTTTCATAATGTTGTCTTTGGTAAAGCAAGTGATTTTTTTTCTGTTGTAAGCGCGCGCATATTCAAACGCAAACCGTGCTATCTTTTCGCAGCCCGGGCGAGTAATTATTTTCAAACACTGTGTTACTTCATCTGTATGTTGGTGTTCGATACCCGCATACAAGTCTTCTTCGTTTTCACGGATGATGACGATGTCCATTACTGGATGCTTGGTAGCAACGTAAGGGTAATAAGAAATGCAAGGCCTAACGTTTGAATATAATCCAAGAGTTTTACGAATGGTTACGTTCAAACTTTTAAAGCCGCCCCCTTGAGGAGTAGTAATTGGTGCCTTTAAAAAAACTTTAGTCCTTCGGAGCGAGTCCCAAGACTCATTGGCTATTCCCGATGTGTGTCCTTGCTCGTACACTTTTTCGCCAATGTCAATTCGCTCTATTTCCAATTGTGCTCCTGCTGCGTCTAAAATAGAAAGTGTGGCATCCATGATCTCGGGTCCTATACCGTCTCCGCCTGCAACCGTTATCGCTCGTTTTGTGGCCATTGTTGTTGATTTTAGCCTACAAATCTAATAATAATTGCATCACCGAAAGTATTACTGTTATTTTAAATCAGTATACTTGTGTTGTCGAGTGCAATCCACAATTTTTAAAAAAATCAGACCATGGCGTGGGAAATCCAAGTGAAAGTAAACGAGCAGCTTTATATCCGCAACCCGGAGCTATCTGAGCTGGGCAAGAATATTTTGAGTAACGGAATACACATGATCGACCAATTGGGTTTGGAAGAGTTCACGTTCAAAAAACTGGCCACCCAATTGAGTACAAACGAATCGAGCATCTATCGGTATTTCGAGAGCAAACACCGATTGCTGCTTTACTATTTTGAGTGGTATTGGAGGTGGATGGACTATCAACTCACATACAATGTTAAAAATGTAAAAGATCCTGTAGAAAAAATTGATATTTTTATTCACGTGTTGATGCTCAAAAAGGAGGACATGATTCAAGAAGGGGAGGAAGTAGACAAAGAAGCATTGCACCGAATTATTATTAAGGAAGCCTCAAAAACTTATTTGACCAAACAAGTTGTTGAAGATAACCAAAAGAAATTCTTCAAGCCTTACAAAGATTTTACAGCAAAACTTTCGGACATCATTTTAGAACACAATCCTGACTACAAATATTCTCATTCTTTGAGCAGCACCTTGATAGAAACGTCTCACGCGCAATACTTCTTCATGCAAAATCTTCCCTCCCTTACTGATTTTGGAATTAGCAAAGACGTGAACGAAGTCATTAGCTTTTTAAAGGAACTGGCTTACTCTTGTAAGAAAAATTAAAAACTTAATGACCACTCGAAGAAAATTTTTAGCTGGCATCTCTACTGCTGCAGCGGTTTCGTTGACCTCTTCCTTTCCAGCACTCAGTGCCGACAATGAAAAAAAGCTTTTAGTGCATCACGTTTTCTTTTGGTTAAAAAATCCTTCCTCCAAAGAAGACTTAGAAAAACTATTGGAAGGTGTTAACTCGCTGAAGAAAATCGAAACTCTTCTTCAGGTAAAAATTGGTACTCCTGCCGCTACGACTAAGAGCTATGTGATTGATGATAGCTATAACATCTCATTATTTACTGTTTTTGACGATTTGAAAGGTCATGATGTTTATCAAGATCATCCCACCCATCAAGCTTTTGTCAAAAATTATTCTTCCTTGTGGAACAAAGTGGTTGTCTACGATTCGGTGGATGTTTAGTCCACTGCAAAATCAGAGACCACATTTTCTCAATTTAAATTAGGCTGGGGTGTAATGCGCAAATAGGGTTTTATGCGTGTGTAACCTTTAGGAAATTTCGCTGTAATATCTTCATCTTTTACCGCTGCTGTTATGATTACATCCTCCCCTTGTTTCCAGTTGGCAGGAGTTGCCACACTATAACCGGCCGTTAGCTGCAAGCTGTCGATCACTCTAATAATCTCGTCAAAATTTCTTCCCGTAGAAGCAGGGTAGGCGATGGTCAGCTTTATTTTTTTATCAGGGCCTATCACAAATACCGAACGAACCGT
>JBBSCN010000164.1:0-7101 GCA_038250265.1 Cytophagales bacterium | reverse complement strand
TTTCGCCAATTGCTGCAACGCCCCTACTCCCTTACTATCTACATTAATGCTGCCCGAACCAAACAGCAACTGCTCGGCCAGAGATACATACACTTTCCCATTCTTTACTTTTACTGTCAAGTCATTTTCTTTAAAGTTGAGCAAGGCACTGCTGATCTTGTTCTTTAAGTTTTGGACGGCCTTATCCTTATTCGCCATTATCTGCTCCAATTCCTTTACTTTCTTCTCCCTCTCAACTAAACTAAAACTAAGTGAATCATTTTCATGTCTGGTCTTATCCAAATTTTCTTGGATCGCCAGTAATTGATCTCGCTGTTGCGTCACATCCCGGTTGAGTTTGCCGCTATTGGTCAGCAAGTTCTTGTAGGTTGCATTGAGCTGATCGTACTCCTTATTCAAGCCACCCAACTTCTTTTGATTGGCTTTATAGGTTTGATTTAGGCTAGCCGTATCTTGCTGCATCTTCTTAATAGACTCGCCCAAATCTGTCAATGAGGCATTCGCCTTCTCCAATTGTTTGTTGCGATCCGATAAGTCACCGTCAGCTTTTACTTTCTGCGCCAGCATGTCATCAAATTTCTTTTTAGAAACGATGCAGGAGCTACAGATCAAAGAGACACACGCAAACAAGAAGAGGATGGATCGGGTCATAAATTCACTTTTATAAAATTAATTTCCTGCAATTTACTAAAACCAATATCTGCTGACACTAACGTAACATCTAACTGGGCTGCGGTTGCGGCAACAAAAGCATCGGCCAACATCAGGTTGTAGGTTCTTCGAAACTGTATTACTTGATCTTTCAATGAAGAGGAATATTCAGATAACGTAAACAAAGCTACGAAATCCTTCACCAGTCTTAGGTCTTGAGATTTCGCCAATGGCCACGACAGAAGTTCGATCTCAGTCACAGATGAAAGAAATAATCGTTGATTAGTTATCAGTGAATTGATGTGAGCAGAACCTTGCAATGCAAAAATAACCACATTGGTATCCAAAAGTAAGGCACTACTCATTCCTCATTTCTTGTTGAACTTTGAGGGCATCCCCTTTCCAATGTAACTTACCCGAAAACCGTTTCATATCAACGCCAGATTTTTTCGGCTTGATAGACTTTAGAGCCTTGGCGATGCCAGCTTTGGTGGATTTCTTCGTAATAACGGTCGTCAAAAAAAGATATTTACCGGAACAAATATCTAAAATTAAAAGCAATTGTTACTTTACATGTCGATAAAAGAAATCATTGTCTAAAATCTCACATCTTAAATCTTAAAATATGGAAGGCATGCTAAAACCCGATTCATTCAAAGGTAAAACCATTATCATTACCGGAGGCGGCACGGGCCTCGGCAAATCGATGGGAAAATACATGCTCGAACTGGGGGCAAACCTCGTAATCACCAGCCGCAAAAAAGAAGTGTTGGATAAAACCGCTGCCGAACTCGAACAAGAGACGGGCGGCAAAGTGCTTGCAGTAGGGTGCGATGTGCGCAAATACGAAGAAATTGAAAACGTCATACGAGAAACTGAAAATCGTTTCGGTCAAATCCATGGGATCCTAAATAATGCTGCCGGAAATTTCATCAGCCCCACCGAACGCCTCTCGCACCGCGCATTTGATATCGTGGTAGACATCGTGCTAAAAGGAACTTACTACATGACGCTTGCGGCAGGAAAACATTGGATTAATAAAAAACAGCCCGGCACTTTTTTAAATATTGTTACCACCTATGCGTGGACTGGCTCTGGTTATGTCGTTCCATCCGCATGTAGCAAGGCAGGTGTGCTGGCGTTAACGCGATCGCTGGCGGTGGAGTGGGCGAAGTACAACATCCGCAGCAACGCTATCGCCCCAGGGCCATTTCCTACCGAAGGCGCGTGGAGTCGACTGCTTCCTGGCGACCTAGTTAAAAAATTTGATCCAGCCTTGCGCATTCCGCTGAAACGTGTTGGCGAGCATCAAGAGCTGGCAAATCTGGCCGCTTATCTCATGTCTGATTATTCAGCCTACATAACTGGTGAAGTAGTGACCATTGATGGTGGAGAGTGGCTGCGCAACGGTGGTGAGTTTAGTCACATCGAAGAAATCCCCGATGAAATGTGGGACGCATTAGAAAAATCAAGAGGAAAAGGCGCGAGCTCATGAGTTTACAAAACCGGATGAAGAACGCCCTTCTTGAAAAAGAAAAGGAAGGATCACTGCGTCAACTCACTGTTTCGCAAAACAAAATAGATTTTGTCTCTAACGATTATTTAGGCCTGGCAAGATCTGCTGCCCTACATCAAAATATAGAAGAGCGCTATCATCAGTTGCCGTTTTCAAAAAATGGCTCTACAGGTTCTCGCCTCTTAGCAGGAAATAGTGCACTGGCGGAAGAAGTGGAATCTTATCTAGCAAAAATTTTCAAAGCCGAGCAAGCAGTCATTTTCAATTCAGGCTATGCAGCCAACCAAGCGGCCTTGTCGTGCATCCCGCAGAAAGGGGATACAATTTTGTACGATGAGCTGGTTCACGCCTGCATGCACGATGGCATGAAGCTTAGCCGTGCCGAGCGCAAAAGTTTTAAGCACAACAATCTTCAAGATTTGGAAGATCAACTTAGAGAAACGGATGGTAAAAAATTTATTGCCATAGAGTCGATCTATTCGATGGATGGCAATCAAGCACCCTTGACCGAAATCGTAAATCTTGCCGAGCAGTTTGATGCATCCATCATTCTGGACGAAGCGCACAGTACAGGTGCTTATGGAAAAAATGGAGCTGGGTTGGCCGTCAGTTTGGGTCTTGAATCAAAAATCGATGCTCGCATTTACACCTTCGGCAAAGCAATGGGCGTACACGGTGCGTGCATTGCAGGTTCTTCTACGCTTGCGAATTATTTGGTCAACTTCGCGCGGCCGTTTATTTTTTCCACCGCATTATCTCCACATAGTTTAGTTTCAATCCAATGTGCATTTGGGTTTTTACAGAACCAACTTTACTTACAAGAGTCGTTGCAACAAAACATTCAATTTTTTTTACAAAATTATCAACAAAACAACTTACCCAATAAGATTGAAAGTCAAAGCGCCATCCAATCAGTTTTGATAAATGGAAATAAACAAGTGATGGCGTTGGCAGAACAGCTTCAACAAAACGGAATGGATTGCCGAGGCATCCGTTTCCCCAGTATAAAAAAAGGAAGTGAACGCATTCGAATTTGCCTACATGCCTACAATACAGAAACGGAAATCAAAAAACTGATTAACACGATGAAAATTTTCTAATCATGTTTGGCGGTATCCTTTTTGTCCTCCGAGACCTCGGCCAAAAAGGTCGGGCTGTCGGCAGTCGCCACCCACGCTCTCTTCCACTTCGGGCTCCAACATTGCCTCCATCCCTTACCGAAAGCCTCTTTCAACTTTTAACTTTTAACTTTCAACTCTAAACCGTTAACTTTCAACTCTAAACCTATGAACTACTTCATCACCGCCATCGGCACCGACTCCGGCAAAACACTTGTGTCAGCAATCTTATGCAAAGCACTTCAGGCAGATTATTGGAAGCCCGTCCAAGCCGGTTTTCCCCGCGATGCCGACACGGTAAAGAGTTTAGTTCCCGAATGTATTATTCACCCAGAAACGTATTTGCTCAATACCCCTGCTTCGCCACATGCGTCCGCAAAAATAGATGGCGTTGAAATTGATTTGGAGAAATTTTCTTTGCCCAAAACAAATAACGCGCTTATTGTAGAGGGCGCTGGTGGTTGCCTTGTACCGTTAAATGATAAAGACTTTGTTATTGATATCCCCCAGCGACTTAACTTACCCATCATTTTGGTATCAAACTTATATCTCGGCAGCATCAACCACACCCTCCTTACCATCAACCTTTTGAAGCAACGAAATCTAACAGTGGTCGGAATTATTTTCAATGGCAAATCCAATCCGGAAAGTGAACGAATTATTTTAAAACACTCCGACTACAAAACTATTTGGCACATCAAAGAAGAACCGGAAATCACCCAAACCAAAATCAGCGAGTACGCAGAAAAACTGAAATCAAAGCTCCAAGCATAAAATAAACCCAATAGACTTGAGGCTTGAAGCCTGCAATATCCAGCCCCTAAGCCAGAGACAACAAAATGACTCCCCTCGAAAAAGACAAAAAATACATTTGGCATCCCTTCACTCCGCTAGAAGTTGAAGAAGACCCAATTCTGATCGAATCCGCACAGGGTGTTTATTTGCATACCACAGACGGCAGGAAAATCATCGATGCCATTTCATCTTGGTGGGTAAACCTTCACGGCCATTGCCACCCTGTTATTGCCAAAGCAATTGCAGATCAAGCCAGCAAATTAGAACATGTAATTTTTGCTGGCTTTACGCATCTACCTGCTATCACGTTAGCAGAAAATCTGTTGAGCATTCTCCCGAAAAATCAATCCAAGATTTTTTTCTCTGATGATGGAAGCACCGCAGTAGAAGTTGGATTAAAAATGGCGATGCAGTATTGGCATAACCAGGGTATAAAAACTAAAACCAAAATCATCGCACTCGAAGGTGCCTACCATGGCGATACATTCGGGGCGATGGCTGTCGGGGCAAGAGATTCTTTTAATGTAGCATTCAACAATTATTTGTTCGAAGTAGATTTCATCGAATTCCCCACAGATGAAAACGAAGCCAAAGTTCTAAGTGATTTTAGAAAATTAGCGAGCGAGGGAAATGTGGGTGTATTCATTTTCGAACCCTTGGTGCAAGGAGCAGCCGGTATGCGAATGTACTCACCCGAAATTCTTGATCAACTGATTTCAATCGCACATAAACATAATATCGTTTGTGTGGCCGATGAAGTTTTCACCGGCTTTGGTAGAACGGGTAAATTTTTCGCAAGCGACTATCTCCAAAATAAACCAGACATATTTGCTTTGTCGAAGGGCATAACTGGCGGGAGCTTGCCGTTGGGGGCCACCAGTTGCTCGTCAAAGATTGTGGCAATGTTTGAATCAACAGAAAGCTCAAAAACACTTTATCACGGTCACTCCTACACGGCTAACCCCATCGCCTGTGCAGCGGCAAACGCAAGCTTTGAATTGCTTACGCGAAAAGAATGCTTTGCTCATATTGAAAGAATAAGCGACCAACACAAAATTTTTGCTAAAAAAATATCGAGACATGTTTCAGTTGTTAAAGTCAATCATTTGGGAACCATTCTTTCAATCGAACTGCGTACCGAAGAGAAGACCTCTTACGAAAATTTTCTCCGAAAGAAAATCTACGCTCATTTTATTGAAAGAAAAATTTTGATCAGGCCCTTGGGCAACGTCTTTTACCTATTACCTCCCTATGTGATTAGTGGGGATGAATTGAATCTGATCTACTCCGAAATTGAGACATTTTTGAACGCTTTCCGTTGCCGTAACAACGGAAATTCTGGCCGGAAACTATTTTTGCAATGACTTTTACCATCCTGTTAGTTGCTTGGACACCGCTTCCACTTTTTCATTGATCTGGACAAAACGCTTAACATTAATTTGTTGCAAATCTTTCATTAACCTTATAAAAAGCCGCACAACTTCTATGCGTTCACGCGCGTCTTGCAAGGTAGCCTATTTATCAGTTTTACTATTGGCCCTAAATATCAAAGTAAGTAACTCTAAAGTCTCCTTCTTTAAACTTTCGCCCAATGTGTATTTATATTCTTTAGCAAAGCCCTTGGTGAATTGAAAAATTTCGAGCAGCAAATCGTAACAAGCTTTATAATAAACCGGTAAATCGTAGTACAGCGCCATTTCTCAAAAAAAATTTCGCCCGCTAAACGCGGGCTTAACAAAAACAAATAGTCAAACCTGCCTGAGGTAGGCAGGTCAGTCAATCCCTGACGCACCGCACAGAAAAACCGCAAGCCTTGGCGTTACCGCCCCTGTACGCTTCGCAACTGATAAAGTACAGAGAGCGGTACCAGGCTTCACCTGGTGCGTACTCACTAGAACTCCACCAGTGACCGTCCTCGCCAATGTAATAGAATGCCCCATTAGCGGCACGGTCGCCACCCGGAAGGCCAGCAATACCACTGCTATTGCTGCCATTGCCATTTTTTGCCCAGAGGCTAACACTCTTCATTTTGTTGCCAGCGGCAGTTTCGCCACCTAAATAGGTGGTGAGTGCAGTCCACTCACTATCGCTGGACACGTGCCATCCTGCAGGGGCCAGTCCGCGGGCATCATGCACGGCATACCAGTTGTAGAGCTTGCCATATGTTCGCCCGTTGGCGGGGTCGTTGTTGTAATAGCACCACGCGGGTTGTTTTCTATTGCCAGCTTCTTTCCATTCTTTTGCCGTTTGTGCTTGTGGTATGGGGTCGCCATTGGCAAAGCTGGTGGTGTTTAGGTTTTTGCCTAACCAAGTTTGAGTGCCCACCACAACAGTGGGCGCATCGTTGGATCCATAGCCGTAGTCAAAGGGCTTGCTTACTGGCTCGCTACTAACGGCCACGTTGGCGGTTTGCTCTTCTTTAACAGGAGCGGTGTAAATGGGGTTGGCCGCAGTTGTGATAGCGGAGCCACTAAAATAAAAGTCGCCACCAATGGAGTTGTCTTCTACAGAGGGCAATTGCTTTCCCTCTGATTCGGCATACACTTGTTGCTTTACTTTTTTAAATACGTCAGTTATGTTCAAATTAGGCTCTTGTACTACTTTTAGAAATTTGGAGGTAAACAGGCCGTTTTTGCCCGTGCCATCAGAGGCTACCGAGCCGGGCTGGGTGGCAAATACAATGATCGCACCCTGGGGGGCGTTCATGCGCGTAAGTCCCGTTTCAGAATCGCGCGTAAAACTGGGCAGTGAACGGCATGCATCCAGCATTAAAATGTTCAACGATTTGCCGGAAGATTTTAGCACCGCCATCAGGGTGTTCATCTTCACACAATAGTCCTCCAAGTCGCCCGGGTTCAGTAAAGTAGCCGAGGTGGGGATCATATAATTCTCGCCCTCATATTGCATGCCGTGCCCGGCATAAAAAATTACACCCACCGCACCCTCGGTATCGCGCATGGCATTAAAATATCGGTTGATTGCTTCTTTCATCTCCCTCTTTGTCTTGGGATCATACAAAGC
>JBBSCN010000163.1:0-7206 GCA_038250265.1 Cytophagales bacterium | reverse complement strand
TTGTCTTTAAAACGCCCATTTCCCACTTGTAAATAGACGTCTTTATTCTTGCTGCCCAGCATGGCGGCCTTTTCTAAATTCACTAATGCCTCTTTCATTTTTTGTTGCTGCATGTAGGCCATTCCCAAAAATTCTACCGTATTCAAATCGGGCGAACCTTTTTGGCTTACTCTTTCAAGATCGGTTATCGCACCACCGTAGTCTTGCGTTTGATATAGCGCCTTACCTCTTTTTTCGTAAAGAGTAATATCTTTTTCTCCTGCAGCTTCTGCTTGGATATAAGCATCGACAGCTTGTTTAAACTCACTCGCCTCATAGCGCAAATTGGCCAGGTAGAGATTGGCTTTGGCATCTTTAAGCCCTGCCTTGAAAGCATTTTCCAGATAATTTTTGGCAGCTGGCTTGTCATTCAAATTGTACTTGGCCACGCCAAGCATTCGCAATACCTCTGCTGATTCTGCTTCGTTGCTTTTTGATTTCTCTAGATCTTCGGCAGCGCCTTTGAAGTCGCTTTGATTAAAGCGCACAGTACCGCGATTTAAGTACGCTTTCGCATAATCTGATTTAAGGGAAATTGCTTTATCAAAATCAGGAATAGCACCGGCAAAATCGCCTAGCATAGCTTTTGCTTTTCCGCGATTGTTATAGGTGACTGCATCTGCAGCGGGAAAAGCAACCGCTTTGGTGTAGTACTGAAGGGCACCCGCAAAATCATTTTTAATAAACTTGGCATCTCCCAAATTTTTAAAGGCTTCATAGTCGGAGGCCCCCAACGAGACTGCTTTCTCTAAATCTCTAATGGCGCTCTCCATATCTTTTTGATTGTATTCAGCGTTGCCTTTGTATAGATATACTTCTTTAGAATTTACACCACTTGTTATCGCGCGACTGAGCGATTCAATGGCCGATTTGTAGTCTTTCAAAAAATACTGAGCCGCGCCCAAGGTTTCAAATACTTCTTTATCGCTAGCTCCCAGCGACACCGCTGCAGCCAATGCGTTGGCAGTACCTTGAATGTCATTTACTTTCGCTAAGCTCAATCCCAACATGCGAAAGACATCTTTGTCTTTTACCCCTTTTGCTACCACCTTCTTTAATGATTCAGCACACCCTGCAAAATCGGACAAGTTAAATTTTGCTGTTCCAACTTTTTGAAACAAATCTTCATCACTGCGACCGCTGGCAATAATTTTTTCAAAATCAGCAACCGTCCCTTTCCAATCTTTCAATTGGTAGCGGATGTCTGCTCGGTTTTCCAATGCCTTATCGTAATCGGGTTTCAGTTTTAGTGCTTCGTCAAAATCTGCCAAAGCTCCCGTTAAATCTTTCAGGTTGATTTTTGCTTTACCTCTGTTGTTGTAAAGCACATAGTCTTTTTTTCCGGTAGCAAAGGCTTTGTCGTAATTGGCAATTGCTTCCTTATAATTTTCAAGGCGAAATTTGGCGTTGCCGAGGTTGGCAAACGTCTCGAAGTGCACCACGCCTTGTTGAATCGCTTTTTCCAGATCACTTATGGAACCCTGATAGTCCTCCAGTTTATATCGGGTATTGCCTCTAAATTGGAATAACTCAGCCGTATTTATCCGAAGTTTTACGGCTTCGTCAAAATCATTTTTTGCTTTTTCAAACTCATTCAATTGAAAGTATGCGATTCCGCGTTTGCAATACACCTCCTTGTTGCTAAACCCCGTAGTGATGAGTTGCGAAAACTGAACGGAAGCCTCCTGATAACTTCCTTTGTTTAGTTTTTCAAGTGCACTTTGGTAGACCACTTTTTGAAGAGAATCTTGATTTTGTGCCCAACCGCTAAAGGACACGAACAAAAGAATGATGACAATGCGCATAGGATGGTTTTCGAACAACAAAAGTATAAAAATACGGTTGTGGAAATCAGCGATTTATCAGACAATCCTACGTGGTAAAAAATTAGTGGCTGGCAAACTTGAAAGGATAGCTTAAGGATCTTTAAAATTCGTACCACCCTTTAATTTTTACAATAACAGAAAATTTGTAAATGGCAGTGCTTAAGCCAGAGGACGAGAAATATGTTAAGGGCATCTCTAAAAACCTTTGTTTTTTTACTTCAATCCTTTCCCTTCTCTCCCGATAGCTGTCTGGAAAAAGGTGAGGGGAGTTTTTAGAGATGCCCTTAAGTCGATAAAAACATAAAAACGTAATAAAGAAGGAAGCCCAGAATGGCGGCCAAACCGAGGTATCCAAAAACGCGCCCCCTTCTGTAGTAGCCCTTAACGTTCATTGTTCTTAATTATGAAAAACTAAAATACCCATAAACACCCGAAATAGTGATTGCAAACGGTAGAAAAGCCAAAAATGAAGACCAAATGCAATTTTAATCGGATAAAATCAAGTGGGGTAACCGATCACGCTTCGGTTCGAGTGATTTTACATCGATAAAATCTATCAGAATTTGTTTTTATAAGCCTTTTTTGTGGTGATCAAAACCACACCATTTTTGCCTTTATCGCCATAGATATCAAGCGCTTGTTGGTCTTTGATCACTTCAATTTTCTCTATGTCATTCGGCTTTATTTGCCCTAGTGCATTAGTGCCTTTTAATTCAGCATCGTCAAGAATATATAAGGGGGCTAATCCAGATTGCGTTTGAAGTGCAGGATTTAGTCGAATACGGACACCCGATTTTGACGTAATCAATACCGCCCCTTGCGCACCTTTGCTACCATATCGCTCATAACCTTGCTTTTCATTCAACACCTCCATGGATTCGATGCTGTTTGGATCAATTGTAGAAAGACGAGTGGAGTCTTTCATTTCAAGGCCATCCAAAATCATCAATGGATTTTGTTTCTGAATTTTCAATTTCTCCTTATTATTTGGCAATTCATCCTTCTTCGCCTCCTGCGACCAACAAATAAATGAATAAAAAAATAACGCGATCGTGCAAATGGCTCTCATAAAAATGTGTTTTTATAAAGTTACCGATTTTTAAGATACTATTGATATCGATCTACAATATGCTGACTGACCACCTTGTAAATTTCGGTAAGCGCCTCGTCTTCTTTCAAAAACTCCAAATGCTTATCTAAAATTTCAAGGTCACCTCTTTTTGCGGGGCCAGTCTGTGCATTTTCTGGTTCAATGCTTAAACTTTTTTCTATCGTTTCAATGATCAATGGCTTGAGCCATTCAAATTCAAGGCTATTCCTTTGCAGGATATCTTTGGAAATGGCGAGCATGTGATTGGTAAAGTTGGACGCGAAAACGGCCGCCACATGCAACGCTTTTCTTTCTTCCGATGAAATCTTCCTGACTTGATTACTAATCGATTTTGCCAATAACAATAATACCCCATCGGTTTCTTGATTCGTACTCTCAATAAAAACCGGCACTTTTTTGAAGTCGATTTTCTTCAGCGCACTAAATGTTTGCAGTGGATAGAATACCCCGATGTTGTTTGTTGCCGCAAACTTAAGTTCTGCTAGTGGCTGGCTGCCAGAGGTGTGCACTAAAAAGGCTTCTTCTGGAAGAATGATTTCCTGCGCAATACTTTTGATTGCATCATCGGAAACAGATATGATAAAGATGGTAGACTCGCTTGTTGAGAAATCCAATGTTGCCTTTACCTCTGCTTGGTAAAGACGGTCGGTCAACCGTTCGGCATGCTGGGGATTTCTACTATACACTTCCTTCACCACAAAGCCTGCATTATCTAAAGCGGGCGCTAGGTGCCAGGCTAAATTGCCCGATCCAATAAAAGAAATTGATTGTTGGCTGCTCATGGAAAATAAAAGTAATTAAATATGATGAAAGTCAGCGGCTTCGCTTAATTTGACCCCTATCTTTCGCATCTAAATTTTTAGAAATGAATCAATTTGTCTCAGCCGAAGAAGCGGTTAAATCAATTCAATCAGGGGATCGCGTTTTGGTGCATGGAAGCGCAGCCACCCCAAAATTATTGTTAGATGCGCTAACAAAAAGGGCGTCTGAACTAAGAGAGGTGGAATTGGTAGCCATCAGTATGCTGGGCGACCTAGAGATTACCAAAGCAAAATACAGTGATAGCTTTTACTTTAACTCTTTATTTGTATCAGCGCCAATACGTGAGGCCGTGCATGAAGGCAGAGGTGATTATATTCCAATTTTTTTGAGCGAGATCTCCCGATTGTTTGAAAAAAAAATTCTTCAATTGGATGTTGCATTATTGCATGTTTCGCCTCCCGATAAGCACGGATTTTGTTCACTAGGAACATCGGTAGATGTAGTCCGTTCGGCAACTAAATATGCCAAAAAGTTAATTGCCCAGGTAAACCCAAATATGCCTCGCACCCATGGCGATGGTTTCATACATGTCAGTAAATTTCATGCCATGGTAGAGTGTAACGATGCGCTTCCAGAGGTATCTTATTCCAGTAACCTTTCTAATGAGGACTTGACGATTGGAAAAAATGTGGCAGCACTAGTAGAAGACCGATCCACTTTGCAAATGGGAATAGGCTCGATACCCGATGCCGCATTGATGGCGATGGGTCATTGCAAGGATCTTGGTATACATACGGAGATGTTCTCAGATGGCGTGATGGACTTGATTCAACGAGGAGTCATAACCAATGCGTATAAAAAGAAACATCCGGGCAAAGTGGTGTCAGGGTTTACCATCGGCTCTAAAAAATTATATGACTTTCTTGACGACAATCCGCAGTTTGCTTTTTTGGAGGCGAGCTACGTAAATGATACTCGGGTCATTCGAGCCAACCCCAAGGTAGTTGCAATCAACAGCGCCATCGAAGTGGATCTTACCGGACAGGTTTGTGCTGACTCAATTGGCACCTATCAATATTCGGGTGTTGGTGGCCAAATGGATTTTATCAGGGGCGCAGCATTATCGGATGGTGGTAAGCCAATTATAGCATTGGAATCAGCAACTAAAAAAGGAGTTTCCAAGATTGTACCTGAGGTCAAATCAGGTGCTGGCATTGTTACTACCAGAGCCCACATGCACTACTTGGTTACTGAATATGGAACGGCTTACTTGTATGGCAAAAATTTGAGACAACGGGCATATGAAATTTTGAAAGTCTCACACCCGGCTCATCACGAAAATTTAGAAAAGGAAATTATCAAGCGGTTTGGAAGCCGAATACATCCAACCCGATAGCTTGAGCTTGACTAAACCGTTACCCGACAAATTTCTAACAGCTTTGTTACCACCAAATCAATTTCCTCAATTGTATTATACTTGCTAAACGAAAACCGAACAGCGCCTCTTTTTGAATCTGGATACAAGGCACCCAAGACGTGTGAACCAGTAGATGTTCCGCTAGAACACGCACTTCCTCCTGAAGCCGAGATGCCTTGGAGATCCAAATTAAAAAGAAGCATGTCGTTCTCGTCCGATTCTGGAAGACTGACATTTAAAACGGTGTATAAACTACTCTCAAGATTGGCAGAATCGCCATTGAATTGAACATCGGGTATAAACGCCCTCAGTCTTTCGATCATGTAGGACTTCAACTTTTTTACATGGTTTTCATGCTCACCCATTTCGTGGTAGCAGATTTCAAGAGCCTTTGCTAAGCCGATAATCCCGTACACGTTTTCAGTGCCACCGCGCATATTGCGCTCCTGCGCTCCTCCGTGAATAAACTGGTGTATTTTTTTGTCTTTGTTGACATACATGAATCCTACTCCTTTCGGTCCATGAAATTTATGCGCTGCCGCGGCAAGTCCATGAACTTTCAATTTCTTCATGTCATGGCGATAATGACCCATCGTCTGCACGGTATCCGACTGAAAGTAGGCATTGTATTGATGGCAAAGCTCTCCCACTTTTTCTAGGTCGAGGAGGTTGCCAATTTCGTTGTTGGCATGCATCAGTGACACCAATGCTTTTGGATGGGCCTTGAGTAAACTTTCAAGATGCACACAATCTATATGGCCTTTTTCATCCACGTTTACATGGTGCAGTTTTATTTTTTCTTCTTTCGCCAGAGTTTCGAGTGTATGCGTTACTGCATGATGTTCGATGGGTGTAGAAATAGCATTCTGCAATTGATAGGTGTTGATACTACAACGGATCAAGGTATTGTCTGCCTCCGTGCCGCCTGAAGTAAAAATGATTTCACCAGGGGTGCAGTTGAGAAGTTCTGCTACTTTTTTACGGGCAGATTCTATCGCAGCTCGCACCTTGCGCCCGTGTGCATGGGTGGAAGAAGGATTTCCAAAATCTTCCAACATAAAAGGCTTCATGGCCTCAAACACCTCGGGGTCGAGTGGCGTGGTAGCTGCGTTGTCTAGGTAAACTCTCATGCTTCAAAATTAGGATTTTAGCCTTTAATTTTTTTGGCTTGCTAAAACATATTCAAATTAGGAAATGATCTGCCTTATATCATCCATTATTCTCTTTGCCAACTCGTCTGCCTTCTTTTCATTTTGTGATTCGGCATAGATGCGAATGATGGGTTCTGTATTTGACTTGCGCAAGTGAACCCATTCTTTCTCTTTCTCAAAATCAATCTTCACGCCATCGGCTGTATTGATTTTTTCGTTTGTATACTTTGCTTTCACTTTTTCTAACACCTCATCTACATTGATCTGGGGAGTCAGTTCAATTTTATTTTTTGAAATGAAATAGTTAGGGTACGTTTTTCTAAGCTCCGATGCTTTTAGTTTTGATTTCGCCAGATGTGTTAAAAACAACGCAATGCCCATCAGCGCATCACGGCCGTAATGAAATTCCGGAAAAATTACTCCACCATTTCCTTCCCCGCCAATCACGGCTTTTGTTTGCTTCATAGTAGTGACTACGTTCACTTCGCCAACAGAGGCAGCCGTGTGCTTACCTTTTGCTTTTTCTGTCACATCCCGTAAGGCACGCGTGGAAGAAAGATTAGAAACCGTATTGCCTTTGCGTACACTTAAAACATAATCCGCCACCGCTACCAAGGTATATTCTTCTCCAAATGGTTTGCCGTCTTCGGATACAAGGGCTAATCGATCCACATCGGGATCGACAACAAGTCCCAAATCACACTGTTCTCTTTTTACTTCTTTGCAAAGGGCTTTGATGTTTTCTGGAAGCGGCTCGGGATTGTGAGGAAATTTTCCGGTGGGGTCGAAATACAGTTTTTTTATTTTTTTAACGCCTAACGCTTTCAATAATTCAGGAACTGAAATTCCTCCTGGAGAATTCACTCCATCGACCGCAATTTTGAATTTTGCTTTTTGAAT
>JBBSCN010000162.1:0-7329 GCA_038250265.1 Cytophagales bacterium | reverse complement strand
TTATTTTTGTCAATTGGTTGCCAAAATTGTTTTGGGTCTGCTGCATGGATTAGGATGGGAATTCCCAGTTCACCGCATTTCGCCCATACCGGATCGATGCGCGGATCATCTATATGAATGCGGTTGCCTTTGCTATCTCTACTAGACATGCCCAGGCTTTTGTAAATCTTCAATCCCTTCGCGCCTCTTTTTACGTCTGCTTCTAGCTGCTTCACCGTGCGGGCCGTCCAGTCGGGGTCATCAATTGCACCAAAGTCTACGTTGGTAAACACCACAAACCGATTGGGGAATTGCTTTTGAATGTTGTCAACGGATTTCTCCAAATGGTCGCCACTGCTGCGAAAACCTCGACCGCTTAGGTTGATCATCATACCCATGTTGAGTTTGTCCATTTCCTTGATCAAGCCGCTCAAGTCGGCTGTGTTCCAATTTCCTTGATGATTGTGAATATCGATAAACGGAAATTTTGCTCGCGTAAGCCGGTGCTCTTCTACTTTCAGTGAAGACGGAGGGTCATAGTCTTCAAAATCCATTTTCATGCTCAAAGGCTTCTCTTGCGCCCACCCGGAAAAGCAACAAAGAAAAAAACAGAAGGCGATAAGTTTGTTCATAAAATATATTTGGTGATACAAGGTACGGCTTTGCCCGATTTTCGTTGGCGAAAAATAGGTGAGCGGTAAATCACTTTCGGATTTGTAAATTTCTCGTGTTGCTTAAAAAGTAAGTTGATTTAACAATTCTTAGTAACTTGCTCCTTCATTATATGTATTTGATGAAAAAATTCATTTTTGCTTTCTTGCTCGTACCTTTTATTTCCTCGGGTCAAACGTTGGATCAATCTTTGGATGTTGCAAAACGAAAGATCGCTTCCCGAAATTTTATTGAGGCGAAGGTAGACCTTACCAAATTGCTCGAGACCAATCCCAAAAACAAAAATGTGTACACCCTTCGCGGGCGCGCGCGGATTGGCTTGCAAGATTATTACGGGGCAATTGGCGATTTTAACTTCGCGTTAGAAGTAGATTCAACTTTTGCGGAGGCTCTCAACTACCGAGGCGAGGCAAAAATCAGCTTGGGAGATGATGACGGTGCCATCGCAGATTTGGACAAGGCGATTCGATTTAACGGTAAATACGAAGAGGCTTATACCAACCGTGGCTTTGCCAAATATAATGGTGAGGATTTGCAGGGTGCGTACTTTGATTTTTCGAAGGCCTTGGAATTAGGCCCAGTCAATGATGATAAATATTTTAACCGCGGTATTGTTAAATCTGAATTGGGTGAATTTGTAAGTGCGATTGATGACTACTCTAAAGCAATTGAGCTAGACAAAAATGATCCCAATTTATATAACTACAGGGGAGTGGCCTATTACAATACCACCAACTTTGATAAAGCCATTGCCGACTACGACCAAGCCATCAAACTGGATGCGAAAGACCCGTTGAAATATGAAAATCGAGCGTTGGCAAAAAGTGCAAAGGAAGATTTTAAAGGCGCATTGGAAGACTACAACAAATCCTTGGAAATCGATAATCAGGATTCGGAAACATTTAATCTCCGTGGTGTTCTAAAGCATACACTTCAAGATTTTCCTGGTGCCATTGCCGACTATACCAAGGCAATTGAGTTGGACGGCACTAACCCAACCTATTTTGACAACCGCGCCCTGAGCAAAACTTCTAAAGAAGACTTTGCTGGTGCGGTAGAGGACTACACATTTTCGATTGAGCTATATCCCAACGATGCGGAAACCTACTACCAACGAGCATTGGTAAAACTTTCGATGAATAACAATTATGATGGATGTCTGGATCTGAAACGTGCAGAAGAGTTGGGATCACCCGAGGCCAAGAACATGATCAAGAAGAACTGCAAGTGATTGCAGTAATCCACCAACGCCACGATGATAGCCATCATCCTCAACGGTATTTCCAAAAAAAAGAAATTTTTTTATAAAAAGATTCTTCCGCCTCTTCAACTGAAATTTCAAGTTACGGTTGTTGAAACAGAGTATGCCGGTCACGCTACGGAGTTAGCAGCCGAGTGGGCTACTAAAAGTGTTATCGGTATTATTGCTGCTGGCGGAGACGGCACGTTGCATCAAGTACTAAATGGATTGCTCTCCCAAACAGCAATAGCAAAACCACCTTCTTTGGGGGTTATTCCATTGGGCTCAGGAAATGATTTTGCGACTGCTTGTGGACTGACAACCGACATCCATTCGTTAATTGGATTATTAGAAGCGAATAGCCCACGGGCAACCGATATAGGAAAAATTACTTGCCATTCCAGTAACGGAGAACAATTGACTCGCTATTTTATCAATGTGTGCAGTGTGGGCATGGGTCCGAATACGGTTCAATACATGGAACAAAAACCGAAGTGGTTGGGCAGCGATCTGCGCTACATCATTTCCATCATGGAGACATTTTTTACCCACCAACCCGAGCCCATTGAAGTTTCATCGGCTCATTGGAATTGGAAAGGCCTGGCGCGTGTCTTTGCAATAGCCAACGGAAAATCTTTTGGCAACAAAATCTATATCGCCCCAAAAGCCCAGGTGGACGATGGCCTATTCAATACTTTTTTAGCGGGAGATATTCCGCTATTGAAGTTTCTCTTTTACCTCCAAACAATTAAAGGCAAGAAGGAAGTAATTGATACGCAGGTCACTTATTCGGAAGGGGAGTGGTTTGAATTGAGATCACCACAAAAACTGATGTTGGAAGCCGAGGGAGAATTGGTGGGTTTTCTTCCTGCAAGGATAGAGCTTCTTGAAAAGAAAATTAATTTTTTTAGGTAAGGCGCCAGTAGCTTGGGGTTAGGTTAGTTTAAGAAATATACAAAAACCTTCTAAAAGATCAAATAAAGTATAGCCTCAACTCATTATTTTTGGTGAATAAGAAAACACACTTATGAACAAATCCCTCCAAACAAAATTTGATTCGCTGGAAGCGCAACGAGTAAAATTAGTTAATTCGCTCAAAAATCTTTCTGCTGAAAAATTGAATCAGCAACCACCAGGAAAGTGGTCCATTAATCAAGTAATAGCCCATTTGATTACCGCAGAACGATTATCACTCGCCTATTTAAAAAAGAAAATTCAAGCAATTGACGAGGTAGAGAATACCGGACTAGCTGAAGAAGTGAAAATGATAGTATTGATTATCAGTCAGCGCCTTCCCTTTCGCTTTACTGCGCCTAAAGTGGTGGTTGAAAATACACCCAAGGCGAACGACATTCAGTTATTGGAACTTGAGTGGAATCAAGTACGAAGTGAATTAAAAGTATTGCTTGAAAGCATTGCCGACAATCAGATTAAACGTAAAATCTATAAACACGTTATTGCGGGCAAATTGAACATTGGGCAAACCATTGTTTTTTTCAACGAGCACGTCATTCACCATCAGCCGCAAATCAATCGGCTCTTGTGATTCTCAAATTGCCCTTCATAAAATAATACGAATGCCTTATCCCAAAATATTTTGGAGATGTAGTTATTGTTGATACTTTACTAAAGGGCATCTCTAAAAACCTGTTTTAAAATTTTCTGATTAATTTTTTAAGAAAAAGTGATGTTGATAAAATTCGTAAAAGACGGATCAACTATTTTTTTGTTCTAATTTCATCATCCCATCGGAAGATTTTGCCGATTAAGGCTATTTAAAATTACAGATCGTTTTCGCATCAGGAACGGCATAAGAAATGGTCAATCCTAAAAAACGCATGAACGACAAGCGATCCAAAATAGTATATTCGGTGCTGTTATCACTCTCAGATAAGTAGCGACAGCCATCAATTCGCGGACGCCCGTGACACTGATAGTGGTCGATTTCCTCAATTCAAACACGTTGCCAGTTACCTTAATCGAGTTAGGTTGCGGGATAATCGGAATGCTGCACAGGTCTGATCGACTGTTTTAGCAGGCCATCACAGCGATGGCAAATGCCAAGAGATAAAAAATTTTCATTCAGCAACATTCAAAGTAGTAAAAATCTCACGCTCTCTTACAAAGCTTCTCGTATCTTGGCAGAGTAATGATATCTTCAACTCCGAAAAAGAACACGGGTATTTTATCCAAGCGACTTAGCTGGGTGATTGGAGGCATTCTTTTGTTATATACTTTTATTGTCGGTTCACTCGGTAGTGCTTGGTACTCCGACCAAATGGTTGAGCCTTTTCACTTTTTTAATGATCTGCCCGAGTGGAAACAATTAGACAAATTCGCTCACGCGCTTTGGGCGTTTCATGTCTGTGCGATGACTGTGCGGTTGCTCCGTTGGGGCGGGCTGGAAAAAGCAACTGGCATTGGGACAATTGTCGGATTTTTGATCGTGTCTTCGATAGAAATATTAGATGGTTTTTCCGTTGGCTATGGCGCCTCACTTTTTGATCTGGCAGCCAATGCACTGGGAAGTCTTCTCTTTTTTAGTCAAACAACGTTTTGGAAAGAGATAAAGCTATTTCCAAAATTCTCTTTTCACTTCACGTCATTTGCGGTATTACGCCCACGCTTATTGGGCGATGGGTTCTTTCAGGAAATACTGAAAGACTACAACGGCCAAACATTTTGGTACTCGTGGGCACCCGAAAAGAAATGGTGGCCTCCGTTCATCTCAATTGCGCTGGGTATTGGCGCAGAGGGTATGATATACGGCCGCGATGCGGAAAATGAATTGCATAATTTCTCCCCCTATCGAAAGTATTTCGTCTCGCTGGATTTGAATCCTACCTATTTCAATCAAAAAGCCAATTGGATAAGCGCAGTTACTTATCCACTTACTATTTTCAAATGCCCCGCACCGGCTATCGAGTTTTCCACCAACGGTGTGCGCTTTCATTGGCTGTATTTTTAAGTTATTGCCATCCGTATAAAACAATTCTCTATTCTCACAACTTTGGTTACTTTTAAGATCGTTTAATAAAAATTAAAATGAAGAACCTATTCTTATTGGCTATCCTCTTCGTCACAATTTCAACATTTGCTCAACAAAAATGGCAGGGCAAATTCGAACAGCTTGATCAAATTTTACCAACCCCAAATAGTTATCGCTCTGCTTCGGGTGCACCTGGGGTAAACTATTGGCAACAGCGGGCCGACTATGAAATTGATGTAGAGCTAAATGACGAGACCCAAGTTCTCACGGGCAAAGAGACCATCACCTATACAAACAATGCGCCTGAACCACTTCGGTTCTTGTGGCTACAACTCGATCAAAATAACCTCTCAAAAGATAACGAAACCGATAAAATCAAAACCAACCGCATTCGAGATTCTATCCCCGCCAAATTTTTCCCATTGGCTGGCGATACCTACGGATACGATGGCGGATTCAAAATCAAGTCGGTGAAAGATGCCCTTACGGGGAAAGACCTTTCTTTTCTGATCAATCATACCATGCTGCGCATTGATTTGCCATCGGCCATGAAAACAGGCGACAAATACGCTTTTAAAATTGAGTGGAGCTATGTAGAAAAAGATCGATTAAAATTCAGCGAGCGCGGAGGCTATGAATACTTTCCCGAAGACGGAAATTATCTTTATGCAATCGCGCAATGGTTTCCGCGCATGTGCGTGTTTGACGACTATGAAGGCTGGCAGAACAAGCAATTTTTAGGACAAGGAGAGTTTGCCCTGGCGTTTGGAAACTATCGCGTTCGCCTGACGGTGCCCAGCGATCACATTGTAGCCGCCAGTGGGGTTCTTCAAAATCCTAAAACAGTTTTGACAAAAGAACAAAACGAGCGATTTGAAACCGCAAAGAAAACTTTTGATAAGCCTGTGTTTATCGTAACCGAAGAAGAAGCCAAGAAAAAAGAAAAAGACCGTTCTAAGAAAAAAATCACATGGGAGTTTTATGCTGAGAATGTGCGCGACTTTGCGTTTGCCACTTCGCGGAAATTTATTTGGGACGCCATGGCCGTAAAGTTAAATGATAAGACACCTTTGGCGCAATCTATGTACCCAAAGGAAGGCAACCCACTGTGGGCAAAGGAATCTACGATGGCCATTAAGAATACCTTAGAAATTTATTCTGCCCGCACATTGGATTACCCCTATCCAACAGCATTCTCCATTCACACAGCCGATCAAGGAATGGAGTACCCTATGATTTGTTTTAACGGGGGCAGACCAAATAAGGACGGCACCTATTCACAAGCTACCTATGAAGGCATGGTAGGCGTGATCATCCACGAAGTGGGTCATAACTTTTTCCCGATGATCGTCAATTCAGATGAACGCCAATGGAGTTGGATGGACGAAGGGTTAAATACCTTCCTCGAAAGAGAAACGAAACGCGAACGCTATCCTAATGTTAATATTAGTTGGGGATCACCCAAAGGCATGTCTCGTTACATGCGGGGCGACAAAAACAACATGCGTCCGCTCATGTGGGGTTCGGATAATATACCGAGAGGTGATTTTGGACCCAATGCCTACGGGAAACCTGCTGCTGCACTTACGCTTTTGCGCGAGACAGTGATGGGGCCAGAACTTTTTGACAAAGCCTTTAAAGAATACGCGCAACGTTGGGCTTTCAAACATCCGAAGCCAGCTGATTTTTTTCGTACAATGGAAGATGCTTCTGCCGTTGATCTAGACTGGTTTTGGAGAGGTTGGTTTTATACGGTGGACAACGTAGATCTGGAGTTGGATGAAGTCAAATGGTTCAAAGTAAAAGCGGAGCAAAAAGGATTAGAGAATAAAAATGTAAAAGCGAAAGCAGGTGATTTGGCAGCGGATACAAAGGCGAAAGAAAAAGCCAGCGACTTTAGCAATGGCCCGCAGGAATTTACAATGATTAACACACCCGATAATTCCTATGGAGAGTTCAAGAACAAAATCAACGATACCGATGTGCGCAAAAAGTTGGCCGATAAAAATCTCTATGAAATCACGTTGAAAAATAAAGGTGGATTAGTTACACCTGTTATAATTGAATGGACTTTCAAAGATGGATCGAAGGAAATAGAAATCATCCCAGCAGAAATTTGGCGTGTGAATGAGAATGAAGTGAAAAAGGTTTTCATGAAGGAGAAGGAAGTAGCGAACGTAGTGATCGATCCAGATGGCGCTACTGGTGATGTAAACTTGACCGACAATGTTTTCCCGAAGAAAGCTGCTGAAACTAAGTTTGATCAATTGAAGAAAAACTAATTTGCAAAACCACATAGACACCTAGCAAACATAGGATTTATTTGAAATGACAAAGGCTTACTTAGATGAATTGACCTATTCTATAATAGGGGCAGCCATTGAAGTACATAAGACAATTGGGCCGGGATTGCTTGAAAACGTTTATCATAAATGCTTAAAGCAGGAGT
>JBBSCN010000161.1:0-7341 GCA_038250265.1 Cytophagales bacterium | reverse complement strand
TCATGGCCAACTCGTCTGCCTTATTTTCATTTTGTGATTCGGCATAGATGCGGATGATGGGTTATGTATATGACTTGCGCAAGTGAACCCATTCTTTCTCTTTCTCAAAATCAATCTTCACGCCATCGGCTGTATTGATTTTTTCGTTTGCATACTTTGCTTTCACTTTTTCTAACACCTCGTCTACATTGATCTGGGGAGTCAACTCAATTTTATTTTTTGAAATGAAATAGTTAGGATACGTTTCTCTAAGCTCCGATGCTTTTAGTTTTGACTTCGCCAGATGTGTTAAAAACAAGGCAATGCCCATCAGTGCATCACGACCATAGTGAAATTCTGGAAAAATTATTCCGCCATTTCCTTCCCCACCAATCACTGCTTTTGTTTGTTTCATGGTGGTTACTACGTTTACTTCGCCCACAGAGGCGGCTGTGTATTTACCCTTTGCTTTTTCTGTCACATCCCGTAGGGCACGCGTGGAAGAAAGATTAGAAACCGTATTGCCTTTGCGGACACTTAAAACATAATCCGCCACCGCTACCAAGGTATATTCTTCTCCAAATGGCTTGCCGTCTTCGGATACAAGGGCTAATCGATCCACATCGGGATCGACAACAATTCCCAAATCACACTTTTCTCTTTTTACTTCTTTGCAAATGGCTTTGATGTTTTCTGGAAGCGGCTCGGGATTGTGAGGAAATTTTCCGGTGGGTTCGCAATACAGTTTTTTTATTTTTTTAACGCCTAAGGCTTTCAATAATTCAGGAACTGAAATTCCTCCTGTAGAATTCACTCCATCGACCGCAATTTTGAATTTTGCTTTTTGAATCGCTTTCACATCTACTAGCTTATTTTTTATAATCAGTTCGATGTGCTTTTTGATGTAGTGCTTTTTTCTTTCGTAGCCGCCCAACTTCTCGACAGGGGCAAATTCAAAATTTGCTTCTTCACCAATTTTTAAAACCAATGCTCCATCTTCTGCAGAAATGAACTCTCCTTTTTCATTTAATAATTTTAAAGCATTCCATTGAATAGGATTGTGGCTGGCCGTAAAAATAATTCCGCCTCCTGCTTTTTCCAATGGCACGGCAATTTCAACGGTAGGTGTAGTAGAAAGACCGAGGTCAATCACATCAATACCTAGCCCTTGCAATGTGGCGCAAACCAAGTTGCTGACCATTTCGCCTGAGATGCGTGCGTCACGGCCAATGACAATTCTTTCTTGCCCGTTCCGCAGGCGGGTTCCTTTGCGGGACTTCACCCAGGTCCCAAAGGCCGCTGCGAATTTTACAATGTCGACAGGAGTAAGAGCTTCGCCCGGTTTACCACCAATGGTGCCGCGAATGCCGGAAATGGATTTTATGAGGGTCACGTTTTAATTTTTGAAATGTGACCGCGAAGTTAATGTTCTTTTGATGCCTATAAAATGCAGAGTGGCTCTCGGTGTGGTCAGGAGCTAGGCTAGGCCTTTTTGATTTCAGGTAAGGTTTCAGTCTCTTTTTCAGGATCGCCACAAACCTCGCCAGTGCCTACTACTTTACCACAGTATCCGCAAGCAATTCCATCTTTTGCTAAGAACGGACTCTGCGTAGCACATGTGCCTCTAAACTCTCCCTTTTTGATGAATAGCAACCGCACCGACATGAGTGCAAAGAACAATGCAAAAACTCCGATGGAAAGAAGAAAAACTGTCATTTTTTTAATCTTTGATTTACGAGGTATGTTTCACGATTTTTACGGCTCTGCAAAGATAACCAAAGATTGGAAGATTTAGTTTATTGGCTAGGCAGGGGCGCAAAGCTGGCAAAGTGAAAAGCGGCTTTATCTACTGGCCACGTGCTCGGCCAAGGATGGCAGCGGAAATCCCATGCGCCTCGCGTGGATTGAAGCGAACAGCCTGGCGGTGGCTGCGCCTCGAGCCACCGGGCCGCTAAAATAAAAATAATTTAAAAGACATGAAGATACCTTACTCAACCCCCGACTTGCAACGTGAAGAAAAACTGAAAGCCTTTGATCGGTTGCTTACGGTGATGAATGAACTGCGCGAAAATTGCCCCTGGGATAAAAAACAAACACTGGAAACGCTGCGGCACTTGACCATCGAGGAAACGTATGAACTCTCGGATGCGATTTTGGAAGGTGACTTGCAAGAAGTTAAAAAAGAGCTAGGTGATTTGATGTTGCACTTGACGTTTTATTCGCGCATTGCCTCGGAGGTAAAAGCGTTTGACATGACGGATGTGTTGAATGGCATTTGTGATAAACTGATTGAGCGGCATCCGCACGTATATGGAGATGTAATTGCCGAGGATGAAAAAACGGTGAAAGAAAATTGGGAGAAAATAAAACTGCGCACCGGAAATAAATCGGTATTGGAAGGTGTGCCTTCATCATTGCCTGCGCTGGTGAAGGCAATTCGCATACAAGATAAGGCACGTGGAGTAGGTTTTGATTGGGAGCGCAAAGAACAAGTTTGGGAAAAAGTGGAAGAGGAGATGGGCGAATTTAAAAATGAGTTTAATGTAGCAGCTGATAAACCGATTGACCATCAAAAAGCAATGGCAGAGTTTGGCGACCTGCTTTTTTCGTTGGTGAACTACGCGCGGTTTATTAACATAGATCCCGAAGAAGCATTGGAGCGCACCAATAAAAAGTTTATAAAGCGATTTCAATATTTAGAAACCGAATCGGCCAAGGACGGAAAGAAAATGGGCGAGATGACGCTGGCAGAGATGGATATGTATTGGGAGAAGGCGAAGGAACTAACATAAGCGATAGACAAAAGGCATTTTACAATATAGGATAAAATAGTCCCTATAGGGTATAATTATTATCAGATTGTTACAAATTAATCCCTAAAGGGTATAATCATGAATTTTAAATCCTATATTGTACCCGAAAGGGTATAATATGAATTTTAATTCCCAGCCATTAGCTGATTTTTTAAAGGAAAGAAGGAAGAATCTCCACCTAACCCAAAAAGCTTTGGCCACAAAGGCTGGCGTTGGTCTTCGGTTTATCCGCGAAATAGAGCAAGGCAAAACTACCCTTCGTATGGACAAAGTAAACCAGGTATTGCAATTATTTGGGCAAGAGTTGGGGCTAGTGCCCGTGAACCGAACTAAGTTGGTAGATGAGAAAGGCTAATATTTTTTTTGGAGATGCCCTTGCGGGGAAATTAGTGGAAGATGAAGAGGGCTATACATTTTTATATAGTGCCGACTATCTAAAACTTTCCACTACTAACCCCATAAGTTTTACCATGCCGCTTTCAGAAAAGCCCTACAAAAGTCAGGTGTTGTTTCCTTTTTTTGATGGGTTAATACCAGAAGGCTGGTTGCTTTCCATTGCTGAAAAAAATTGGAAACTGAATGAGCGAGATCGCATGGGGCTATTGCTGGCTTGCTGCAAAGATTGCATTGGTGCCGTAAGTGTGGTGGAAGAAAAAGAAACCTAGAGAAGGAGCGATGACGAAGAGGTGTCTTTATTGTTATGAAGAATTGAAAGATGCAACGCACGACTATCACGAAACGTGCTGCAAGAAATTCTTTGGCCAAAAATTGCCCCCTTATTTTCCTTATACCGAAGAACAACTTCTGGAACTTGCCGAGCAGATAGTTAGAAGTCAAATTGCCGTTACAGGTATTCAGCCAAAGCTCTCATTAAACCTAGAGAAGCAAAACAAAAAAGATAGTCCAGCGAAATTTATCATTGTTAATTTGTGGGGTGGATACATTTTGAAGTTACCATCCTCTACATACGAGCAATTGCCAGAGTTAGAAGATGCAACGATGCATTTGGCTGACATTTTTAAAATACAAACCGTTCCCCATACCTTGTTCTGCTTACAATCTGGAAAGCTTGCTTACGTCACTAGGCGTGTTGATAGAACCAAAGAAGGGAAACTACACATGGAAGATATGTGTCAACTAACTGAGCGGCTTACAGAGCATAAGTATCGTGGTTCTTATGAACAAATTGGAAGGGCAATTGTAAAATACTCTGCGCATCCTGGTTTGGATATTATCAATTTTTTTGAACAGGTTATTTTTTCTTTCCTTACGGGAAATGCGGACATGCACCTAAAAAACTTTTCGCTGCTTCAAACTTCTAGCTACGGTCTATGTCCTGCTTATGACATGGTGGCCACGGCTTTGGTTGTGAAAGGAGATGAAGAAGAACTTGCCTTGACGCTGAATGGGAAAAAGAGGAAACTAGCTATGAACGATTTTTTAATGGCTACAAGTCATTTTAGAATCGAACCAAAAGTCAGCAATCACATTTTTAAAAAAGCTCAATTGGCGTTGCCGCATTGGATTGATTTTATAAAGATCAGTTTCTTGAGTGACGAAATGAAAGACCAGTATATCAAACTTATACAGGATAGAATGCATAAGCTTCAATTGATTTAAAAAACTAACATGGGCAGAATTCTCGCAATCGACTATGGAAGTAAACGCACAGGTCTAGCCGTGACCGATCCAATGCGAATTATTGCGACTGCATTGGAAATGATTGAGTCGCGGAAGCTAATCGAATACTTGAAAAATTACTTTAGCAAAGAACAGGTAGATGAAGTGGTCATTGGCATGCCCAAACAGCTCAACAACCAAGATTCTGAAATAGCTCCGTTAGTTAGAAAATTTGTCGAGCTTTTTAAGATCACTTTTCCAGAAAAGCCTATTGCCCTGGCTGACGAACGATTCACTAGTGCCCAAGCACACCGCTCGATGTTGGATGGCGGAATGAGCAAAAAGAACCGACAGATAAAGGGAAACGTAGATAAAATTAGTGCTACGTTGATTTTACAAAATTATATGCAGACAAAAGGTCTTTGAGCCTTAACCACCAAACCCTACCTTTGTATTTTATCTTTTTAGAATTATGGTGTACCCAATTGTGATGTACGGTGATGCTGTGCTGCGGAAACGAGCAAAGGAGATTGTAAAGGGCGCGATTGACATGGAAGCGTTCGCCAAAGATATGTTTGAAACGATGGCTGCCGCGCATGGAATTGGGTTGGCTGCTCCACAAATCGGCAAAAGCATTCGAGTGTTTGTAGTGGACGGAACGGTGCTGGAAGATCAACCGGAGTTGAAAGATTTCAGAAAAGTATTTATCAACCCCGCGATGGTTGACGAAGAAGGTGATGAATGGGATTTTGAGGAAGGGTGCTTGAGCATCCCCAACATCCGAGCAGATGTGGCACGGCCTGAAAAAATAACGTTGCGTTATCAAGATGAAAATTGGGTGCAACACGAAGAAGAGTTTGATGGTATGAAAGCGCGAATCATTCAGCACGAATATGACCACCTAGAAGGAAAACTTTTTATTGACTACCTACCCTCGCTGAAAAAGAAAATGCTAAAGGGCAAACTGACCGATATTAGCAAAGGCGATGTGGATACGGAATACCGAGTTAGCGCACCTCTTAAGCGATAGCTTTGACTATCAAATCGCGGCTTCCCGAAGTGGGCACGTCCATTTTTAGTGTCATGTCTAAAATGGCATTGGAACACCAAGCAATTAATCTATCTCAAGGCTTTCCAGATTTTCCCGTTTCAGAAAAGCTGATCGATTTGATCCATCAAAATATGAAGGCGGGGCATAACCAATATGCCCCGATGCCAGGTGTCCCTACCCTTCGCAAGGTGATTGCTCAAGTAGTAGAGAAAATCTACCAGCGACCTACTGATTTTGAAACTGAAATAACGGTGACTGCTGGTGGAACGGAGGCCATCTATTCTACCATTGCTGCATTGATTGGCGCGGGCGATGAAGTGATTTTGTTTGATCCTTCCTACGATTGTTACGATCCGTCCATCCGGCTAAATGGAGGAATTCCAGTTCACCTAAATTTAAGACCACCGCACTTTGCCATCAACTGGCTAGAAGTGAAATCAAACATTACACCACGCACCAAAATGATCATGGTGAACACACCCCACAACCCAAGTGGCGCAGTGATGAGTGAGCAAGATTTGATTGCGTTGCAGAAGATAGCGCTAGAGAATAATTTGCTTGTATTGAGCGATGAGGTTTATGAGCGAATTATTTTTGATGATATTGAACATCAAAGTATTTTAAAATATCCCACTTTAGCTCAGCAGTCTATTGCAGTATTTTCTTTTGGAAAAACATTTCACGCAACCGGTTGGAAGGTTGGTTACACCGTTGCCCCCGAAAATATTTCTCGAGAAATAAGAAAGGCACACCAGTTTGTTACGTTCAGTGTCAATACCCCGATCCAATTTGCCTTGGCGGAATACTTGAGCGATTCTGAAAACTATTTGCACCTCGGAAAATTCTACCAGCAAAAGCGCGATTTTTTTCTGGAGCAGATCAAAGGCTCCTCGCTGAAGCCCCTGCCTTGTTATGGAAGCTATTTTCAACTGCTATCCTATGAAGGTGTTTCAACCAAAACAGAAATGGAAATGGCAACGTGGATGACACAAGAGAAAAAGCTCGCCCCGATTCCGGTGTCAGCTTTTTACAAAGATTGTTCCGATCAGAAATTATTGCGATTTTGTTTTGCTAAAGGCGAAGAGACGTTGAGCAAAGCAGGACAGATTTTGCGGGCCTTATAACTTAACATTCCTGCACCAAGTCCACAGGGCGTGTATGTTTCCACCGCTTGTGAGTCCACAACCAATATTCAGGCTGCTGAATGATATCTTTTTCAAGTAGGCGGTTCACTCGCTTAGTAATTTCACCATAAGCCGTCTGCGTTGGTTCTTCAATAGCATCGACAAACTCAATCGTATAATGTCCTCGTTTCACTTTATTGATGCGGGCATACAGCACGGGAAAATTGTATTCTTTGGCATACTTCTCCGTACCGAATAACATGGCGGTATCTTGATTGAGAAACGTTGCCCAATAGCTACTTTTCGGATTGCCGGGTGACTGATCGACCCCGAAGATAATCGCTCGAAGCGGAGCATCTTTCCGTTTAAACTCCTCTTCTGTTTTTTTGATAGAAACCATTTCCAACCCGTATTTGCCTCGTGAATCGCGCATCTTTTGATCAAAAAAGATACTCGTTAGTGGCTTGTAAAGAGCAACTGCTTTATGCTTAATTCCGCCATCGATGGCCATTGCAAAAAGTTCCCAATTGTTAAAATGACCCCCGGCCATAATCACATTTTGTCCCTTGTCGTAAAACCGGTCAATGAATTCAGGATTGATAACCTTCACCCGTTGGTCAACTTCTTTTTTTGAAATGGAAAATACCTTTAGGCTTTCGACAATTAGGTCACAAAAATGCCGATAGAAGTCACTGGCAATTTGCAATTGCTCTTGCTTCGATTTGTCGGGGAATGAGTTGGCAATATTTTGAAG
>JBBSCN010000160.1:0-7366 GCA_038250265.1 Cytophagales bacterium | reverse complement strand
TGGAGCAGAGTATTTTCTTTCCTTCGCCCGTGGTTTCGTTGAAAAAGTATGTTCAACGTAAAAACAAGTCAGGTATTATTGCTGAAATCAAACGAAAATCACCATCAAAAGGAATCATCAATAGTTCTGTTTCAGTCGAGCGAACTTCTATTGGTTACATGCAAGCAGGCGCTTCGGCACTTTCTGTTTTAACGGACAAGGAATTTTTCGGTGGCAGCAATGAAGATTTGATGATAGCTCGAAAATTTAATTTTTGCCCTATACTTCGAAAGGATTTTGTGATCGATGAGTATCAGATCATCGAAGCAAAATCCATAGGCGCGGATGCGATTTTATTGATTGCCGCGGTGTTAGACTCGCCAACGATTAATTCATTGGCTAAGTTTGCCAAGAGTTTGGGTTTGGAAATTCTTTTGGAAGTTCACAACGAGGAGGAGTTGAAATCTAACTTAGGAGCCGATGTAGATTTGATTGGTGTTAATAACCGCGATTTGAAATCTTTTGAAGTATCGTTAGATGTTTCCAAGCGATTGGCTCCGTTGATTCCTAAAGATCGCGTGAAAGTTTCCGAAAGCGGAATCGACAGTCCGCAATCCATCACCGAGCTTAAGAAATATGGATATGAAGGATTTTTGATGGGCGAAAATTTTATGAAGCACGGCAGGCCAGAGCAAGCCGCGCGCGATTTTATCAAAAATTTGAATTTATTGGAAAAAGAAAATGGTTAGGCCAAATTCCTTGTTGGTGAAGGTGTGTGGCATGCGCGATCATGGCAACATTTTGGATGTGGCAAAGGTTCATCCTGATTTAATGGGCTTTATATTTTACAAAAAATCTCCTCGTTACGTGGGAGATGAATTTTTGATGCCGAAAGAAATTCCCGTGACAATTCGTAAAGTGGGCGTGTTTGTAAATGAAAGTTTGGAAAAGATTTCGGAGCTAATCGGGAAGCACAGGTTGGATTTCGTTCATCTTCATGGCGAGGAATCAGCCGAGGATTGTGTGGCTGTTCGAAAATTTGGTGTTGGAGTAATTAAAGTCTTTTCTGTTGATGAACGCTTTGATTTTGAAAGAACAGTCCCTTATGAAAAGGTGGTGGACTATTTTTTGTTCGACACCAAAGGGAAATACCATGGGGGCAATGCAATTCCGTTCGATTGGAGCTTGCTTGGTAATTACAATCAACGAGTTCCGTTCCTTTTGAGCGGTGGATTGAATGAATCCAATCTTTCAAAGTTAGATTCATTGAAACAATATAATTTAAGGGGTGTTGATATGAACAGCGGAGTTGAAGATTCCCCCGGGCTAAAGAATCTTTACAAATTTCAATCAGTACTCAATCTACTATCTACTAACTTCTAACTTCTATTTTATATGTATCAAGTTAATGAAAAAGGTTTTTATGGCCAGTTTGGCGGGGCGTTTATTCCGGAAATGCTTTATCCGAATATTGAAGAGCTGCGACTCAATTATCTGCGCATCATCAACGAGCCTGATTTTAGGAATGAGGCTGATCAACTCTTACGCGATTATGTAGGGAGGCCTACGCCTTTGTATTTCGCCAAGCGCCTATCAGAACGGTACAAAGCTAAAATCTATTTGAAGAGAGAGGATCTATGCCATACAGGGGCTCATAAGATCAACAATACCATCGGGCAAATTTTGGTGGCTAAGCGATTGGGTAAAAAGAAGATCATTGCCGAAACAGGAGCAGGTCAGCATGGAGTGGCTACAGCAACTGTTTGCGCACTGATGGGTATGGAGTGCACGGTATACATGGGGCAGTTGGATATAGAAAGGCAAAAGCCAAATGTGGAACGAATGCGCATACTCGGAACGAAGATCGTTCCAGCTACTAGCGGAAATATGACATTAAAAGACGCCACCAATGAAGCGATGCGCCATTGGATCAATCACCCAACCGATACGCATTACATCATCGGGTCTGTCGTGGGGCCACACCCTTATCCTGATATGGTTGCACGATTTCAATCGGTGATCAGCGAGGAGATTAAACATCAATTGAGTTTAGAAATCGGTAATCCATTCCCTGACTATGTGATTGCCTGCGTAGGGGGTGGCAGCAACGCGGCAGGAGCATTTTATCATTTCTTGGATGACGAACATGTGAATTTGATAGGTGTAGAAGCAGCAGGCAAAGGAGTTGATTCAGGGGAGTCGGCTGCGACTACTGCGTTGGGAAAAGTGGGCGTGTTGCACGGAAGCAAATCGTTGTTGATGCAAACAGAAGACGGACAGGTGGTAGAACCGTATTCTATTTCCGCAGGATTGGACTATCCGGGCATTGGCCCCATGCACGCACATCTTTTTGAAACAGGAAGGGTTAAATTTTTAAGTGTCACCGATGATGACGCGATGAACGCGGGTATTGAGTTGAGCCGTACGGAAGGAATTATTCCTGCGATTGAAACGGCTCATGCAATTGCGGTGTTGAAGCAAATGGAGCTGAATGCCGATGATGTGGTGGTGATCAATCTCTCAGGTAGAGGAGACAAGGATTTGGAGACGTATATCCGGTGGGGGAAGTATTGAAAAAATAGAATACAGAATACAGAATACAGAATACAGAATTTAGAATATAGGATACAGGAGTTAGAATACAGTATTTAGAAGATAGAATGAAATGAACAATCGAATTGATAAGTTATTTGAAACCAAGAAAGAGAAAATTCTTTCGATATTTTATACAGCTGGATTTCCCAAACTGAATGACACCATGGAGATCGCGATTCAGTTGGAAAAGTCGGGGGTGGATATGATTGAAATCGGAATTCCTTTTTCCGACCCTATTGCGGATGGGCCAACCATTCAAGATAGCAATAAGATTGCATTGGATAACGGCATGAATTTAAAATTACTCATACAACAGGTAAAAGAAATCCGTAAAAAAGTATCGATGCCTATTATTTTAATGGGATACATTAACCCCGTAATGCAATATGGTTTCGAGCAATTTGTGAAAGATGCCAAAGAAGCTGGGGCAGATGGTTTTATCCTTCCTGATCTTCCGTTAGCCGAATATCAAGAGCACTATCAGCAGATCGTTGAAGCACACGGGCTGTTGAATATATTTTTGATTTCCCCTACAACATCTGACGAGCGAATCAGGATGATCGACCAAGTATCTTCGGGTTTTATTTATGCCGTCTCATCCTCTAGCACAACGGGAACAAAAACTGGTTTTTCCGCTGAACAAGAGTTGTACTTTAATCGATTGAAGAAAATGAAATTAAGAAATCCTTTTCTGATAGGGTTTGGAGTTTCAAATAGAGAAACATTTAACGCGGTTTGTCATCATTCTTCAGGTGCAATTGTTGGAAGTGCTTTTATTAAACTCTTAAAAAAATCAAAAGATTTTAACGCAGATATATATCATTTTACCAAACCTTTTCAAAATAATTAAATTTTAATTATCTTCAAAAAAAAATACACATGAAACCAACTACAATATTTTTTTCACTTTTCCTGATTTCCTCAGTTGTTTTTTCTCAGACCAAGGAGATTTTTACAAACCCTAAATTCAACGATTTGACTAAGGGATATAAAGTTCTTGCGATATTGCCATTTAAAGCTTCAGTTAAATTGCGACCAAAGCAAATGCAATCAATGACGCAGGAACAAATCGAGAGATTACAAAAAGATGAAGGAATGGCTGTTCAAAGCGCGATGGAGACATACTTTCTAAAGCACATTGATGAAATGAACATTTCATTTCAGCCTCTTATCACAACGAATGCAATACTTTCTAAAAATAACATTGACGAGAGCAATATTGACAAATATACGCCATCTGAAATTGCTGCATTGCTAAGTGTTGATGGAGTGATTAATGGATTACTGTTCACTGAAAAACCAATGTCTGACGGTGCCTCCCTTGCACTAGGTTTGGTTGTCGGATTTTACGGGCGAACCAATTCTGGGAAATGTACGATTAATGCTTTTGACGGAAAGAGTGGCGAACTACTTTGGAAATACGAAAAAACTTTATCTAGAAGCCTTGGGAGTTCAACAAGTCAAGTGATTAATGCTATGATGAGAAAGGCTGCGAGAAAATTTCCGTTTGTTAAATAGTTTTTCATTCTATCATATTACTCGATGGTTTCTTAAATAGGTAATTGCACAAACTAATGATCATTCAACTACAAGATAGCATTATCAAAAAGCAGAAAGAAGAAATAATCAATTCTGTCAATAAGGTAGGCTACAAAGTAACAGAAGTTAAAACGCAACTCAATTCTTATTTGATCGGCATTGGTAAAAAGGAATTTGACATCCGTCAATTAGGTTCTTTGCCGGGCATTGCAGATATCCACCGCGTATCTGACGATTACAAATTGGTCTCGCGCAAATGGAAGGTGGATAGAACGATTGTTGATTTAGGTGACAACGTTAAAATAGGAGGGCATTCACTTTCCATCATGGCGGGGCCCTGTTCAATTGAAACGGAGGAACAAGTACAAGCTACGATTGGTCACTTAAAAGCAAATGGCGTTACGATTATGCGAGGCGGTGTGTTCAAGCCAAGAAGCTCGCCTTACGCTTTTCGCGGGCTGGGCGTAGAGGGGTTGAAGATGTGGCATCGCAAAGCAAAAGAGGCAGGCATAAAAATTATTAGCGAAGTAATGCAAGTGAGCCAGATTGCAGACATGTATGAGTATGTGGATGTATTTCAAGTAGGCGCCCGCAATACCCAGAATTTTAATCTGCTTGATGAGTTGGGCAAGGTAGATAAACCTGTGATGATCAAGCGCGGAATCTCTGGAACGATAGAAGAACTACTGTACTCCGCTGAGTATGTTTTTGCTGCCGGCAATGAGAAATTGATTTTATGCGAACGTGGCATTCGTACTTACGAAAAGGCCAGTCGCAATACGATGGATGTGAATGCCATTCCAATCTTAAAAGAAAAGACGCACTTACCAGTGGTGGCTGATCCGTCTCACGGAATTGGCATCCGTGAATTTGTAGAACCCATCGCACTCGCAGCCCTGATGGCTGGTGCCGATGGCATCATTTATGAAACCCATCAAAGGCCGGACGAAGCTTATAGCGATGGACAGCAGACGCTTGATTTCAATGAATCGGCCAGGCTCGTTCATAAATTGAACAGAGCATTTGATTTACGGGAGTCAATTTAGGGCTGAAACATTCTTCATTTTATCCTTGTAATTCTCCGCTAGTATCCAAGCTTGAGCGTCTTCTACGTTTGAGTAGAACTGAATTTTGCCCTGATAGAAAGCAATCAGTTGTTGTTTATAGAGTTCAAAATCATCGGGTTCATTTTCTTTGGAGATCACGTAGGCCAGTCGTTTGAGGGGGGTGCGCTTTAGTTCGTTGGCAAACGCCATCCGAACGCGGTTGTACTCCTCGTTATTATCATCTGCTTTTGTTCCCTTCTTTATTTCAGCAATCCAGTTCGCGCATTGTTGAACGTTATTGAATTCCACACATCGCTGGAAAAACTCTTTGAACTCATGCACATGCAACGGCCTTTTCCAAATTACGTAGGTGGTATTGATCATGGCATCGAAATACAATTTGCCCCATTCTTTGTCCATGATAATTTGGTGATCAGGATTGGTAGTATCAGGAATGGATATGTAAAAAGTAGACCCAAAGCCAACAGTGCTTTCAATTTTTACTTTCCCGCCCAATGATTCGGTCTGAAGCTTCACTAAGAAAAGTCCCAATCCCTTTCCTTCCACGTGTGTATGGAATCGTTTGTAAAGGCCAAATAATTTCTCGCGAAATTTTTCGAGGTCAATTCCAATTCCGTTGTCTTGAACTTGTATTTCGATAAATGAGTCGATTCGTCTTGATCGGATTTTAATGACTGGTTTTCTGTCCTCCGAGTGGTACTTTATGGAGTTACTGATTAAATTGTAAAAAATACTATTCACCATCGCCTTTACAGAGTAAATCTCGGGACAATCGGTAACATCAATTTCTATGGTTGCCTCATTTTCCTTAATTGATTTCTCCAGTAAATTACTATTTTGTTCAATTTCATCTTTTAGATTAATGCGTTGTTTTACTTTGGAATTACTGTTGCGTATATCTATTATGTTGCTGAGGTCACGAATGGTGGTGTCGAGCGTGTTGACGACTTTTTGTAGATGACCGAGCAAAACCAAGTTTTCTCCTTGAATGGATTTCTTGTCAACTAAAGTCATCAGACCGAGCAAGCTCGCCACCGGCCCTCGCAGGTTGTGAGAAACGGTGTATGAAAATTGTTGTAAGTCGTTATTATGCCGTATTAGTTCTTCGTTGGTTTCGACTAGTTGATTGTTTTTTTCGATCAGTTCTTTGTTTAAGTTGAAATTTTCGCTGGTAAGAATTTTACTGGATCGCTCAATCGACTGATTTGCAACGGCCATTTCTTGATGCTTGACTGATAATTCACTAATTAACTTTTCATTTTTATTTTCATAGTTCTCAAAACTTCTTTTCAAAAAATAAGCGCAGGCTGCCAAAATAGCAAAGCAGGTCACAAAAATGAAGTTCTGAAATTCATAGTTAGGCCCCGTAAAGCCTAGTTGATAATATCCAACATGAAAAAACTCGTGGATAGGGTCATAAAAAACGAGCAGCGTTAGATTAAAAACTAACGTGCTGATCCAAAGTCTTCTTTCTTCCAGCCGAAACAAAATAAAGGGAAGTTGACTGGCGCATAAAATTACCACTCGAAATTCAAAGTATTGAAATTCTTCCAATTGAGCTATTTCAACCTTATCAAAGATTGAAATAACAGTTGCCCCCAAACATAACATCACGGCAGCAAACACGCGGCTGGCATAATTGAGGCCTAAAGCGTTTAGCAGTATGGGCAACAGCGAAACGAAAAGAAAAACTAGCGATAATTTTACTGCTGTAAGCCATCCAAAGTAAGAGAGTGCAGCTAGAAAAATAACGCAAAGCAGGACTGAAATTAGTAAACTGACCCGATTTGCAATAACGATGTAACGAGTATCATAGTCGCCAGTTTCGCCAGCGCCTATACTGCCAATAAGATTAAATAAACTCATCGCGTCCAATTTAAGCATCTTCGTTTAATCTTTAGCTTTTTTTTAGATGACTTTAACGTAAAATGTATCTTTGTTGGAAGAAAAAACGAATCGATGATGGGAGAGGCCGGTCAAGTAACAATTATTAAAAATTCGGTTGCCCTAAAGGCGTTCGAACTAATGTCCACGGCTCGGCATATGGCTCATCTGTACGATGACCAAAGGGAAATTTGCAGTAAATATGTTCACAGTACTTCACGCGGGCATGAGGCTATCCAATTGGCAGCGGGTTTTTTGTTGAAAGCTGATGACTATGCCTCCCCTTACTACCGAGATGAATC
>JBBSCN010000159.1:0-7389 GCA_038250265.1 Cytophagales bacterium | reverse complement strand
GCCGTTCCGCTTTTGTTGATTTGTTGGAATATTTTTACAATTCCGTGCGACACCTCAGGATCTAGATTGCCGGTTGGCTCATCGGCAATCAGTATTACAGGTTCGTTGATCATCGCGCGGGCGATCACCACCCGTTGTTGCTCCCCACCTGAAAGTTGGTGAGGAAATTTTTTCTCAACGGCTCCTAGGCCCACTTGCATTAACACATCCGCCAAGCGGTTTTTCATTTTTGCATTTTCCTTCCAGCCCGTTGCATTCATCACAAACATTAAGTTCTCTGATACCGTTCGATCTGACAGCAATTGAAAATCTTGAAAGATGATCCCTACTTTTCTGCGCAGCAAGGGCACTTGATTATGTTTGATTTCTCGAATGGTGAAACCAGCCACACTGATGTCGCCCAAACGCAAGGGTAGATCGGCATACAGTGTTTTTAAAAGAGAAGATTTGCCGGATCCCGTTCGCCCAATGATAAATACAAACTCACCCTTCTCCATCTCAAAGCTAATGTTGCTGAGAACCGGATTTTGATCTTGAAAGATGGTGGCTTCCTTTACGCGAAGGACGGGGTCAGTTGAAAACATTTGTTAGAGTATAGAAGTTAAGAGATAGGAGTTAGAAGTTAGAAGTTAGAATACAGAATATAGAATTTTTGCATGTTGCTTACTACTAGTGACTACTTTTCCGTTTGATAAAATGATTTACTAGGAGTTCGCCTTCTTGTGATCGGCCAAGAATTTTTCTAAGCCGCTATCGGTTAATGGGTGCTTCAATAAAGCCATGATCACGTTTAGTGGACACGTGGCTACGTCCGCGCCAATTTCTGCACACTTGATCAAGTGGATGGTATGACGAATACTTGCCGCTAAAATTTCAGTCTGGTATCCATAGTTGTCGTAGATCAATCGGATTTGGGCAATCAATTCCAACCCGTCTTGTGAGATATCATCTAGGCGGCCAATGAAAGGGGAGACGTAACTCGCTCCGGCCTTGGCCGTCAATAATGCTTGCCCTGCCGAGAACACGAGCGTACAATTAGTTCGTATACCTTCGCTGCTAAATTTTTTAATGGCTTTTATGCCATCCTTGATCATCGGCACTTTCACCACAATCTTATCGTCAATCTTGGCCAGTTCCTTTCCTTCTTTAATAATGCCTTCAAAGTCGGTAGCAATTACCTCGGCACTTACGTTGTTATCAACAATGTTACAGATGGCCTTGTAGTGCGCCATCACTTTTTCCTTTCCGGCAATTCCTTCTTTCGCCATTAGCGATGGGTTGGTAGTAACACCATCGAGCACGCCTAGATCGTACGCTTCTTTTATTTCGTTGAGGTTGGCGGTATCAATAAAAAATTTCATGTCGTAAACGTTTTAGTGGTTGCGCAAAGCTAATGATTTAATGTATCCGATTCGTCAATATCGCGGCTTGAAATTGTGATTTTTGAGATTTAGTTTTAGTTTTATCCTGTGAATAAAAAAGTAATCTTAGCTGATGAAGTAGTGATGAATAAGATCTACATCATCAGAGGGCAAAAGGTGATGCTTGATAGGGATCTGGCAGTATTGTATGGGGTAAAAGCTATTCGGTTGAGGGAACAGGTAAAAAGAAATGCTGAAAGATTTCCTTTAAACTTTATGTTCCAGCTCACAGAAAAGGAAATTGCATCTATGGTATCGCAAAATGCGATACCATCTAAACAACAATTGGGTGGGTTCTTGCCTTATGCATTTACCGAGCATGGTGTGTTGATGTTGGCCAATATTTTAAAAAGTGAGCAAGCATTAAAAATGAGCATACGAATCATTGAGATATTTGTGAGGTTAAGAGAAGCGGTGCTTACAAACAAGGATATTTTATTAAAACTAGAGCAGCTTGATAGAAAAACAATAAGACAAGACGATGACATTAAACTTATTTTTGAATACCTGAAAGAGTTATTAAATCCGCCTGTTGAGCCAATGCGGAAGATTGGGTTTAAGCAGGCCAAAAATTGACTTGTGCGAGGTTATCGATTGGCCCGGCCTGCCTGCCTGCGGAGACGGAAGTACAGGCAGGTATAGAAGCGACACCCCGCAGCAGCGTGGATTTTGTGCGGCTGGGTGAGGAGTATAGCGGATAGCCCAAACGGCCGCCAAAAGAAAAAAAGAAATGAAAAATGGCAAACCGAACATCGCACCGCTACAACCACCTACCCTTGCTACCTTCCGATCCTGGGGGAGTTCAGCAGGAGCTGGTCGTGCCAGTTTGCCGTTGCAAAGATAGGATATTCATAGCAACCCCGCCAAATAAAGATTAAATTCAATTGGATTTACTTCGGTGAACCCATCCGCCTTTAGGTCTTCAAATATCTCGCTATCAAATTCCAATTCGCGCATTTCTGCGCCTGTCGATGTTATGGACAATTCTGCACCCGTCCAATGTATGGGGTTGACTCGCACCAATAGTTTTGTGCCTTCCGTTTCTTTTTTGAAATATTGGTGAACAATATTGTTATTTTTCGCCATAATGGAAATGCCTGAGCAAATTGAAACTTTACGACTGCGACTTCAGCGGCTAAGGTACGAAGACGCACCTGAGATTTTTTATACCTACGCCAGTAAACCAGAGGCTACTAAATATCTTTCGTGGCCAACGCATGAGGCGATGAAAGAGACACGGCTTTTTTTGCGCTACGCGATTGCCAGTTGGAAATCGCAAACTGATTTTTCCTATGCCATTCGTTTGAAGAATTCAAATCGATTCGTTGGCAGTTTCGGGGTAATAAATGATAAGGGCAAGATTCAGTTTGGCTATGTGCTTGGCCCGCTGCACTGGGGAAACGGATACGCCACAGAAGCCTGCAAAGCCCTTTTGGATGTTTTGAAAAGGAAGCCCGAAGTTTTCAGGGTCGGAACTTTCATTGATGCAGAAAACGTGGCGTCTGCGAAAGTTTTATTCAAGTGCGGTCTTGAAGAAGAGGCGCAACTGGTGAAATGGTTTCGATTTGTTAATCAAGGCAATGAGCCGAAGGATTGTATCTTATTCAAACTGCCGTTGTAACATTACTCGAAGCCTTCTTTCTTTAAATCACGGGCTCTCATTCTCACTACCTTGCCATCTTGCCATCTTTAGAAAAAACGAGCATTCCGTCTTCGTTTTTGTTTTCTAAATGAGCTATAAATTTCACTTTCACCCTTCGCATTTCCTTTTGCCAATGGTGTGGGTGCGGTGAATTTGTTTTTAAACAAAACTTGGGTAATCGACAAACGAATTTGCTTCGGCTTTCACCATATCTTCCTCCTCTAAATTTAAGTGGATAGAATCTAGCAATTGCTCTTCCAACAGGTTTGCCCAGGTGCGAACGTACTTAACCACATCCTTTTTCAGATTGTGTTTTAAGTTGCGTTGTTCTAGCGGCAGCATTCTTAAAACGCTTCCGTCCGAAAGCTTTTCGAGATGTTTGAGGTCCGTTGAATCAAATCCGTAAGAAATCAGATCGCTGATCAAGTCATCCATCGGCAGGCCGCTGGTAGGACAATAATCATTTAACTGTTCGCTCCAATCGCCATGGCGCTGCATGGCACGGGTGTGGATTTGAGCTTTGGTGAGCTGGGTTATTTGTTGAGCCAAAAAGCCGCAATTGCAAAGGCCCATGTGGCCCCACTGGTAGCTCTCACTTGCTTCAATTTTAGTTGCAGTAATCCTAAGAACTTCGATGATTTCTGGTTTTGCTTGTGCCATATTGCAGCTGTTTTATTGTAAAAATAACCCGTAAATGGCTAATTTGTTTGCCCGTACTTTTTATTTCTAAGAAAGAGTGTTTATAATTGCGCCACAATTAGTTTAAACAACAATGGGAAGAGGAGATAAAAAGTCAGCAAAAGGGAAAAGAACGATTGGTTCTTTTGGAGTAACTCGTTCAAGAAAGAAGATCAAAGCTCGTTTGAAGCGTGTGGCAAGTGTAAAAAAGTCGGCTGCGGTAGCGGACGATGTAAAGCCAAAGGCTAAAAGAGTAGTGAAAAAGAAAGAATCTGCAGAATAAGAAATGAACGTAATGGCAAACATAATGATGTGGTGGTGGCACAAATCGAACTTCGATCGGTGCACGGCTGCATTTTAGCGTATTAATAAAATTGATACAAAGCCCGTCCCGATCCATCGGGGCGGGCTTTTGTTTTTTAATGGTATTTAGCAACTGAAAATGAAGTATAGGTTAATCACCAACACGAAAAAACTACTGGCCGACACCCTCACGCCAGTAAATATCTATTTGAAACTCCGCGATGTGTTTGCAGGTAGCATTTTGTTGGAAAGCTCAGACTATCACGGTAATGAGAACAGTTTGTCGTTTATCTGCTGCGACCCAGTTGCCTCTTTTATGGTCAAGGAAGAAAAGATTAGGATGCAATTTCCAGACCGGACGGAAGCGAACCTGGCTATTACCGATCCGAAACAAGTATTGCAGCGATTGGAGGAATTTAGAAATTCATTTTCAGCTGGCGAGCTTGATTCTAAGTATCCCTTTACGGGGATGTTTGGTTACATGACCTACGATTCGGTCCGCTACTTTGAAAAGGTCGATATCAAACCTTCACCTGATTCCATTCCTGACATCCTTTACAAAGTCTATCGGTATGTAATTGTGATCGACCATTTCAGCAATGAATTAAATTTATTTGAAAGTAGTTGGGAAGGTGAAAAGGGTAGGGCATCGGGCTTAGAGAAGCTCGAGAAAATTATTTACAGCAATCGGTTTTCCACCTTTTCCTTTCAGGCCACGGAGAGCGAGCAATCGAACCTAAAAGATGAAGAATACATCCGCATGATAGAATCGGGTATTAAACATTGCCAGCGCGGGGATGTTTTTCAGATTGTGCTTTCAAGAAGGTTTAGTAGAAAATTTCAGGGAGATGAGTTTAACGTCTATCGGGCGTTGCGCTCTATCAATCCATCGCCCTATTTATTTTATTTCGATTACGGAAGTTTTAAAATATTTGGCTCTTCGCCAGAAGCACAGATTCAGATCAACAACGGCCAAGCCCATATTTATCCGATTGCCGGAACGTTTAAAAGAACTGGCAACGATGTGGAAGATGCAGTGTTGGCCGAGAAATTATCTCAAGATGAAAAGGAAAATGCGGAGCATGTGATGTTAGTGGACTTGGCGCGCAATGACTTAAGTAGAAGTGCTGACAATGTAAAGGTGGAAGTATTTAAAGAGATCCAATATTACTCCCACGTGATTCATCTCGTTTCAAAAGTCTCAGGGAAACTTCAGCCAACTGTCTCTCCCTTGCAGTTGGCCGCTGATACCTTCCCGGCCGGAACGCTTTCCGGTGCGCCTAAGCCGATGGCTATGAGTTTGATCAATCAATATGAAAATATAAATAGGAGTTTTTATGGAGGCGCGATTGGACTGATTGGCTTCAATGGAAACGTGAATCAGGCCATTATGATCCGAACTTTTTTAAGTAAGGGAAATAAGTTGATTTTTCAGGCGGGTGCTGGCGTGGTGGCAAAGTCGGTACCTGCTAGCGAACTGCAGGAAGTCAATAACAAAGTAGAAGCGTTACGCAAAGCAATTAAGTTGGCAGAACAAATTTAAACACGATGAAGATTTTAGTGTTAGATAATTACGATTCGTTTACCTACAACCTTGTTCACATGATTCGTGAATTGGGGTTTGTGCCTGATGTTTTTCGCAACGATAAAATTGAATTGGAAGAGGTAAATGAATTTGATAAAATTTTGCTTTCTCCAGGCCCCGGCATCCCTGATGAGGCGGGGATATTGAAACCATTAATCAAAGAATATGCTTCTAGTAAAAGTATTTTTGGTGTGTGCCTTGGCCATCAAGCCATAGGAGAAGTATTTGGCGCGAGTTTGTTTAACATCCCCAATGTATTGCATGGAGTAACGTCCGTAATGCAAGTAGTGAGGGAGGATGAAAAACTATTTAAAAATGTACCCAATGAGGTGAAGGTTTGTCATTACCACTCGTGGGCGGTGAGTAAAGAAGATTTTCCGGATGAATTGGAAGTTACCGCCACCAACAAAGAAGGACTAGTGATGGCACTGGCGCACAAAAAATTTGACGTGCGTGGCGTACAATTTCACCCGGAGTCGATCATGACAGAACATGGCATGACCATGATGAAGAACTGGTTGTTTGACAAACCGTAGTTGAAAGATGAAACAGATATTGACTGAATTAATTGAGCACCGTTCGCTATCAAAAGAAACAGCGAAACAAGTATTGATAGATATCGCATCCACCAAATACAATGCCAGCCAAACCGCGTCCTTTATGACCGTGTATATGATGCGCAGCATTACCATTGACGAACTACAAGGTTTTCGCGATGCCATGTTGGAGTTATGCATTCCTGTTCATATAGACGCACCGGTGATGGATGTGTGTGGCACGGGGGGAGACAGTAAGAATACCTTTAATATCTCTACGCTGAGTTCGTTTGTGGTGGCGGCAGCTGGGCAGCCGGTAGCCAAGCATGGCAATTATGGCGTCTCTTCTGTTTCGGGTTCTTCTAATGTGTTGGAATATTTCGGTTACAAATTCACCAACGAGGTTGAGGAGCTAAAGCGCAGTGTTGATCGAGCCAACATTTGCTTTATGCATGCGCCTTTGTTCCATCCAGCCATGAAAAATGTTGCTCCGATCAGAAAAGAACTAGGCGTAAAAACGTTTTTCAATATGCTGGGGCCGATGGTGAACCCGGCTTTCCCGACAAGGCAGTTGGTGGGAGTGTTTAGTTTAGAGTTAGCAAGGCAATATGGTTACCTGTATCAGCAAACGAAGAAAGATTTTGTCATCCTCCATTCGCTGGACGGCTATGACGAAATTTCCTTGACCAGTCCGTTTAAATATTTTTATAATGGAGGCGAAGTGCTGGCCGAGCCTGGTGATTTGAATTTTAAGTCGCTCAATCAAATTGATTTGAAAGGTGGAGATACCGTTGAAGAGTCAGCTAAGATCTTTATGAAAATATTGGAAGGCAATGGAACGGTTGAACAAAATTCTGCCGTGATAGCGAATGCTGGTATGGCGATTTATTGTGGTCATCAGAAGGAAGGGCTTCAATCAGCTTTGGCTAGGGCGAAAGAAGCGTTGGAATCGGGAAAGGCATTAGAGAGTTTCAAAAAATTGTTAAACCAATAATTCAAAGATCTGATCGATGGATATTTTAGAAAAAATTATTGCGTACAAAACGAAAGAGGTAGCTGAGCGAAAGAGTCTTTATCCTGTAAAGCTGTTGGAGCAGAGTATTTTCTTTCCTTCGCCCGTGGTTTCGTTGAAAAAGTATGTTCAACGTAAAAACAAGTCAGGTATTATTGCTGAAATCAAACGAAAATCACCATCAAAAGGAATCATCAATAGTTCTGTTTCAG
>JBBSCN010000158.1:0-7393 GCA_038250265.1 Cytophagales bacterium | reverse complement strand
ATCGTACGCCTGTTGGATTCCTTTTTTTGGCTTAATGAATTTTTCGCGTTCGTCTGAATAGCAGATCAATCCAATAGAACTGGATTCTTTCGCGCCTGATAGTGCTAGTACACCACACACTTCTTTGCCGATGTCAACTTTGGTTTTACCGGGACTGCCAATGTCCTGCGATGCGCTCACATCCAAAATGAAAAAGATAGTCTGCTCCTTTTCTTCCTTGAAGGTTTTTACGAACGTACCATGCCCTTTGGCAGAAACGTTCCAGTCGATGGAACGAATGTCATCGCCATATTGGTAGGGGCGCACATCGTCAAACTCCAAACCGCTGCCCTTAAAGATCGAGTGAAAATCCCCCTGCATCTGGCTGTTCACGGCCTTGCGTATCTGGATTTCGTACTTCCTCAGCTTTTTGAGTAACTCCTTCAAACCTTGGTTTTTAAGACCTCAAAAATAGCAAAACAGTTCGTAATTTCGTGGCTCGTGTTTTGATGAATTGATCGATAGAACAAGACCAAATGAGACAATACAGCATCCTTTTATTCTTTTGGTGTGCCGCCTGTGCAACGCCAACCCAAGAGGCAAAAGGCATTTTGACCAAAGAAGAGTTAACCACTTTTCTGATAGAAATGTACTTGGCTGAGTCCCGGGTGGATAATATTCCGATTGTTAAGGACTCTGCGATTAAATTGTTCATTCCCTACGAAGAGAAACTCATGAAAAAGTATAAGCTATCTGATTCAACATTAAAAAAAACCTACCAATACTACATGGATCACCCCAAGGAAATGGAGGCGGTGTACGATGCGGTAATTGACTCATTGAGTTTGCGCGAACAGAGGGCACCGAACTAATGATCTATCCAAACGATTTCGAACAAAAGATTGGATTCGACCAGATTAGGCTAAAGTTGAAGGTGCTCTGCCTAAGCTCCCTCGGCACTACTCAAGTTGACCACATTCAATTTTCTGCTGACGAATCTCGAATTAGAATTTGGTTAGGTCAAAATAATGAGTTCAAACAAATTTTTGAAAAAGGCGAGCCATTTCCAGCCTCCCACTATTTTGATCCCACGAAACTTTACTCAACCATTGCCATTGAAGATAACTTTATTGAGGAGGAAAGTTTTCGACTTTTGATTTTGTCGTTCCAGACTATTCTAGATATCTGCTCATTTTTAGATAAGAACAAAGAAAGCTATCCGTTGCTGTACCAACTGAGTGAAAATGTTAGGCTAACAAAACAGCTCGTTTTATCTATTCAACCGAAATTTGACGATCAAGGAAAAATAAAAGACAACGCCAGCCCGGACTTAGCCAGATTGAGGAGATCATTGCGAGATGAGGAGGGGAAGGTAAGACGATTAACTGATCAACTCTTTCGTCAAGCGGCATCCCAAGGTTGGGTGCCGGAAGGTGCTTCGCCCACCATTCGCGAAGGCCGATTGGTTATTCCGATGTTGGCTGAACACAAGCGAAAACTGCGTGGATTTATTTTGGATGAATCGGCAACCGGTCAGACAATCTTTATGGAACCGGCAGAAGTGCTGGAGGCTAATAACGAAATAAGAGATTTGTTCTATGCCGAGCGAAGAGAGGTAGTGAAGATATTAAAATCACTCACTGCATTATTGCGCGAAAATATCGTTGAAATTCAAAAGGCCTATTTTTTTCTGGGTCAAATAGATTTGGTTCGGGCGAAAGCCAGATTCGCGCTGGAAATAAATGCTCAACTACCTCATCTTGTGGAGATACCCGATCTCAATTGGATGCGGGCAATCCACCCATTACTTTATTTGTCATTCAAGGGAAAAAAGAAAGTAGTTCCGCTCGAGATTGAGCTCACCGATCAAAATCCATTTCTGTTGGTATCGGGCCCTAATGCAGGAGGAAAGTCCGTTTGTTTAAAAACAGTGGGCTTGATTCAATACATGTGTCAATGCGGACTCTTAATTCCCGTTTATGAAAAATCCACACTCGGAATATTTGAGAATATTTTCATCGATATTGGCGATCAGCAGTCGATGGAGAATGATTTAAGCACGTACAGTTCTCACCTTAAGAACATGGGTTTCTTTTTGACCCATGCCAATCATAAAACACTGGTGTTGATGGATGAACTTGGGTCTGGTACCGACCCCAACTTTGGCGGAGGTATTGCAGAGGCTATTTTGTCTGGATTAGTTGAGAAAAAAGTGTGGGGCGTGGCTACTACGCACTACTATAATTTAAAGCTATTTGCTGAGAATAGATCGGGAATTAGGAATGGTTCCATGCGGTTTGACACCCAACAGTTGGAGCCACTTTACAGCTTAGAAATTGGAAAGCCGGGAAGTTCGTTTGCGTTGGAAATCGCCCGAAAAACAAAACTACCAAATGCCATTTTAGAACAAGCGGAGCGAGTCATTGGCAAAGAATTGATTGGATTGGAAACACTGATGAAGTCGGTGGCAGAAGAGAAACAACAGTTGGAAATGAAGCAACGCGATTTTCAGTTTAACGAGAAAAAACTCGAGCAGGAATTACACAAGTACCAGACTTTGTCAAACGAGCTTGAATCAAAAAAGAAGGAGATCATCAACAAAGCAAAGACAGAAGCTTCGTATTTGTTGAAAGAGACCAACCGGGAAATAGAAAAAACCATTCGGCACATTCAAGAAAATAAGGCAGAAAAGAAAGAAACTCGTAAAGTGCGGGCCGGGCTAACAGACTTAGCCAACAAAGTTCAACCACAAGGTGAAGTGAAGCCACTAACCGCGGACGTGACTTTGCAAGTAGGTGATAAAGTAAGAATGATTGGACAAGAAGTAACGGGTACCCTACTTTCGATCAAAGGAAATTCTACCGTTGTTCAATTCGGAAATATGCAATCCCATTTAAAGCTTGCTCAATTGGTGCGTAGCGATTTAGCCGATGTTTCGCCCACAATAAAAAAAGCAAGATCGTTTGGTATTGACGTAATGCAAAAGCAAACTTCGTTTGTTTCCAATCTCGATATTCGCGGAAAAAGGGTAGAGGAAGTGGGACCAATTTTAGATCAATTCTTAGATGACGCCATCTTGCTTGGGCAAGGCGAGGTGAAAATTCTCCATGGCAAGGGCGAAGGTGTATTGCGAAAAGTGATAAGAGATCAATTGAAGAAAGTAAAAGAAGTTGCCTCGTTCAAAGACGAACACGTGGATAGAGGAGGTGATGGGATTACCGTAGTGGTGCTGAAATAAAAAAGCCCTTTTTACAGGGCTTTTTCGTTAACTAAAAATTTGGGAGCTGATTTATAGAGTGAAAGTAAAAACCCAGTTTCCTTTTACAGCATCGGTCCGAGTGAATCCATTCCCTTGATAGTTGAACGAAATCTGTAAATTTTGACCAGCCGCATCAATGGCATAGGTCATGTCCAATTTATCAGCAGTATTATCTGGGTCTCTCGTAATCATTGTGACAGGGTCTGCGCCAAAAGCCCAAGTTCCGCTGGCTTTCCAAGCACTCAATGTAGGTCTGCCCGTAGTAGTATATCCGAAGGAAGTGTTTCCCTTAGTACCAGTAATGGTGAGTTGAAAACCAGTGTAAGGCGGAGTGGTAACCGCATTGCCATCCAGCGTCACAGTTTTAATCTTCCAAGTCTTTGAAAGCTTGCCCAATTGTTGGTCAGGGATAGACTCCGGAGGACTGGGGCTTGACCCACAACTAGCTATAAATAATAAAAAACCAAGAGAAAGGATGGGCGTTAAAAATTTGAGTGCTTTCATTCGTAACTATTTTAAATTTAAACTTACTAAAACGGAAAGGTTAAAAAAAATCTACTTGATGATTTTAGGGTGAAATTCATCCAAAATTAATGTTTAATCACCCGCTAGATAACTTTGTAACCTTATTTATAGTTTAAAATATCGATATTTTCGGCTGTCTGTGGGTATTCAGTGGCTTGATTGGAGGCTATTATGATAATAGACTTATCTAAAATTGGGGTAAGGTTTTTCCAATACCAATCAATTGATTTGGCATCAAGGTTAGTCGTGGGTTCATCCAAAAAAAATACCTCGGATTGGGAAAAAAAGGCCAACGCTAATTTTAAACGCTGACGCATACCAGACGAAAAATTCGAAATCACTTTTTTTCGCGCGTCCTGTAGTTCCATTTTTTCGATTACTTCTGCTAGGGTAGCTTTTTCCCTTACAGATTTAAAGCTAAAATGAAAACTCACCATTTCTTCTAGCGTAAATTCATCAATTAACTCCATATAAGGCGTTGCAATCGAAATGTGCTGATAAACCTCAGCATCAAGAATTCTATTTTTTTCACTTGAATAGAGAACTGTTCCCTTACTTGGTGGCATCTGTCCAAAAAGAACTTGAAGCAGGGTGGATTTTCCTGATCCGTTTGGCCCGACTAATGCGTAGGTTTTGCCAGTGACAAACTCGTAAGTGAAGTTTCGAAAAATCCATTCGCGGTTAAACCGCTTTGAGAGTTGGTTTGCAATGATTTTCATTCGAATGACCCAATGCCATTCGATAAACCTTTCATGATACCTCGCTCTGAGCCGCGGATAAAATCTACGATGTAGTTTCGCTCTGTGGTAGATGGCAATTCTTTTTCTACCAAATCGAGTGCCTTGGCGTTATTGAGCCCCTTTAAGAAAATGTATCGGTATACTTCCTGAATTTCAGAAATCTTTTCCGCATCAAATCCACGCCTCCTCAGTCCAATCGAATTGACTCCACAATAGGTGAGGGGTTCGCGGGCGGCTTTGGTGAATGGAGGAACATCTTTTCGCACCAACGACCCACCAGACACCATTACATGTGCGCCCACTTTTACAAACTGATGAACGGCACTGGATCCGCCAATAATAGCCCAGTCTTCAATTTGAACATGACCGGCTACCTGAACAGCATTTACCAGAATGCAGTGATTTCCAATAATACAATCGTGCGCAACGTGTACGTACGCCATCAAGAGGCAATCATTGCCAATCACTGTTTTAAATTTATCAGTGGTGCCGCGGCTTATCGTGACATACTCTCGTATGACAGTATTATCACCAATATGAGTCTCCGTCTTTTCGCCTGCAAATTTTAAATCTTGCGGAATAGAAGAAACCGAGGCACCCGGATATACTTTTACATTCTTTCCCAGCCTACTACCTTCCCAAATAACGGCATTAGGTCCAATCCAACTGCCATCACCAATTGTTACATCACTTTTGATAGTGGCAAAGGGCTCAATAATTACATTATTTCCAATAATTGCATCAGGGTGCACATTGGCCAAGGGATGATGGGTCATAAATCTTTTCTTACTATACTAGCAGTCATTGTGCCTTCACAAACTAATGTATTTCCAACATACGCCCTCCCCGACATCTTTGCGATACCTCTTCGAATGGGTGCAAGCAAGTCGCATTGAATTACCAAGGAATCTCCAGGCAAAACCATTTTCCTGAAACGGAACTCGTCAATACCTAAAAAGTAGGTCCAGTAATTTTCAGGATCGGGTACCGTATTAAGTACCAAGATGCCACCTATTTGCGCCATGGATTCTACTTGTAGTACTCCGGGGTAAACGGGGTTCATGGGGAAGTGACCTTGAAAATAATTCTCATTCATGGTCACGTTCTTTACACCGACTACTCTCTCTTTGTCCAAGTAGATGATCTTGTCGATAAGTAAAAACGGATAACGGTGCGGAAGGGTGTTAATGATTTTATTAATGTCCATCACAGGAGGCAGTGAAGGATTGTACTTGGGAACACCCTTTTTGCCTTCTGCTACCATCAGCTTTTTCAATTTTTTGGCAAACGCAACATTTGCCGCGTGACCGGGACGAGCTGCTAAGATTTGAGCTTTTAATGGCCTGCCCGCCAATGCCAAATCACCGATAATGTCTAACAACTTGTGTCTGGCAGGTTCATTATTGTAGCGTAACTCTACATTATTTAAAATCCCTTCCTTCTTTACTTCAACTTTCGGTTTGTTCAACATCTTTGCAATGTTGTCCAGTTCATCTGGCTGTACCACGCGGTCTACAATAACGATGGCGTTATTCAGGTCACCACCTTTAATCAAGTTATTCTTGTACAACATTTCAAGCTCATGCAGGAAACAGAATGTACGACATGAGGCAATCTCTTTTTCAAATTGCTGAATACTGGTGATTGATGCATGCTGGCTACCTAGAACGGGTGAGTTGTAATCGACCATTACAGTCACTCGGTAATCGTCTAGCGGTAATGCAGCAATTTCCACGTTACGGGCAGTCTCTCTGTAAAAAATTGAGTCTTGAACTTCAAAAAAATCACGTAGCGCATTTTGATCTTCTGTCTCTGCTTGTTTCAAAACATTGACGAATTGGATAGAACTACCGTCCATGATTGGAGGTTCAGGTCCATCCAGTTGGATAAGTACATTGTCAATTTCTAATCCGACCAACGCAGCTAATGTATGTTCAATAGTGCTGATTCTCGCACCGCTTTGTTCGATGGTGGTTCCCCGTGATACGTCAACCACCCGATCACAGTCAGCGTCAACAATGGGAGAGCCTGGCAAGTCTATTCGCTGAAACTTTATTCCATGATTAGGTTTGGCGGGTAAAAAGGTCATGTTCGTTTGGACGCCCGTATGAAGCCCAACCCCTGAAATGGTGACCGATTTCTTTATGGTCTGCTGTTTGTGATTTAGCATTTTTAAAAAGTGCGCAAATTTAACCCAGATTTGGTGGATTATCCAAAAAATGAATAAAATGCGAAGATTTATTGGACTCTAATTTTGTAGAAAGCTCGTAATTTAGCCCTAATCGGCATGCTTGCCGTTTGAAGTTGCGTCAATGGAAACGGAGTCTATCATGCTAACTTTCTTCTCTAATTCACGCAGCCGATCGTTCAACTCGGGCAGCCGTTTAAAAACTGCGTACGAACGAAAATACTCTTTTATGTCAAAGGCCGGATAGCCTAATACTTTTTGTCCCTCTTCTTTGATCGCCTTTGAAATGCCAGCCTGCGCCCCAATGCTGGTATTATTGGCGATAACCAGATGTCCGGCTATCCCTACCTGCCCTGCAATCATATTATTTTCGCCAATTTTTGTAGAGCCCGAAATTCCCGCTTGAGAGGCAATAACAGTGTTTTTACCGACCTCCACATTATGAGCAATTTGAATAAGATTATCCAGTTTGACCCCTTGTCGAATAATAGTTGAATCTCCAAACAACGTAGCACAGTCAATTACCGTATTTGCGCCAATACTCACATTGTCTTCAATAACAACATTGCCGAGTTGAGGAATAGTTTTATACGTTCCGTCCGCCAGGGGTGCAAATCCAAAACCATCGCTGCCTATAACCGTACCGGCATGTATTATACAGTTGTTACCGACTCTCGTATCGGCATATAGTTTTACATTAGT
>JBBSCN010000157.1:0-7422 GCA_038250265.1 Cytophagales bacterium | reverse complement strand
TTTTGCAATCCAAATCGCGGGGTGGAGCAGTTGGTAGCTCGTTGGGCTCATAACCCAAAGGTCACAGGTTCGAGTCCTGTCCCCGCTACAAGCACAAAAACCCCAGCTTTTGGGGTTTTTTAGTTTTACACCATGTCCACTCCCCACAAATCTGGTTTCGTAAGCATTGTAGGCAAGCCCAACGTGGGTAAGTCGAGTCTAATGAACCGGTTGGTGGGTGAAAATCTATCGATCATTACCTCCAAAGCGCAAACTACCCGTCACCGTATCATGGGAATTTTGAATGGTGAGGACTTTCAAATCGTTTATTCAGACACGCCCGGCATGCTGGAGCCAAAGTACGAACTGCACCAAGCCATGATGGGCTACGTGAAAGTTTCCATGGAAGATGCCGATTTGATCTTGCTGATCGTAGAATTGGGTGAAAAATATGACGAGCAGCTTTTCGCCCCTTTCAAAGAAATCACGACTCCAGTTTTGTTGATCATAAATAAAATAGACTTGGCGGTGGGGTCTCAAGTGAAGGACAAAATTGACTACTGGAAAGAACATATTAAGTGTGAGGAAATCATGCCTGTGTCGGCATTGAAGGGAAATAATTTAGAGCAATTACTTCCTACCATCAAAAAGTATTTGCCCGAGCATCCCGGCTATTATCCAAAAGATGAGTTGACGGATCGCAGCGAACGTTTTTTTTCCGCTGAGATGATTCGTGAAAAGATCTTTACCAATTACGATCAGGAAATACCGTACAGCTCAGCAGTGGGGATTGAATCTTTTAAAGAGGAGGAGAAGATCATAAAAATACGCGCCACTATTTATGTGGAGCGTGATTCACAAAAAGGAATTTTGATTGGCAAAGGAGGCAGCTCCCTTAAAAAGGTAGGAACCGAAGCGCGCGAAAGCATGGAAGCGTTTTTTGGCAAAAAAGTATTTTTGGAAACCCACGTGAAAGTGGCGGACAATTGGAGGAAGCAGAAATTGAAGTTAAAACATTTTGGATATTTAGATTAATTAGGTCAACAGTCCATAGTCGACAGTCCATTACTCATCTCCGCACGACTGTCGAACACGGTGCAATGACCATAGACTGATTTATGGCAAACATAGTAGCAATAGTAGGCAGGCCCAACGTGGGCAAATCAACTTTCTTCAATCGATTGGTAGAGCAACGTCAGGCAATCATGGACGATATGCCGGGCGTTACACGCGATCGTCATTACGGATATGCCCAATGGACAGGTAAATTTTTTACAGTCATTGATACGGGTGGTTATGTGACGGGTTCTGACGATAAATTTGAATCTGCCATTCGTAGGCAAGTTGAACTGGCCATGGAAGAATGCTCGGCTGTTATATTCATGGTTGATTGCAAGGACGGCCTTACCGGCTACGACAAGGAATTTGCCAAGATCATTCGGAAATCGAAGAAACCTGTTTTTGTAGTAGCTAACAAAGTGGATACTCCAGCTCGGGCGCTCGAGGCCAATGAGTTTTATGAACTTAATTTGGGCGAAATATATCCTATCTCGGCTGAAAATGGATCTGGATCTGGCGAGCTGCTCGATGATTTGGTAAAAATATTTCCAGAAGAAGGAGTGGAAGACCCCGATGCCGGAATTCCTAAAATCGCTATTGTGGGAAGGCCAAACTCAGGGAAGTCTTCATTGTTAAATGTGCTGTTGGGCAATGAGCGCAGTATTGTTACCGATGAAGCCGGCACCACGCGAGACGCGATTCATTCTCGTTACAAAATGTTTGGCAATGACTTTATCTTGATTGACACCGCAGGAGTGCGCAAGAAAAGCAAAGTGACCGAAGACATTGAATTCTACTCCGTGCTGCGCTCTCTTCGTGCCCTAGAAGAAAGCGATGTTTGCATCGTTGTCATTGATGCCGAGCGCGGCTTGGAATCGCAAGATGTGAACATTATTGTGTTGGCTCAAAAGCAAACCAAGGGTATTGTGGTCATGATCAATAAGTGGGACTTGATCGAGAAAGACACAAAGACGGCCGATAAGTTCAAACAAGACATTCAGGAAAAATTAGCACCTATTGACTATTTGCCGATTATTTTTGCTTCCGCCCTAACCAAGCAACGGATTTTTCAAGTGATGGAAAAAGCCGTGGAGGTGTATCACAATAAGACCAAGCGAATCCCAACCTCTGAATTAAATGACGCCATGTTGCCAGAAATTGTGCACTATCCCCCACCAGCCATCAAGGGCAAGCACATTCAGATTAAGTATATCACGCAAGTGACGGCCCGCTCCCCATCATTTGCATTTTTCTGCAACCTGCCACAGTACATCCAAGAGTCATATCAGCGATTTTTGGAGAACAAGTTGCGCGAGAAGTTCAGCTTTGAAGGCGTACCCATTCGGCTTTTCTTTAGAAAGAAGTAAAACATAACAAACGATTGATTGGGCAAAAAACTAAGACAGTGGGTATTTTACAATGTCATTTTTCTTCAGTTATTAATATTTTCTTACTTGATGCCTCAAATTCAACGCATTCTGCTAACTTTGCGCAAATTTTAATACCTGAAAACCTATGAAAAAATTAATCGCATCTGTTATCGTTTGTGGCTTTGCTGTGGCAATGGTCGCTTGTGGTGGCAAAAAAGTAGAAGAGACTGCAGCTGTTGACTCAGTATCTGTTGACTCTGCTGCCATGGTTGACTCTACTGTCAATGTAGTAGTTGACTCTGCTAGCGTAGTAAAGTAATCAATCTCACAAGATTGTTTTCCCGGGAAGGCTTTAGAGATAAAGCCTTTTTTTGTTGCTATGACTGAAAAGGAAGTAATGCAGATTCTCGAAGCCCACGTACCCACAGCTTCCATTGACTATTGTTTCTCACTTTGGAGCTGCAGTAGGTTCATTCTCAAACTCAGAAAGGCACGACTTTCAAAGGTGGGAGACTTTACCTTCCGCCCAGGAAAAACTCAGCAGATCACCCTTAACAAAGATCTTCATCCCTACCTGTTCTTAACTACCTACATTCATGAAGTTGCTCACCTGCAAGTGCATGAACTGCATGGCCATCGCGTGTCCGCCCATGGGCTAGAATGGAAACAAAAATTCCAAGAGTTAATGAAGCCAGTAATGGACTCCGTCATTTTTCCGTTGGTGTTATTGAGGGGACTGAAGAAGCACATGGCCAACCCAAAAGCATCTAGTTTTTCAGATCCTGAACTTACGGCATTGTTCCGATCGTTCGATGAGAAAGTAAAGAAAGCTATTCTCGTTTCAGAGCTTTCCGAAGGGAGTATTTTCAGTTTTCACGGAAGGTGGTTCAAGAAAGGAATCACTAAGCGAACCCGAGTGCTTTGTCAAGAACTAAAAACAAAGAGGCAGTATTTAGTGCCAGCAGATGCAGAAGTAGGGAGTGCGCAGTTGGCGCTGTTGTAAATTATTTTTGGCTATCAATCGCTTGCCGCACGTTACCGAATTTTTTGAGCAATGATTCTGCTTTTTTTTCGTCCACCAATAGCTCGTCCATAATCATTTTTACGCCTCGGTGTACCAATTTGTGATTGGTCAATTGCATATCAACCATCTTATTGCCTTTCACTCGCCCGAGCAAAATCATTGAAGCGGTTGATATCATGTTCAAGACCAACTTCTGGGCAGTGCCTGCCTTCATGCGGGTGCTGCCGGTAACAAACTCGGGCCCTACCACTACTTCGATTGGGTAATCCACGCTTGCGCCTAACTCGCTGCCGTCATTACACGTGATGCAAGACGTCACAATACCATTTTTTTTTGCTTCTCGTACACCCCCGATTACATAAGGAGTTCGGCCAGATGCGGCAATTCCTATCAGCACATCGTTTTGGCTGATGGAGTGCTTTTGCAAATCCTTCCAGGCCTGCGCCCAATCATCTTCCGCGTTTTCCACTGCCTCTCTTATGGCGGTGTCGCCACCGGCAATCAAGCCAATTACCTTCCCTTGCGGCATGCCATACGTGGGTGGAATTTCAGACGCATCCAAAATTCCCAATCGCCCACTCGTTCCAGCGCCAATATAGAAGAGCCGGCCACCGAGCCTCATTTTTTCTCCAATTACTTTGACCAGCGCTTCGATTTTTGGAATCACTTTTTCTACCGCAATCGCCACACCCTTGTCCTCTTGGTTGATATTAGCGAGTAAATCTGACACGCTCATGTCTTCAAGGTGATTGTAGTGTGAAGAAGATTCTGTGGTCATGACAAGATTCTTAGTTCAAAATTGAATTAAGGGCATCTCTAAAAACCTTTGTTTTCTTACCTCAACCCTTTCCCTTGTCCAAAAGAGAAGGGTGAGCGGAGTTTTTAGAGGTGCCCTTAAGGCAAATGCGATTGGTTTGATCTGCAGACAAATTTACAAATCCTTTTGATGATAAAGTGTGAGGCCTGAAATGGGTCCCTCTAATACATTCTTTACGGTGATCCCTTTATCGTTGGCCACTTGGCGAAGCACATCGCTAAAATAAAAGGCTACGGATCCCACAAAATGCACTTTCATGTTTTTGAAGTCTTTGTACTTCATTACGTTGTTTTCATAGAAAGTCGAAAAACTGTTGTACACGAGTCTGTAGCAATAAGGATCTTTCAGATGTTGGAAAATAAATTTGGCAAAGCTGGCCAAAAAAGCACTGGGCTTTTCCTGCTGATATACTTTTTCCAATACTTCTTCTCGCGTCCAAGGAAACCGAGCCTGAAATTGTTTTGCCAATGCTTCGGGCATGTTCTTTCTAAAATAATCGAACACGATTTGCTTTCCTAAACTAGAGCCCGACCCTTCATCGGCCAAAATCCAACCTAAATTTGCTACGTTGTCCACAATATTTTTGCCATCGTATTGGCAAGAATTAGAACCCGTTCCTAATATACAGGCGATGCCCGGCTCTTGTCCGCACAATGCTCTGGCGGCAGCAAGAAGATCCCATCCAATTTCGATGTTAGCACTTTCAAAATGAGTTGCGAAAGCCGCCTTTATGATTTGCTGATTTTTTTCTGAAGAGACACCTGTTCCATAAAAGAATATTTTTGCAACAGGCTCCGAAATGTGTGACAACAAGCAATCTTGAATGATCTTTTTAAGATGATCGATCGGTTGGTAATAAGGATTAAAGCCCTCGCTATGTGCTTGATCAATTGTTCCGTTCTCCTTTAAGAACCGCCAGTCGATTTTAGAGCCACCGCTATCTGCAATGATTATCATTTTGTAAATTTTGAACGGTAAGTTACACCGTTTTCAGTTTTCAGATCACAATAAATTTATCAAATACTTTCTCGGCACGGAGGGGTCTTTCAAATTCGGGGATAAAATGTGCTTGCCAACAGAATGGGTGTACGACACTTTTGTAACGCCATTACAGGGCTAAAGCCCATGAGCCTAGCAGCTGAAATAACCCCGTGCCTAAGCACGGGGTTATTGGGTAACCTTTCAAAAGGGCTTTAGCCCAAAATGCAAAATTGTTGTACACCAACAAAATATCAGATGTTAATGACATTGATAAAATAATTAACTTGACAACTCAAATTTACCGACCATGAAAATCAATACTCTTGGGATTCTCTTTTTTGTTATCCTATTGGCTGCCTGTGCTGAAAAAAAGCCGTTAGATAAAATGAATGACGAGCAATTGCGCACTTATGCAGATCAACTCGCTCATAAATTTATTATCACCGATGGTCACGTAGATCTGCCCTTTCGATTAAAAGTTAAAAATTTCAGGTTGGACCGTGAATACATGGGCATACCGGTCTCGACCACTGAAGGCGACTTTGACTTTGAGCGCGCCAAAAAAGGCGGCCTAGATGCACCCTTCATGTCCATTTATATTCCATCGTCTTATCAATTACAACCCGATAAAGGAAAAGCGCTGGCCGATTCATTGATCAATATGATCAACGGAATTGCAGAACAAATTCCCGATAAGTTTGCACGTGCTAATTCACCGGCTGAAGTAGAGGCAAATTTTAAAGCTGGCAAGATTTCTTTGCCCTTGGGCATGGAGAACGGAGCACCGATTGGCGATGACCTGAAAAACATAAAATATTTTTACGACCGTGGCATCCGCTACATTACTTTGACGCACGGAAAAGACAATCAGATTTGTGATTCTTCGTACGATACCACACGTACGTGGGATGGCTTAAGCCCATTCGGCAAGCAAGTAGTAATGGAGATGAACAATGTAGGTATCATGGTGGACATCTCCCATGTATCGGATAGTACTTTTTATCAGGTGATGAGACTTTCCACAGCCCCCTGCATTGCTTCGCACTCGTCTTGTAGATTTTACACGCCCGGTTTTATTCGCAACATGAGCGATGACATGATCAAAAAATTGGGTGAGAAGAATGGAGTGATTCAAATCAACTTTGGCTCTACGTTTTTAGACTCAACTGTTCGGGCTAGCAATGAAGCAAATCGCAAAAAATTGCAATCTGTTTTAGCGGAGAAAAAGTTAAAAATGAGTGATCCCTTGGCCAAGCCAGTCGTAGAAGAATTCAAAAAACTCAACCCTTCCCTTTTCGCGGATGTAGAAATAGTTGCCAATCATATCGATCACGTTGTGAAGGTTGCGGGTATCAACCATGTGGGCATCGGCTCCGACTTCGATGGCGTAGGCGACAGTTTGCCTACCGGACTAAAAGATGTTTCCCAATACCCAAATCTTATTTATGTTTTGTTGAAACGAGGCTATACCGAGGAAGACATTGAAAAAATTTGTTACAAAAATGTGTGGAGGGTGTGGAACCGAGTGGAGGAAATTGCAGCAGGTAAGAGGATATAATAGTGTCGTGTAAAAAGTTCAATCAGGAAAAAATGAAAAAAAGTGTAGGAATTCTGCTGGGTCTTCTAATAGTAGGCGTACCGTTGTTTTCGCAGAAAAAAAATTCGGAACAATTGATGATGATCAAACCGAAAGGGAAGATAGTATGCTATGCGAGTAATGAGAATCATTTAGTTTACATGCCACCACCCACCCGAGTAGATAAAGCTGGCGCTCGCGTTCAAACGGCCGATATCAGAGTTGATTTTATTGACTTCCCAGCTGATGCGCGTAGTTCTTTCCTTCGAGCGGTAGACATTTGGGCCACACTGATCCAATCTCCCGTGCGTATCAATATTCGAGCAGCATGGGTTTCTCAAGATCCTAATACATTGGGCTCTGCCAGCTGGGGAAATGCCTTCGCCAATTTTGATGGCGCACCTAAGCTGAATGTCTTTTACCCGGTAGCATTAGCGGAAAAATTGGCGGGTCGAAAGTTAAATGCCGATCCTAATCCTGCTACTGGCGATGACTACGATATCTATGCATTCTTCAACAGTAACCAAAGTAGATGGAATTTTACCGACACGCCTACCCCTAATACCTATAATTTTACGACCGTGGTGTTACATGAAATTGGTCATGGGCTTGGATT
>JBBSCN010000156.1:0-7522 GCA_038250265.1 Cytophagales bacterium | reverse complement strand
TATGGGCATCATTTCAGAATCGGGCTGCCCCGGTGTGGCCGACCCTGGTTCGATGGCCGTTGCCTACGCGCACGAAAGAAATATTCAAGTTGTTCCCTTAGTAGGGCCATCTTCTATTTTGTTAGGGTTGATGGCGTCAGGATTGAACGGACAAAAATTTGCCTTTCATGGCTACTTACCCGTAGATGGGAAAGAGGCCATCAAAACAATCAAAGAACTCGAACGCGAATCTGAACAGAAAAACCAAACACAGATTTTTATTGAAACTCCCTTTCGAAACAACAGCGTGCTTAATCATTTATTGAATTCGCTAAAGGCAACAATGCTGCTAACGATTGCTGTGGACATAAACGGCTTTAACGAAAATATTCGAACCAAGTCGGTTGCCGAATGGAGGGTTTCTAAACCCACGTTGCCAAAGTTGCCCTCGTTGTTTTTGTTTGGTCAAAATCACTAACAGATATGGCAGGCGGCCTAGCCAAGCGAGGCGCTAGGCTATCGGGCTTTCCGCTCTACTCCTCCCCGCGAGGCGCGGGTGCGGGGTGTCGCTGCAATCCCTGGCCGAAGTTGTGATAGCCATTAAAGCGATGCCTTTCCAATGGTCGCAAGATGCTGCAATGATAATGCGATAGAGCTACTACTTCATTAATCCACATCCTCCTCTTTTGCGAAGTAGAGAGGGGATGAGCGAGCGGAGCGAGGTCGGGGTGAGTCTGATTTTCGAAGCTGACCCGATTAGATTTTCATCTTTCTAAATCAAATAATTCCCTATTTTTGCGGCTCATAAAACAAAAAAAATACAAATGGCGTATCTATTCACTTCTGAGTCGGTTTCTGAGGGTCACCCTGATAAAGTTGCCGATCAAATATCTGATGCATTGATTGATTATTTTTTGGCATACGATGCCAATTCAAAGGTTGCTTGTGAAACAATGGTTACTACTGGCCAAGTAATATTGGCTGGCGAAGTAAAATCAGAGGCATACTTGGATGTGCAAGAAATTGCGCGCGAAGTGATTCGCAAAATTGGCTATACCAAAAGTGAATATATGTTCGAGGCAGATAGCTGCGGTATTTTTTCTGCTATCCACGAGCAATCTGCTGACATTAACCAAGGTGTTGTGCGCAAGAAAAAAGAAGATCAAGGCGCAGGTGACCAAGGAATGATGTTTGGATATGCCACCAACGAAACTGACAACTACATGCCGCTTCCGCTAGAGCTGGCCCACCTATTATTACGCGAACTTTCAGTAATTCGCAGGGAAGGAAAAGTGATGACGTATTTGCGCCCAGATGCCAAATCGCAAGTGACGATCGAATACAGTGATGACAACAAACCTCAGCGCGTTGATGCAATCGTGATTTCTACCCAGCATGATGACTTTGCAAAGGATGCTATCATGCTGAAGAAAATCAAGGACGATATGATCAACATCCTTGTTCCACGCATATTAAAAAAATTGCCCAAGCGCGTTAAAAAGCTTTTCAATACCGAAATTAAGTATTTCATTAACCCTACTGGCAAGTTTGTAATTGGCGGTCCGCATGGCGACACGGGTTTGACAGGAAGAAAAATTATCGTTGATACGTACGGAGGCAAAGGTGCTCACGGTGGCGGAGCCTTCTCAGGAAAAGATCCTAGCAAAGTAGATCGTTCGGCTGCTTATGCTACTCGTCACATTGCTAAAAACTTAGTGGCTGCTGGCGTGTGTGATGAAGTGCTGGTGCAGGTAGCCTACGCCATTGGTGTTGCTAAACCAGTAGGATTATATGTGAACACCTATGGCACCGCTAAAGTGAATTTGACCGATGGAGAAATCTCTAAGAAAATAGAAAAGGTATTTGATATGCGCCCTTACTTTATTGAAGAGCGATTTAAGTTGCGTACTCCCATTTATTCAGAGACTGCTGCCTACGGACACATGGGGCGTGAGTCGAAGATTGTTGAGAAGGTTTTCAACAAAGGCAAAAAGAACGAGAAGCGTGTAAAGGTTGAATTGTTCCCTTGGGAGAAATTAGACTACGTAACGGCACTAGAGAAAGCTTTCAAAATTTAATTGTCCAGACGGTTAATGAAGTCTTCCTGAAAATTTCGGGAGGACTTTTTTTATACCGTCATAATTTCCACCTCTTTCTTTTTCAAAAAGGAATCTATTTTGATGATATGTTCATCGGTTAATTTTTGAACAGTATCCTCTGCATTTTTTACATCGTCTTCGGACACGCCCTTGATCTTTTTCAAGCTTTCGTTGGTCTCCTTTCTAATGCTGCGGATACTTACTTTCCCCTGCTCACATTCGTGGCTTGCCTGTTTCACTAGCTGTCTCCGTCTTTCTTCGGTCAGCATCGGAATGTTAATGATAATCTGTTGCCCATCATTTTGGGGGGTGAGCCCCAAGTTTGCATCCATGATCGCCTTTTCAATGTCTTGGATCAAATTTTTTTCCCACGGCTTTATGAAAATCGTCCTCGCATCGGGCGTAGTCATAGAAGAAATTTGTTGCAGCGGACTCGTGGCGCCATAATACGGAACCATGATTCCGTCTAGCATTGATGGATTGGCCTTTCCTGCTCTGATCTTGGTAAGTTCGAGCGATACGTGTGCGAGCGCGTTGTTCATCTGATCCTTCGCCTCGTCAAGATATAGTTCAATTTCTTCCATATGCAAATTTTAAATTTTAGTCCCGATAGCTAGCGGGATCAAATTAACTAATTAGTGTCCCAGCTTCTTCTCCTTTTGCAATTTTCATCAAGTTGCCTTTCTTGTTCATATCAAAAACAATAATCGGGAGTTTGTTTTCCTGACAGAGCGTAAAAGCCGTCATGTCCATGATGTTCAAATTCTTTTCATAGGCTTCCTGAAAAGAAAGGGTTTTGTATCGCACCGCGTCCGGAAATTTCTCGGGATCTTTGGTATATACCCCGTCCACGCGAGTGCCTTTTAAAACTACATCGGCTTGTATTTCAATAGCGCGCAAGCTGGCGGTTGAATCAGTAGTGAAATAGGGATTGCCAATACCGGCTCCAAATATTACTATTCGATTTTTTTCTAAGTGTCTGATCGCCCTGCGCCTAATAAAGGGCTCACATACTTGTTCCATTTTGATGCCTGCCATCAGGCGAGTGTACATTCCATGGCGTTCCAGTGCACTTTGCAACGCCATCGCATTGATCACCGTGGCTAGCATGCCCATATAGTCGCCTTGTACCCGGTCGATGCCGAGCGCTTCGGCTTGGCCGCCTCTAAAAATATTTCCGCCACCAATTACGATGGCGATTTGTACGCCCGCATCCTGCAAAGCTTTGATCTCAGCGGAATATTGCTCTAGCACCGCGGGGTCGATATTGCTGTTCTTGGAGCCCATTAGCGCTTCACCGCTTAGTTTCAGGACGATGCGTTTATATTTCATAGGATTATTTTAGGAGGCTTAACCTCGCAAAGATGCACCCATTTTCAGAATTTCCGAACGGCTGCAAATCACTATTTTCGTTTCAGTGCAAGGAGTTTTTCACGCCTGATTACTTTTCCGTGTTTATCTACCGTCTCTTTTTTCACAAGCAGGTTTTCTTTACCACTAATGAACAATAGCGTAGTCACTGAGTCGACCTTTTGAGGTTCATAGAATTGCCTTTCAAAAACAAAAACGGAATCGACTGAAAGTTTCTCTGTTAGTTGTAAACTGGGAAGCACTTCTTTAATACATGATTTAAACTTGCCTCTTTCATCTTCGCCATCGCTGCAAAAGCCTACTTTATTTAATTCAAAAAGCTCATTGTTGATGATCAGCAAGTTTTTCTTTCTGTAAACGGATACCACTTTAGAAGCACCCTCCAGCATTTGATCATTTTCAATAGAAGCCCAACCATTCAATTGGTTGCCAGTAATTTTTTTGATGATCAACGTCACCTTAGTTTTGATGCCTTCCGATTCGCGCTCATAGATGGCTTCTTGCAAGCCAATTGTTCCCTTGCTCAAATAGATCAACAAAAAGGGAATGAAGAAAAATGTAAATAGCAGATAGGAAAATCCCACTAGCCGATATTTCAATGTTAATCGCCCTAATCCATTCGCGAGGCGAAGCGGTAAGTCTTTCACAAACGGGAGGGGCAAAAAAATCAAAGCACCTATTAAGTTGAATAGAAAATGGGCAATGGCAATACTAATAGCTGCATTGGAGTTGAAGGTGGCCGCAATGAATGCAGTAATGGTGGTGCCAATGTTTGCCCCCAAAATAAACGGCACAGCTGATCTCAATTTTACGATTTTTTTGGCCACCAACGGTACGACCAATGACGTGGTAACCGTGCTAGAGCGAATGGCTGCTGTTGTCAGCAACCCCCAGGCAAATGACTTGAATGTGTTTTTAAAGAAAAAGCGTTGAAATTTTTCAGGTGTGCTAAATCCCAGAATTTGGGTGATCACTTTGCGGAAGAAGAGGATGGATCCAAAGAGTAAAACAATCGAGAGAATCCCCAGTAAAAATCCGTTGTCAATGAAATTTTTCAAAAAGGTTATCAGGCTTTCAAACCTTCCGCCTAAAAATGAAAAGTCGATATTGACCCTGCCAGTTGGTTCGTGAAAGAAGCGAGTGGCAATGTTGTGTGCCATTCCCGAAAGGAACCCAAAGTAGTACTCCAGAGGAAATAGAATTACAGTTGTGAGTATATTAAAAAAATCGTGGTAGGTACCCGCTGCTACTGCTCTTCTAAATTCTTTTTTTTTAGTGATAAACCCCAACGACACAATTGTGCTGGTGATGGTCGTGCCAATATTGGCACCCATGATAATGGGCACAGCTCCTTGAAGGGTGATGCTACCTGATGCTACTAAAGCTACTACCATAGCGGTGGTAGCGGAACTGCTTTGAATAATGGCGGTCACCAATAATCCAATAAATAGTCCTGTAAAGGGGTTTGAAGTAGCTAGCAAAATTGTTTCGGTGGCCACATCGCCCAACTGTTGTAGGGATGCAATCATTAAGTCCAGCGAAAAAAGAAAGATCAGCAGAGCGGCTAAAATATAGGCGCTATTGCGGAGGTAGATTTTCCAGTGGTTTGGCTCCGGAACGGTGTTAACTGGAATGGGTGCGTTTTCCTCCATGCTTAAGGGTAAATATAAGCAGGAGTAGAATAATCTCTTCGGTTCTTAACGGTAAATTAATCCGCCAGTTGACAAATAGCCATCCAAGCCATCAACCCGGGTCCAATTTTCAATGCGTCTTCGTCTATGTCGAAGGTAGGAGTGTGGACGTAGGAAGTAATGCCTTTTGCTTCATTGCGTGTGCCTAGTCTATAAAAAGAAGCCGGAATAATTTGAGAGTAGTAAGCGAAGTCCTCTGAGCCAAGGGTAAGATCAATATCAACTACGTTCTCTTTGCCTACATATTCTTCGGCTGCCTTTTTTATGCGCTGTGTCAATTCCGGGCTATTCTCTAAATAGGGATAACCATGATGAATATCCACTTCACATCTTCCGCCCATGCCTTCCGCAATGCTTTCGGCCATCTTCTGAATTCTTTCCAAGCCCTCTTTTCTCCAGCCTTCATCCAGTGCGCGGAATGTGCCTGCTATGTTTACTTCGTCAGGAATGATGTTGGTTGCTCCATTGGCTGTGATTTTTCCAAAGGTGAGCACGGTAGGTTGCTTCGGGCTAGCGTTGCGACTGATGATTTGTTGCAACGCAATAATAATATGAGAAGCAATGACAACTGGATCGATAGTAAGTTCTGGTGCTGCTCCGTGTCCACCTTTGCCGATTACTTTCAAATAAATTTCGTCACTGCTGGCCATGTACTTGCCTTCACGAAAACCGATTTTGCCAACGGGCAACAGAGGAAAAACATGCTGCCCAATAATAGAAAAGGGAGTAGGATTTTGTAACACACCTTCTTTGATCATAAGAGATGCCCCGCCCGGATTCTTTTCTTCACCCGGTTGAAAAATTAATTTAACAGAGCCTTCAAATTGATCTTTGATGGTTTGCAAAATTTTAGCCGTACCTAACAATGATGAAGTGTGTACATCATGCCCGCAGGCGTGCATCACGCCTATATTTTTAGATTTATAATCAACGGAATTTAGTTCTATAATGGGCAAGGCATCGATATCAGCGCGTAGCGCTACAACTCTTTTAGTTGGATTCTTTCCTTCAACCAAAGCAACGACACCCGTCCCCGCAACTCCCTCTTGCGAAGTAATACCCAATGACTTTAATTGTGATGCAATAAACTGGGCGGTATTAAATTCTTGGTAAGAAAGCTCGGGATTGGCATGTAAATGCCTGCGAAAGGAAATTACTTCGGATGCGTATTCATTGGAAAGTTCTTTAATTTTTTTAAGTATCATGACAAAAACATAGTTTACCGAACAGCCATTGTTATTTTATTATGATCTTCTCGGGCACTAAAAAAGCATTGGTAAAAATGCGCTTCATTCGAAGCAAATCTTTTTGCGCTTCTAGGCGGGTATAATATTTCCCTACAGTTACTCTAAACTTGGGCTGTAGATATTGAACATTCGCCTTTAGTTGAGTAGAGTGCTCGGAAAGTTTCTTGCTGGCATTTAAAGCATCATCGCGTTTTTGGCCTGAATAGATCTGAATGGTATAGCCATCTACAAATTTTCGGGTAAGGTTAAAGCGATCGATGCTATCTAGGAGGGCATCTATTTTTGAGTTTATATTAAACTGAGGAGTCACATCTATCATTTGCTTTCTAACCCTAGCGCTGTCTTGTGATTTCGCTACCTCCAATTTCACTTTTGGCCGATGCGAAGAGAGGTCTTCGTAATAGGGCTTTGTGGGTTTTTGAGCATGGCAGGAGGAAAGAAAGATTACAGAATACAGAATAAAGAATATTGAAGAACGGCTTCTGCTTTTGAGGAAATTAGAAATTATAATATGGAACACGGAAGGATTCTTCCAATTCTTTATATTCTGTATTCTGCATTCTAACTTCTGCATTCTATTCATCATCCTTCAATTACAATGCACCTTCCGGCAGCGATATCGTCTTCCACTTTCTTATACTTCACGTCTTTCATCACATGCCCATCCGGATATTGAACCGTCACTTTATCATTGCGCCCAGCAATTCTTTCAGATTTTACCGGCATTACTTTCTCCTCTGTTTTTTGTTGTGGGGCTGAGCCGCCACCTTGTAATAATGAACGCGACTCTTCTTTCTGTTCGCTCAGTCGTTGACGCTTTTGGGTACGTGCTTCCTGCACTTGGTCAGAATCCTGCACGGGAATATCGCCTTTCATTAAGAATGAAATTGTCTCCTCGTTCACTTTGGCAATGAATCGCTTAAACGCCCCGAAACCCTCAAATTTATAAATCAGGAGTGGATCTTTTTGTTCGTATACTGCATTCTGAACGGATTGCTTTAGATCGTCCATGTCGCGCAAGTGTTCTTTCCACTGTTGATCGATGATTGCCAGTGTAATCATTTTCTCCATCGACTTGATCAGTTCTCCGTTTTTGGTTTCCACGCATTTTTTCAAATTCGCAGCTACACCAATT
>JBBSCN010000155.1:0-7524 GCA_038250265.1 Cytophagales bacterium | reverse complement strand
TTTTTAAAATGCTCGATCTCGTTAGGCTGGCGGTCAGGCCCTCCGTTGATCTTTGAAAGGTCCGGTGTTTCTTCCTTTTTCTCGGGTGCACATGATTGTAGCAATACGCCAGTAGCTACAGTGCCGATGGCAAGGGTTTTTAAGTATTTTCTTCTATCCATGATAGTTGATAGTTTTTAGTTGTTAGTTTTTAGTTTTTTGTTGCTGGTCAATCGGTTACTAAGAACTAGCAACGATCAACTATTAACTATATGTTCTGCTTTTTCATCTCATCAATAATATACTCACTGGCCCGCATTGAAAGTGCCAAGATCGTCCATGTTGGATTTTTATCTGCTTGTGACACGAATGATCCGCCATCTACCACAAATAAATTTTTGCAATCATGCGCTTGATTGAACTTGTTTAGTGCAGATTTCTTTTTCTCGTTACCCATGCGCACAGTGCCCACTTCATGAATGATGCGACCCGGAGTCTCTAATCCATAATTTTCTTCAGCACCCTTCACGCCCCACGTGATATCGCCACCCATCTTGTGAATGATCTCTTGAAAGGTGTCTTGCATGTGCTTCGCTTGTTTGATTTCGTAGTCGCTCCATTTGTAATGAAAGCGTAATACTGGAATGCCGTATTTATCTACCACGCTTGGATCGATCTCACAATAATTATCTTCACGCGCAATGGCTTCTCCTCTGCCAGCCATTCCAAAACTCGATCCGTAATAATAGCGGTAATCTGATTTGAGTGATGCACCATACCCGCCAGCAGCTTTCAATTTTCCATCGGCTCCAGGATATTTTCCATTGATGCCCTGAATGCCCCCGCCAAAACCATAGCTCGGCATGTCCATTCCACCCCAATACTCGATGTGATAGCCACGAGGGAAATTCAATTTTTTATTGTCCAACCACCAAGGCGAATACAGATGCAATCCGCCTACGCCATCTTCATTATAGCGCTTGCGATTGAATAGTTTTGGAAGCACGCCACCCATAGCCACTCCTGTAGAGTCATGTAAATACTTTCCAACCACATTGCTGGCATTAGCCAATCCATTGGGATGGAAAGACGATTTAGAATTCAATAATAACCGTGCCGACTCGCCTGCGCTAGCAGCCAAGATTACCACTCGTGCACTCAGTTGATATTCTTGCAAATCTTCCTTGCTCACATAAGACACTCCCGTTGCTTCACCTTTTTCATTGGTCAACACCTCACGCACCATCGCATTGGCGATGACGTCTACGTTGCCAGTCTTTACGGCAGGGTTTACCAAAACTGAAGAGGACGAAAAATCGGCATGCACGGTGCAGCCGCGATTGCACTGGGCGCAATAGAAACATTTGCCGCGCTCGTCATTTATTTTTTGTGTAAGAATGGATAGGCGCGAGGGAATCACCTTTACGCCCAATGAGGTAGCCGCATCCTTTACAAATAGCTCATGTAGGCGTGGCTTTGGCGGAGGAAGGAAAATTCCATCAGGCTCATTATAGATGCCTTCTTTTGTTCCGAACACGCCAATCAGTTTATCTACTTTGTCATAATAGGGAGCAACATCTTCATAGCCGATCGGCCAATCTTCGCCCAGCCCATCGATGCTTTTACGTTTAAAATCGTTGGGGCCAAAGCGCAGGGAAATCCGCCCCCAGTGGTTTGTGCGCCCGCCCACCATGCGTGAGCGAAACCAATCGAACTTGGTTCCCGCTTTTTGGGTGTACGGCTCGCCTTCAATTTCCCAACCTCCATAGGCCGCATCAAAATCCCCGAAAGGGCGGAAGCTAGTGCCTGCGCCCCTCCGTGGTGATTCGTAGGGAAATTTTAGCTGAGTTACATTTTTAGCAGGATCGTACAGCGGCCCTGCTTCTAGCAATGCTACTTTTATTCCGGCTTTCGCCAATACATAGGCAGCCATTCCGCCACCCGCACCAGAACCTACGATGCATACATCGTATGTCTTGGAAGATTTTTTTATTTGAAGATCAGGCATGTGTTTTCAATGGTTTTAAATGTAGCTGATCTTTTTATAAATAACTACTGTGAATGAATAAGCGGTCTGATTTTTTTATAGACTCTAAAAAATATCTTTTTGATAAAGACTTAATACATTTGATGGTACTAACCTACCTCCGCTATGAAAAGCCTTTTTTGTTTCATCTTTTCGTTTTTGGTGACGCCCGTTTTTAGTCAAACCATGCTCGAGCAGATCATGAGCCACCCTATCGAATCAAACTTCGCGTCATCAAAAGACGGAAAAAATATCGCTTGGGTGATCAACGATCACGGCAAGCGAAACATCATGGTAAAGACCGGATCGGATTTGCCTCGGTTCGTTACCGATTTTCAGCAAGATGATGGGCAAGAAATTTCTCAACTCACCTTTTCACCTAACGGGCTCAAGTTGCTTTTTGTACGAGGGGGCGTAGCAAATCGTGCCGGGCAAAGTCCTAATCCAGCCAGTTTGGCCAGCGTAGTAGATCAGGCCATTTACTTCAAAGACATTGGTAACAAAAGTGCCCCTGCAAAAATTACCCAAGGCAACAGCCCCGTCTTTTATCGAGATGGATTAAAGTTTTTGTTTTCCAAAGCAGGACAGATTATGGAAACTGGGATGGAGGTAAATGCCACACCTACTCTTTTGTTTGCAGCGCGAGGTTACAATAGTGATCCGAAATTTTCACCCAACGAAAACGAGGTGCTTTTTACTTCGGATAGGGGGGGCCACAGCTTTATTGGTGTGTATAGCTTAATTAGAAAGGCAATTATGTGGATTGCGCCCGATGTCTCTAACGATCAAACTCCTGCTTGGTCGCCCGATGGAAGAAGTGTTGCATTTTTTCGCGCGCCCGGAAAAAAGATTGGTGAACTCAGCAATTTTACTGAAGGCAGTAGATTTTCGATTGTGGTTTCAGAAATAGAAAGTGGCCTCACCAAAGTCGTTTGGAAATCGCCCACCAGCGATGAAGGCTTTGCACAGAGTTTTCCAAATCCACTTTCTTGGACGGTGACAAACCGAATTCTGTTCCGTTCCGAACACGCGGGTTGGAGCCATATCTTTTCAATGAACCCGGACGGAAGTGAAGTCAAAGACATAACACCGGGCGATGGCGAAGTCGAGAATTTTGTGGTGGATGCAAGTGGGCAAAATATTTATTTCGATGGAAATAGAGAAGATATCAACCGCAGACATATATGGAAATCTTCCGTTGCCACGGGAAATCCAATACCAGTGACAGCAGGCGAGGGGATTGAAATGTTTCCCGCTGTTGGCGGCAATGAGTTGTACTGTTTTAAATCCACGTTTAATTCTTCCAAAGTATTGGCGCGAATAGACGAGGTAAAGAAAGTAGCCGTGCAAGTCTATCCGCAGAAGATGGCAGCCTTTAGTCCAACGCAATTCGTAAATCCAGAAGCCGTTACATTCAAAGCTGCTGATGGCACATTGATTCATGGACAATTGTTTATCAATCGTTCGGTGTCAGGTAAACGGGCCGGAATTTTGTACATGCACGGTGGGCCTGTGAGGCAAATGTTGTTGGGCTATCATTACAGTGATTATTACATCCATTGCTATTCGGCCAACCAATATTTGGCAAATCAAGGCTATGCTGTATTGTCGGTTAACTATCGCGATGGCATTGGCTATGGAAAGAACTTTCGCATGGCGAAAAACCAAGGGCCGCGCGGTGCGAGCGAATACCAAGATATAGTTGCTGCTGGAAAATATTTGCAATCCTTGCCAGAAGTTGAACCCGCAAAAATTGGTTTGTGGGGAGGATCCTATGGCGGCTACTTGACTGCGATGGGCTTAGCGCGCAACCCCGAATTGTTCAAAGCGGGTGTTGACTTGCATGGTGTACATGATTGGTCCTTTGATGGGCAAGATGCTACCAATGGTTGGGGCATTCAAAAATCAGAAAGTGAGTTAGCTAGAAAATCTTCTCCTGTGGCTGATCTTTTCAAATGGACAGCCCCGGTGTTGATGGTGCATGGCGATGATGATCGCAATGTAAATTTTCAACAAACCGTTGACTTAGTGGAAAAGCTTCGCGCTAAAAATGTTGCTGTAGAATTATTGGTGTTACCCGATGAAGTACACGGTTTTTTGCGCTATGATAGCTGGGCAAGGATTTTTACGGCAACGAAGGATTTTTTTGATAGAAAGTTAAAGTAGGGAATTTTTTTCTTGACCAAAAATAGTTTTTTTTTAAATTTTACCATGCATGCTACTTTCTACGTTCACCTGTTTTCAATGAAAAATATAGGGGCTCTGCGTATTCTAATTTTACGGCAATATATTCTTCCTCGCGATATAAGTTTACTACAAAGACATCTTGAACATCTTTCTCTAAAAATGGAATGAAAACCTTACTGTATACTTCGGTAGCCCACACCAAAAGATCAGCATCGTCTTTGGCTTCTAAAATATATTTTATGCCGGCAGGTTCATCAATAGATATTTGTTTGATGAAGTAGGTCAATCCATTTACTTTTATAGGAAGCACATTATATACCCTAGCTTCAATTGCTTCTTTCTGTTCCATTTTGGGCGGCAAGCGACTCATTTTTCTTATTTTTTAGTTTTAATCTAATGAATTGAAGAAATCTTACGCGTAATGCAATTTGTAATTATAAACATTAATCAAGCCTACAAAAAATAACATTGAAATGAAAAAATTCTTTGCGCTTAGAGGTACAGGAATGAACGAAGAAGGTGGCCTAGCCGCCTTTTTCAATTTGGGTTGATGAATGATTTAACTTTAGACCGTATTTCGATAGCATCAATGTCTAGTCGTTACCGCGTAAGCGAAAGGGTCAAGATTGTAAAGACAGATCAATAGCGAGATTGGAACGAGAAATAATTTCAGGAGCTCTTTTTTCTCGCCCAAAAATAAGCGACCCTAGTATTGACGAATTGAGGACTGTGGTTGTTGATGGTAACACCCAAATTCAAATCAAGGTTGCCCATCCTGACTCCAATTGCAGGAATAACCACAAACCCGTTCAAGTCGCCAAAGTATTGCCCGAAGCGCGTTTCAATATATACCGATTTGAAGAGCGGAGCGCGGTAGCCAAGCATCAATGAAAACGAGTTAAGATTATCTTTGATTTGGTTGCCTTCTTTTGAACTCCAAATTGAATATCCGATCTCGCTAACCAGATGACCAAATTTATCCTCCTTAAATCCGTATTCAATGTTTCCATTTAAGCCTATTCCAAAATTGTGTGTTTTTGACAATGCACCGTTTGGCGACATGACAGAAATTGAATTACCTGCGCTAAATTGGGCAAATCCCAGATACGAATTTGTTAATAAGGCGAATAGTAACAATGTCGAGTTTTTCATATCATTCAAATTTAATTTTTAAAAGCTAGTTACACATCGAAGCTTGTTTACGTGAAGTTAATATGAATTGTTTTTGCGATCAACTTTTCTTTGGTCATTTCGGTATTTTTATTTAAACTGTAATTTCATGAATGCTAGTAAACTCATCGTTCTCACCGGTGCAGGTATCAGTGCCGAAAGTGGCATCGCAACCTTTCGCGATTCGGGTGGATTGTGGGAAGGGCATAACGTAGAAGATGTAGCCACACCCGAAGGATGGAGGCGCAATCCCGAGTTGGTATTGGAGTTTTATAATCAGCGAAGGAAACAAGGATTGAATGCCAATCCCAACCAAGCGCATAAAATTTTAGCCGAGCTTGAAAAAGAATTTGAAGTCACTATTATCACCCAAAATGTTGATGACCTACATGAGCGTGCAGGCAGCTCTAAGGTAGTGCATCTTCATGGGAAGTTATTTGAATCGAGAAGTTCTATTGATCCTTCTTTGATTTATCCCGTGAAGGGGTGGGAATTGAAACTAGGTGACGTGTGTGAGAAAGGCTCTCAACTCCGGCCCAACATTGTGTGGTTTGGTGAGGCTGTGCCTATGATGGAGGTCGCTTCTATTATTGCCTCTACGGCCGATATTTTTTTAGTAGTTGGCACTTCTATGGTGGTGTACCCTGCGGCAAGTCTCATTGATTATGTGCCTGATAAAGCCAAAAAATATATTATCGATCCGCACAAGCCAGATATACTTCATGTTGTAAATGCAGAGTATATAACGGAGAACGCGACTGTGGGAATGGCAAAACTGAGAAAGTTATTAGTTTAAAGTTTAACGTCTTTTGCTGTGAACTTTCAACTTTGAACTTTCAACTTTGAACTCTTTTACTTTTTTGCGAGGTCAACTAAAAACTTCTTGAATTTCTTCGTGTTGAAATTAGTAGTCCCCACTTCCTTTGCTACAATTTTCCCCTCTTTATTTATCACGAAAGTTGTTGGGATGGAGGGCACGTTCAATTGTTCAGATAAGTAGCCAGAAGGCATGTATACCGGAAAGGTAAAGCCCTTATCATTAATATACTTTACTACTTTTCCTTTTGAATTGTCTTTGTCAATGGAGAGCATTACAAAAGCAATATTTTCACTAGCAACTTCCTTATACAATTCGTGTATGCCCTGCATTTCAGCTTTGCATGGCCCGCACCAAGTGGCCCAAAGATTTAGAAAGATAACTTTTCCTTTGAATTGATTGAACCCGATTTTGTCCTCATTTAAATCTTTGATGGTAAAATCATAGTTGAAAGCTTCGCTTTCCTTGGTGTCTACGGACGCATCCAACAAGCCGGTTTCCATTACTACTGATTGCGTAGCAGAAGAAAAACCACTCAGCAAGCCAGTTACCCTTAGGAAAAACAGGATTGCAAAAGCCCCTAGGAGAGTGAACAATATTTCTTTTAAAATTTTCATTTTGGCTCAATTATTGCGTGACACGGTAAATACGTTTTAGCAAATGTCTATAATTTGATAACTTCGAACAATTAAATGTAGAAATGAAGAAGATAGTTCCTTTAGTACTGTTAATTTTTAACATAATTTCTATGCCCAGTTGGGGTCAGAAGGTCAAATATAAAGACTTGATTCTTATGTTAGACCACGGGCAATACTCGGAAGCAGAACCTCATTTACGGAGGTACTTGAAAGATAATGATGATAACCCCAGCGCCTACATTTTCATGGGCATTACCTTTCAAGAAAAAGCAGTGGGGGAAGATGTATTGAAGCAAACCGAGTTGATTGCAGCGCATTGCGATTCGGCAGTAATTTTCTTCAATAAAGCAACTAGTATTGTTACGGAAAAAAAACTTCGCAATGATGACGAATACTACCAAATGTTCAGCAGAAGGGATCCGCGCACGGGCGAATTTGGTGTAAAAATATCTGATGTTAAACTTCAATTAGAAACCCGCATCAAAGCCGTCAATGAAAGAAAAAATCAGGTGATGGAGCTGAAAAAGAATTTCTTGAAGGTTGAAGAGCTCTATGCAAAGTGTTTGTCTGAATACAAGATCATTCAGGCGAAATATGAGTCAAACAATGAATTGTATCTCTTATCGGATGATGCTTTGTTGGCCGGCCTCAACAAGCTGGTTCAAACCTTTGATTCAACGATAAATGTGTTCAATAGCTACAGAACG
>JBBSCN010000154.1:0-7550 GCA_038250265.1 Cytophagales bacterium | reverse complement strand
TACCCGAGCGATTTTTAAAAATGGCGCTGGTCTACTCAGTCCTCCTTCTGCCAGAGATCGGTATGCTCGCACTTCGAGGTGTGCACATTTTAGATTTGACGGGGGCTGTAGTGTTTGCCACCGCCTACCTCACCCTGATTCATTGTAAACTTTTTCAATCTGAACTCAACATGGGCAAGCATACCAATTGGACGCTCGGGCTATTTTTGATTTCGTTTATGCTGGTGTTGTTCAATATCTATCTGATAGAAACGGTTCTCATGTGGGGGCTGGCCTATTTTTGGTTGAAGCGCGATTATTACGGGTACGAGGTCTCCGGTTAAATATGTATCCTTGACGGCATTTTCACGATAACCTCAGATCCTCTCGCGAGAAATACAGAGTGAGGTTCTTTCTGGTTAATAAAAGGAGCAAACTCTTTACCGTACAGTTTTTCGATATCACAACTAATCGAATAATCCTTGACAGGATATACTTGCCAACGAGGATGTGCTAACTGATACTCAATTGTGGTGGTGGGATTTAGTCGGTTATAGCCATAGTAATGTTCAAAAATAAATTCTTCTTCCGAATCTGATTCTATGTTAGTCAAAAAAGTCGCTGCCTTAATATTCATTGAATTCCAAGCTTGCTTTTTCTTTTGCCACTCGAATGAAACAGAAAGAACATCATCTATCGTAGTGATGTTGTGCCTCATCTTTGCCACGCTGTAGTGCTCGTTGTAAAGTAAATTCGCCATTCCAGCAATGATTGGCTTCGGAACGATCTCTGAAACAAATCCCACGCCTCTTCTCCAAAGGGTGCCATCAAAGTGCTTGATGTAATACCGAAGATTTACTTCTTCAAAATTTACGTGGCCTGGCCACCGTAGTCCAAAGACTTTTGTATTGTTGAACATAAAGCCAACAATACTCACCAACGCCTTGCCTTGAAAATAATCAATTTCTGTGAAAGGAGGTAAATGTTTTTGCAAGACAGCGGGATCTACCTCATAATTAAACATGGCGAGGTATTCCCATTGAGCGGATAAAAATTTTCGTGACGACATTTAGTCAAGTTTTTTAGTTTCAACACCAGGTTTCGCGTACTGGTATCGATCGATCAAGGATGTTGAATAATAGCCATCTATACCGTTGCTGCAAATAGATTGAGCCTTATCTAATGAGAGAAAGCCGTCTGCCAATAAAATATTGTCTTCCAACTTCACATTCTGTATTTCTCCGATGACAAGGTAGGTATCGTTTAACTGAATAGGAATTATTTCCCTTAATTTCAATGAATACTTTACCTGGCTCTCTTTGACAAATGGGGCTGTTACATCTTCCAAAAATTCGGGCGTGAGTCCCACCTCTGTAAACTCGCTCACTTCCTCGGGATATTTGGCACTTGTTTGATGGGCCTTTTCCAAAAAGGAAGGATGAATATGGTTGATGGTATAAACACCCGTTGCTTCAATATTTGCTAAGGTATGCGGAGCCGCACTGACGGGTCGATTGATGAAGCCCACCAATGGTGGTTGCGAGCCTATATGAACGATGCTACTGAATATGCCAAGATTGTGCTGCCCATTTTGATTTACCGTTCCTATTAAACTAACGGATTTAAAACCGGTGAGGCTATTGATAAAATTCGCCCGATAAAATCGTTCCCATGTTTGAAAAGTGGATGAGGAGATCAGCTGCATATGTTTGTCGGTAAGGAATTAATTCTTAAACAGTTGTAATGTGGCTATTTTTATTTCTTGGCGCTACTCCGTTCGTTGCGCCCGCGATTACGTACAAAGGTCAGTTGCTTCTGCTATTTATTTACGGGCACGGTTAATTCAACATTAATTTCATTGCCGACCACAAAACCAAAAAAGTTCCCTTTAATTCCAAAATCAATTCTGTTTATTTTGAACGAGCCTTTAAACGTTCCTTTATCTCTAGAACTAACAAACTGAAAGCTGATAGCAATGGCTTTTGAAGTTCCGTGCAGTTGCAACATACCATTTACTGTAAAACCCTTACCCAATTTATTGAAACTAGACGAGGTAAACTTTATGGTTGTATACTTCTCCACATCAAACCAATCTTTGCTTTTGGCGTGTTTGTCTTTTAGGCTATCGCCTGTTTTAATCGTTGATGCTTCTACTAAAACATCCATTCTGGCATTGGCCAAATTCGAGGGATCGAATATTATTGTGCCTTTAAGGTTGCTAAACGTCCCGCTTACCTTGCTTCCTGAAAACTTGATAGAAGCGTTTGAATCAAAATTCCAATTTTCCATTCTCGAATATTTATTTTAATCAATGTAACAAAATTACGGGCATCTCTAAAAACCCCGCTCACCCTTCTCTCCCGATAGCCATCAGGATGGAGAAGGGAAAGGGTTGAGGTGAATAAAACAAAGGTTTTTAGAAATGCCCTTATTTAAATAAAAAGGCAACTCTGTTCGATGCTACCGATTGCAGTAAATACTTTTAATAATACTGAGAACAATAAATTCAATAACTTGTTGAGAATGCATACCTATAATATTTATACATCATGACATTAGTTGGAAAACGAGCACCAAAAATTTTGGCAGCAGCAATAGTAAATGGCGAAGAGATTAGTGAAAATTTTAGCCTCGACCAGTACATTGGCAAAAAGAATGTAGTGTTATTCTTTTATCCAAAAGATTTCACTTTCGTTTGCCCTACTGAGATTCATGCCTTTCAGGAAAAAATAGACGAGTTTGAAAAGAGAGACACCATAGTTATTGGCTGCTCTACCGACACGGAAGAAACCCATTTGGCATGGCTCAATACCGCTAAGGACAATGGAGGTATTCAGGGAGTAACCTTCCCGATTATTGCCGATTCCGCTAAAGTTGTTTCACTAAATTATGGCGTGTTAGGAGGGGAATATTCTTTTGACGCTATTACCAGAACATGGTCGTTTAACGGAACACCGATTGCCTACCGCGGAACGTTTATCATCGACAAAACGGGTATCGTGCGCCACGAATCTATTAACGATTTTCCGTTGGGGAGAAATATTGATGAATATATTCGGTTGATTGATGCTCAACTCCATGTAGAAAAATTTGGCGAGGTATGTCCTGCCAATTGGGAGGAAGGAACAGAAGCTATGGTGGCGAGTGTGCAAGGAGTAGTGGCCTATCTTTCTAAAAACTAAAAACCAAATAACATGATCGAATTGGAAGAAGACAATTTACAGGAGTTGATTGCTCAGCACGAAAAGGTGGTGGTACAGTACTCTGCCGGGTGGTGCGGCAATTGCCGAATCATGAAGCCGAAGTTTAAAAGGCTTTCTGCAGAAGCCGATGCAGTTTTTGTATTGGTCGATGCTGAAAAATTTCCTGCTTCCCGTAAACTGGCTGGCGTCACAAATTTGCCCACCTTCGCTAGTTTTAAAAAGGGCATTCTGCACGGCCAGGTTCAAACAAATAAGGAAGAACAGTTAAAAGCATTGATAGATGAAGTTACCAGTAATTAGACAAATACAGAAAAGCGCAACTGTTGAAGAAATCGAAACTACTATTAAAGTTCTCGAAAGCATTTCAGAAGCTCCTTCCTTAAAAAGTGAAGAAACGGATGTGATCGGAGAATTGATTTCAAATCTTTGTGGCGCGCTAGAGGTTCATCAGTTAATAAGTGAAGGTTCGTCTGAAAAAGATGCAGCAAACACTTTCATGAAAAAGGTGCTGAACTCTATTGATCGTTAATTAGCCTCTCGAGGCTTTACGTGTTATCTTAATTAGAAATTTGAACAATACACGCAGGTTTCTGTTCTTCTTGGAAAACAAATCCAAAAACATGAAAAACTTTTTAAAAATCACCGGTCTTCTCACGTTGATCGTAGTTGCGTCTGCTGTAAAAGCACAAGACATTGTAGGTGTGGCAGTTGGTTCTAAAGATCACACCACATTAGTAGGTGCTTTACAAGCGGCTGGTTTAGTAGAAACGTTGCAAGGTGCTGGACCATTCACTGTATTTGCTCCGACTAATGCTGCGTTTGACAAATTACCCAAAGGAACAGTAGAAACTTTGTTAAAGCCAGAGAACAAGGCTTCGTTGAGCGGAATCTTGACCTATCACGTGGTTGCCGGCAGTGTAGATGCTACCACCTTAACAGGTTTAATAAAACAAGGTAACGGAACAGCTGTTGTAACAACAGTAAACGGCCAAGAATTGAAAGCTTCTATCGAAGGAGGTAAAGTAATAATCACGGATGCAAAAGGTGGCAAGGCTACTGTGGTGGCTGCTGATTTGAAAGCCAGCAATGGCGTTATCCACGTTACAGATATGGTTTCAATGCCAAAGTAGTTTTCTTTAAGATTAAATTAGGTTGGCTCGTGCTGAAAAGTGCGAGCCAATTTTATTTTCAGAATATTGTATCGTTTGGATAGTAAAAAAATAAACGGGATTGTATCGTAACTTTAATAGGAGGCGGCTGTTATAAAAAGGAAATAAATAATCAAATAAAAATAAATAAATAAATAAGGAAGATGGAGACATTAGAAAAGAAATTTCAGTTGGTCGAAAAGAAACGCTTAGTGCACACTGTTGTATCAGTTGTTAAAGATTCACCGCATATAGCAGTCGTAGAGGCTCTCACTACTTACATTCCCATTGATCAGTTTAAAGAAATTTTCAATTTCATTGGAGAATTAACTGCCAAAGAGAAAATTACAAAGCTAATATTTGATAAGAGGAAGCTTTCCGTGTTTCATCAGCCATCCATGGAATGGTACTTTGTGGAGTGGAAAGAGAAAATGTTTGATCTTGGACTAAAGACCCATAGGAAGATTCTCCCAACGGACAATGTTTTTCGCCAGAGCGTAAAGATTGGGCGTGAAAAAATAAACACCATCCATCCCAACGGGAAATTTAAGTTGATGGATATCGCTTACGCGGAATCTCTTGAGCAGGCTATTTCAGAATAAATTTTTTTGCGATGATAACGGATCTTACCAGCAATAACAATTTACAAGAAAAAATCTTGGCACTTACTAGTGCGTTAGATTTAGAAGTTTCGCAGGTAAAGACAAAGCTGAGCGTAGATGAGATGAAGTTTGGTTATGAGCAAGTAATTAAATCGCTTACTCTTGATGTTCAGATCCAACTCGATGAGCTGAGTCGACTACAAGTACTGAGAATACTTGAGATCGAAAAAAAATTGAGTTACCTGATAGAACTTTGTGCCTCGCAACGGCTAATGATGGAAGATACACTTCTGTATCTTAAAGAACTTGAGCAGCGTAAAGCCTAAAACCTAAAGGTTAGCTTTCTGGCAGAATGACTTGAAAGGTCGTTTTGCCAGATTTGCTGATCCAACGAATTTGCCCTTTCATTCTCTCGACAACACTTTTGACAATATAAAGTCCTAAACCTTGCCCGAGTGAGCGCTCTGAACCGCGATAGAACATATTAAAAATCTCACTGCTGATAGCGGGCGAGATACCTTCTCCATCGTCAATAACTTCAATCGACAAGTTTGTTTCAGATTTACTAAAATTGACCCATACAAATCCTTCTTGTAGAGTATCTCTATAGGTAATGGAGTTCGAGATCAAGCATTTAAGAATATTGTACAATACCAGTTCATCGGTTCGAACCTTTTCTAACTCATTGTAAGTGACTTCGATGGTGACATTGTTGAAATTAGGTAGATAGTTAAGATCGCGTATAGCTTGTTGTACCGTTTTCGCCAATAAGACTTCCTTCAAATCAATTTTGTCAAAGGAGGCCTGCGCAAACATGGTCAATGACTTGAGTATGTCATTCATTTGAGAAACCTTTTGCTCCATATATTGATGAATGTTTCGCTGATCCGGTGTCAAGCTTTCTCCCCGTAGGAGTTCCAGTAACCCTTCCAATGATGAAACGGGGGTTTTCAAATCATGCGAAGCTCGATAGAGAATTTGATCCAATTCTTCATTGCGCTTTTGAAGTTGTTGCAGCGTCTCGGTCAACGAATTGTTTTTCAACACCACTTCCTCAATGGCAGCGGTAAGTTCCTCTTTTTGAGCTTGCAGCTCTTCCTTTTGCTCTGCAAGTTCTCGCTCTCGTCCTTCAAGCAGTTCATTTTTTTTTTGAAGGATAGGTACCAAGTATTCCGAATCTGATTTTTCCATCGTTTCTTCTCTAAAAAACCGTTAAGTCAATTGGTTAAAATTACAGTATTCATAGTGGTAATACTTATAAGACTTTAAATACTTGAACGCTTACTGTAACATATTCGGTTATGCGATGTTATTTTAACTCATATAAACACGTAAAAAAATGCAAAACATCGTAGAAATTGCTTCAGGCAACAAAGATTTCAGTACACTAGTAGCAGCGGTTGTGGCAGCTGGATTGGCGGACACACTAAGCGGCACTGGTCCATTCACAGTGTTCGCACCGACCAACGCAGCATTTGCTAAACTTCCTGCCGGAACGGTAGAGGAGTTGGTGAAGCCAGAAAACAAAGAAAAGCTAACAGCTATTCTTACCTACCACGTAGTAGGAGCTAAAGCTATGTCATCAGGTCTATCGGACGGACAAAAAGTAAAAACTGTAAATGGTCAAGAAATTACGGTTTCAATCAACGGAAGCGTGAAAATTGATGGAGCGACTGTTGTAACTGCTGATCTAGAGGCATCTAACGGAGTAATCCATGTGATCGACTCTGTAATCATGCCGAAATAAGACTGTTTTTTTCATTGTAGAGGCCGTATCCGAAAGATGCGGCCTTTTTTTATTGAGAGGAGAGCAAAGGCTTGTAGATTAATTTTAATATATTGTATTCTTAACCAAATGTGTTATTTGGTGTTAAAAAGAAAAAGGTATGTTTTCACTATTTAAAAAAGATCCAATCAAAGACCTTGAGAATAAGCGCAAAAAGCTGTTGGAAGAAGCTATGCACGTGCAACGCTCAGGCGATTTGAAATTATACGCAGTAAAGATGGAGGCCATCGATAAATTGGAAAAAGAGATTGAAGCCCTTCACACAGCAAATCGCTGATAAACTTATCGGGCCCGAAACCACCTTATTCTGGTTTAGGCGAGATCTACGTTTGCAAGACAATGCCGGGCTTTATCATGCGCTGAAAGAAAACCCTGAAGTCCTTCCCGTCTTTATTTTCGATAGTGAAATTCTAGATAAGCTCGAAGACAAGACCGACTTGCGTGTTGCCTTCATTCATCAATCTTTGATGGTGATGAAAAAGCAACTTGAGGAAATGGGCAGTTCCTTGCTAATTCTTCAGGGCAATCCAATAAAAATATTCCAAGAACTGGCTTCCAAAGTAGTTTACACTAATCACGATTACGAACCCTACGCCATCCACCGCGATGAGCTGGTAAAAAATATTTTAGAAAAAAAGAGTTCTAGCTTCAAGACGTTCAAAGACCAAGTGATCTTTGAAAAAAATGAAGTAGTAAAGGACGATAGCAAGCCGTATACCGTATTTACACCTTACAGTCGCAAGTGGAAGAATACTTTAACAACCGATACGTTAACCAGTTACCCGACTGAAAAATATTTTGAGCATTTCAAAAAAGTAAAACCCATTGTAGC
>JBBSCN010000153.1:0-7553 GCA_038250265.1 Cytophagales bacterium | reverse complement strand
TCGTGATCGCACTGTTGACACATCTTGTTTGAACGTTCGTTCCAACTGCCGAACTTAATGTGATCGTATTCGCATTAATCGTGATCGTGCCCGAAGCCGTGTTCGTTCCGCCCGGGCAGCCGCCCGTCATCGTTACAATATAATTGAAAGGGCTACCCACCGTGGTGGTCGGGGTGCCGCTGATCGTAGCTATGTTCGCTGCCCACACACCCGTCACTCCTGTGGGAAGTCCGCTGAAGGTTGCTCCTGTGGCGCCTGTGGTAATATAAGTAATATTCGTGATTGGTGAATTCACACATACTGCCTGCGCATTCGTGCCAACGGCCGAACTCAATATAATCGTATTGCTCGGATTTATCGTTACTGTTGTGTTGGCTCCATTAATGCCAATGCAAGTAGTCGCATCTGTTATACTTGTTATCGTGTAAGTGGTGTTGACTAACGGGCTCACTGAAACCGTATGGCCAGAAGAGACGCCAGAGAGATTTGTGGTAGTGGTTCCGTCAGAATATCCAACGTTGAAAGGTCCAGTTCCTGTGAGCGTAAATGTTAAGGTACTATTTCCTCCATTACATACAGCCAGTGGTGCGGCACTAACTGTTGCAGTCGGCAAAGGATTTACAGTGACAACTGCGCTACCCGATCCCGCAACGGTGCAGCCATTAAAATCAGTTACATTTCCCGTGATTGAATAGTTTGTACTCACAGCCGGGTTGACCGAAAGTGCACTCCCTGAAATATAACCTGCCACCGATCCACGATTGGCAACTGTAAAACTGTATGGTGGAGTTCCCCCAACAATTGTAACAATTAAATTTGTCGTTTGACCCGCACAAATAGTTGCGGTGCCGGATAATACCGCTGATGTTGGTGGATTATTGACGGTCACCGTGGAGTTAGCTCCCGGAACGCCTACACAACTTGATGCATCGGTGATGCTATTGATCGTATAAGTTCGGGTTGCAGGGGGACTGACAACGACAATATGCCCGTTTGAAATTCCAGACAAATTAAACGAACTGAATCCATCGGTATAATTTACATTGAAAGGTCCCGCTCCTGTTAGATTAAATGTCAGTGTACTACTTCCCCCAGCGCACAAAGAAGCAGGCAGCGAACTGATGGTGACCGTTGGTATGGGATTGACAGTAACGACCGCTATGCCTGAGCCTGTTACGGTACAAGAATTGGCATCTGTAACAGTAGTGCTAAGCGTGTAATTTGTTGTGGTAGCTGGTGTGACAGAAATGGGGGCTCCAGAAACATAGCCAGCCACAGGCCCCAGCCCCGAAATATTAAAACTAAAAGGCGCGGTGCCTCCGGTAATATTCACTACTAAGTTCCTAGATTGGCCGGCACAAATAGTACCCGCCCCCGAGAGCACTGCTGCCGTTGGAGAAGATGCAATATTCAAAATCACCGAACCAGTCATTAGGCGCGGAGTACATAGACCGTTTTTTGCTTGAACGGTCAAGTTATCTCCATTGGCAAACGAGGCTGTTGCAAATGTCATGTTAAACAATCCAGATCCAGTTCCATTAAAAATAAGTGCGGGCAAACCAGTGGAAGAACCGTTTCTTAAAACCTCGTAAGTCGTGGGCGGAACATCCGAACCGTTAAGAGTAACTGTAAAATTTGCACCAGAACATGCCGTTCCAGATCCAGACGTAATAGAAAATAATGATGGGGATGGATCGGCAATTACAAAATTACGGGACTGAGTACAGGTAGAATAATTGTCTGTAACATTTATCGTGTAGGTTCCACCCGGAAGGCCAGGCTGGCTCAAAAGGGTAGCCAAGTTTAAATTTGTTAAACCATTAAAATTATTGTTGGTGAGTGGTAGACCAGCTAGCCCATTAGAACTTGTCCAAGTGTAGGTGTACGATCCTCCGCCCACCAATGCTTGAGAACCGCCAGAAATGGATGCAACTGCCTGCCCGTCTGGGTTTAAGCAACTTGAGTTATTTGTTTGGGTAACTTGGTTAATCGTCAAATTTGGCAAGGCCGTTAAAACGGCTCCGGAAGCAGGAAACGTGTTAACCACATCAGGATTAATCGGGTTGGTCTCGCTAATGATAAAATTGTAAAAAGGTGACGCAACAGTATTTGGTGGAAGTGTATTTGCTGGATTAAACGTGAAACTCCCTCCCACTGGAATTACTTGTGGGATAAAGATAGATGCAGGGCCAATAATCAGATTCAGTTGTGCGGGTCCGCCATCACTAGTGCCAGTAACAGTGAATCTAATAGAACCATTATTTGAGCCGTTGCAGGGGTTTGAGACAAAAACACTAACGGCTAATGTTCCAGTTGCAGAGCCTATGTAGTTAATCGTCTGAGCTTGTGAAAACTCAGAAAGAAAAAGTGTCAAGCCAAAGATCAAAAACGCTAACCCTCTTCTCATGATGGTAGAAATAGTCGCGCTCACTTTAGTTGAATTTCAAGTTTAGCCTGACAACCGTTTTGATCTACTACAATCGCTTGGTATGTATCTGCTTTTAAATCCGAAAAATCAGCTTTTTCAAAATCGGCTGACAGGAGATGACCTGAACTTTTATAAACCACAAACTTAAAGGGCGATTTTCCCCCCGATACTTGAAGTTTGATTTCTCCCTTTTCTCGGCCGTCCGAATCTTTGGTCTCAACCTTAAGTTTAAAAGAACTGCAGTTAAAATCACCAATTCCCGCAGCGGGATGAATCCAAAAAGAACTGATCAAAAGCAATACACAAAGCCTCATGTAAATATTCGGTTTAAAGTATGTTCAAGCGATTATACATCAGCGTCAAAATGGTATAGTAACCCAATAATTCATGTAAAGATGGTTGAATCCCAAAAAATCAGCCTACTGAAAAGCGGGCTTTACCCATCCAAGTAATATTTATATCAAAAAATGACTAAAATTTTCTGTTCAAAACTTCGCTCAAGATAAAAGCCTTTTTAAACCCAGCAGGATCTTTCAAATCTTTAACGTATTCCGCCAGCACATTTACCTCTGTATCTTGCTGATAGCCTTTGAATTGCCCAAACCTCACCATAGTATCTTCAACTTTCATGGTCTCCTCTAGAGACAATCTATTAAAAGCGGACTGTTTGGCCTTTTCATAGGTTTCAACAGTTTTGTCGTAGTCGCGTTGGTTGTAATCGGTTTTTTCTGAAACACCTTCCTCCTCCAAATCATCTTCGTAATTCACATATTCCGCCTTTTTGCTGAAAACAGGTGGCGGAGGTGCTGGAACCTTCTTGGCTTGAATTTCCCTCAACAAATCTTCGAATGAAATAGGCTTCTTGGTAGGTTCTTGGCGATCGGAGGTTCCCTCACCGTACGGGGGTTGTTCTCCTGGCTTTTTCTTCCAAGCACGGGCAATGAACGTAACAACGATTACGATTAGCCAAATCCAAAATTGAATATTATCCATTCAGGCCAAATATATCGATTTTTTTATAAATAAAAGCCTGAATCTACTCTAAAATCGAGATGGATAAAATGTGCATGAATTGGGATTAGCTGCCTTTTCAAATGCCAAACCGAAAGTTATCTTTGCCGTCTTATTTTTTAACAACCACTTAATTCGCGAGCGACCCATGCAATTATCGAAACTGGAGATCAAAGGATTCAAAAGCTTTGCTGATAAAATTGTCATCAACTTTGATGAAGGAATCACGGGTATTGTAGGCCCCAATGGCTGTGGCAAGTCCAACGTAGTGGATTCCATTCGCTGGGTTCTGGGAGAACAAAAAACAAGTGCGCTTCGCTCCGAGAAAATGGAGAACGTAATCTTTAACGGTACTAGCCAGCGGTCAGCCCAACAAATGGCGGAAGTCTCCCTCACGATCAACAACACGAAAAATATTCTTCCTACGGAGTACTCTCAAATCACTATTACGCGCAGGTTATACCGATCTGGTGAAAGCGAATACTTGCTGAACGGAGTCGCCTGCCGACTGAAGGACATTACCAATTTATTTTTAGATACGGGCGTTGCCTCAAACAGCTACGCAATTATTGAGTTAGGAATGGTGGATGATTTGCTCAACGACCGCGACAATTCGCGAAGAATGTTGTTCGAAGAAGCAGCCGGAATTTCCAAATTCAAAAAACGCAAAAAAGAGACGCTGAAGAAACTGGAAGACACCGATGCCGACTTAGAGCGCGTAGAAGATTTACTTTTCGAAATTGAAAAGAATATGAAGAGCCTAGAAAAACAGGCGAAGCAAACAGAGCAGTACTACAAGATCAAAGAAGACTACAAGGAAAAAAGCATCCACTTGGCCAAAGTGGTGGTGAACAAACAAAAGGATAAATTCTCTACCCTCCACAAGCAAATTGAAGGTGAAAGCGACCGCAAGACCAAACTGACTTCTGAACTGGCCGAGAAAGAAGCGTTGATCGAAAAATCAAAAGCAGAACTAATTCTGAAAGAAAAGACCTTATCGTCACGGCAAAAATCAATTAACGAATTCGTTTCAAAAATCCGTCAATACGAAAGCGACAAGCAGGTAAAAAACGAACGACTCCGCTTTTTAACCGATCGGATCAATAACCTCAGGGATCAAATCGATCAAGATAGAAAAAGCAATGAGCGCGCTCGCTTCAGCATTCAAAGTTTAGAATCAGAAAGGGATTCCGCACAAGGTATTTTTCAGGAAATCACCAACAAGGTTGAGTCATTGAAAGCTGAATACGAACATCAGAAAGCAACGACTTATACTTTACAAGGTGAATCTGATGCACTAAGACAAGTTCATCGCGCCAAACAAGAAGAATCATTCAACCTAAACAAGGGATTAGAGATTCGTGATATACAGGTTTCTTCTTTCAAGCAAGAACTAGAGCGCACCGCTACTGACACGAACCAACAGAGCGCGAGCTTGGCAGAGTTCGAAAAGAAACTAGTATTGCTGAACCAAGACATCTCTCAAAAAAACGAATACCTCAGCAAGCTAAAAAGAGAAGAAGAAGACATCTATCAACGAACAGGTTCCCTCGAGAAAACCATCGATATGATCCGCGAGGAGATGACAGACAACAGCCGCAAACTGGATGCTCGCCAAAATGAATATCAGCTTACCAAATCATTGGTTGAAAACTTAGAGGGCTTTCCGGAGGCGATCAAGTTCTTGAAAAAGAATGTTGGCTGGACAAAAAATGCTCCCCTCCTATCCGATATTTTATCAACCACCGAAGATTACCGGGTAGCTATTGAAAATTACCTGGAGCCTTATCTTAATTATTATATCGTTGAGCACGAGGCTGAGGCCTACGAGGCGATTAATATTCTGAGCGATGCCAGCAAGGGCAAGGCGAATTTTTTCATCCTCGATGCTTTTGAAAAGTTTGTTCCCTCACAACTGCAAATGTATGGCGATGCGTTCCCCGCTACACAGATCATCGAGTTTGATTCGAAGTATACAAAGCTGATGGCTTTCATTTTGGACAAAGTGTACGTAGCTGAAGGTGACATTAAAAACATACCAGCGTCTGACGATAATACATTCATTACCAAGAGCGGGAAAGTTACCAAGCGTAGATTTAGTTTATCGGGTGGATCGGTTGGTTTGTTTGAGGGCAAGAAAATCGGCCGCGCAAAAAATTTAGAAAAACTTGACAAAGAAATCAAAGACCTCACCAAGAAAGTAGAAGACATCCGTTTCTCATTGTTGGATCGCCAGCGTGAACTGGAACGCTTGCGCAACAACACGCTGAAGCAACAAATTGAAGAGGCACAAAATTCGATTAAACTAGTCAGTGACGAACACATCTCCGTTCGCACCAAGCAAGAACAATTTTCAAGCATGCTCAGCAGCGCTGATTTGCGAAGAGAAGATATTTTAGAAAAAATTGAGTCGCTGACGAGCGAACTAGAAGACATTCGACCAAAATCAGAACACGCTCGCATAGATTTAAATCAGCACGAGGAAAAAATGAAACTGATAGTAGGCGATTTGGCCACTCAGAATGATCTGCTCGGCCAGAAGTCATCGGCTTTCAACGAACAAAATATTTTCTTCCATCAGCAGGAGAATCGAGTGAAGAGCGTAGAGCAAGAAATCCGTTTCAAGCAGGAATCCATGGAGCAAAGCTCGATTCGCATCGAAACCAATTCAGAAGAGCTGAAAAAGAATGAAGAAGAATCGAAAACGATTACTGAAACCACTCAAAACAATGATATTGACTTGATCGGTATGTATGGCGAAAAAGAAGAAATGGAGAAAGGTTTGAGTGAAGCCGAAAAAGAATATTATACAGGCCGAGGCGAGATTGATCAATTTGATAAAGACCTGCGCGAAACACAACATCAGCGACAAAATATTGACACGGTGTTGATGGAGTTGCAAAACCAACTGAACGAAAGTAAAATGCAACTGAATTCCGTTAAGGAACGCTTGTCGGTTGAGTTCAATGTTGATTTAGATTCTGTGGTGGGCGAGGCTACCCCTGAAGAAGCAGAAGCTTTCATGAAATTAGATGACGAAAAGTTGCGGAACGATGTAACCAAAATTCGTGAGAAGTTGGACAACATGGGGCCGATCAATCCCATGGCCATGGAAGCCTACAACGAAATCAAACAACGCAATGATTTTATTATTGCGCAAAAAGATGACTTATTGAAAGCAAAGGAATCACTCTTTAGCACCATCAGCGAAATTGAAGGCGTGGCCAGCGAAACGTTCATGAAGGCCTTTACTCAAATCAAAGAGCACTTTGTAAAAGTATTCCGATCATTATTTAACGAAGGAGATGATTGCGACTTGAGACTTGCAGACCCAACCAAGCCGTTGGATTGTGAGATTGACATTATCGCGAAGCCAAAGGGTAAACGCCCGCTCACCATCAACCAACTTTCGGGGGGAGAAAAAACATTGACAGCAACTGCCCTTTTGTTCTCGATGTATTTATTGAAGCCCGCACCGTTCTGTATTTTTGATGAGGTAGACGCACCCTTGGACGATGCCAACATCGATAAATTCAACAACATCATCCGCAGCTTTAGCAAGGACAGTCAGTTTGTAATTGTAACGCACAACAAACGCACCATGACTACTACCGATGTGATCTACGGAATTACGATGGTGGAGAAAGGAATTTCGAGAGTGGTGCCGGTGGATTTGAGAGAGTTAGCTTAAAAAGTAAAATGTTCAAAATTCAAAGTTTGACACAGAGACTTTCAACTTTGAACTAATTTCTTATCAGTTTTTCCGCTGCCCGATATAAAGCGCCACCATCACCAACACGGCACCTATCGCGGTATGAAAGGTAAACGGTTCGTGCAATAAAAAAGTAGCATACGTAAAGCCAAAGACGGGACAAAGGAAAAGCCATAGAGAGGCGCGCACCGCATCATCTTTTAACAGGCGTAGCCAAAGCTGCACCGCAACAATTGAAACAGGAACGATCAACCACGTGAGCGACAGCCAAAATCGGGCATCAAAATGATTGACATCCTCGTGCAGCCACCACGCAAATGGGAGCAGCATTAAACCCCCGAGCAAAACTTGCCAGCCGTTGATTGCAATACGTTGCAGTTGCCATTTTATTGACGCATAGTA
>JBBSCN010000152.1:0-7576 GCA_038250265.1 Cytophagales bacterium | reverse complement strand
TTCCGGGAACTTCGGCACTTCCTGCACAACGAACTTAGGGTTTGCATTCTTGAAAAGCAAGGCCGTAGATAAGTCGGCATAAAATATTTCTTGCTTGATCCCAAAATCTTTCAGCAACGCGGTTTTTACCTTTCCTACCTTGCCGATTTCTTTGGTGCCCTTCAAAATTCTCACGCCAAACTCGAAAAGTGGATCAGCCAACGGCTCTTGCTTGGTATTTTTTACTGAAGACTTCTGCAACACCTGTGAAACGAACTGCGCAATGTCGTAATAGCTCACCGACTGCGATTTATTTTGCCAATTCTCCGCTTCAAAGTTGCCACTTACATACAATACTAGTCTTTCTTCCTCTCCGTATTTATCAAGACCTTGTTTGGCGGAGTCTTTCCAATACACTTTCCCAAACTCAAACAGTTTTAAATCTTTTTGTTTACGATTGATGTTGTACGAGCACACTTCCAACCCCGTAAAGAGCATAGTCTGTCTTAAAATCCCCTGCTCTTCGCTCAGTTTGTTCAACATCTCCACTGGCTCGCCATTGAAAGTCAAATTATGCTTTTGCTGGTAGACAGCATTGGTGAGCGAGTTGGTGAGGATTTCGTAGAAGCCATTGCCCACCAACATTTCGCCTACTGATTTTCTAAATTTGTTGATGTCCTTTTCAGGGAAGCTGGCAAAATAATCTGTGCCTGCAATCTCTGTCAACTCGATATTATTAAATCCGTAAATGCGCAGAATTTCCTCCACGACATCTGCTTCTTGGGTTACGTCCACTCGATAGGGTGGAACAGAAACCGTAAAAGTAGTTTCCTTTTTATCGATGATTTTAATATCCAAACTTTCTAAAATCGTAAACATCTCTTGGCGCGGAAGCGCTTTGCCAATAAGTCGATTTACGTTTTTATCTTTTATCTCAATGATCTTATTTTCGATTTTGGTTGGATAAATATCTACAATATCGGAAGAGATGTGTCCACAAGCAATTTCTGCGATCAATAAAGCCGCGCGTTTCAGCGCATAGATTGTTCCATTTGGGTCGGTGCCGCGCTCAAAGCGGAACGAAGCATCCGTCTTCAATCCATGAGCCGTTCCCGTTCTGCGAATATATTGAGGCGAGAAGCAAGCACTCTCCAAAAATAAACTCGTTGTTTTTTCTGAAATGCCCGATTTGATTCCACCGAAAACGCCACCGATACACATGCCATTGCCATCTCCGTCACAGATCATCAAATCGTTGGTAGCGAGCGAACGTTCCTTTCCATCGAGCGTTTTGAACTTCGTTCCTGCAGGAAGGGTTTTTACAATTATTTTTTTTCCGTTGATTTCATCCGCATCAAATGCGTGAAGCGGTTGACCTGTTTCGTGCAACACAAAGTTAGTGATGTCCACCACGTTGTTGATAGGAGTGAGGCCAATTGATTTCAATCGGTTTTTGAGCCAAGCAGGAGACTCTTGAATTTTTATTCCGGAAAAAGTTACTCCTGAATAACGAGGGCACGCTTCGGTATTTTCTACCACTACGTCAATTTTCAATGTTGAACCTGCCTGACCGGCAGGCAGGTGTTGAATTTTGAATGAACCTATATCAGGTAGCTTCATCTCCCTTTTCAAAGCAGCTTTAATATCACGCGCTACACCTATATGCGAAGCAGCATCGGCACGGTTAGGTGTCAATCCAATTTCTAACACATAGTCCGATTGCACATCAAAAAATTTTGAAGCAAGCGTACCATTAGCTATCGGGGTATCCAGCACCAATATGCCAGCGTGGCTTTCCCCTAATCCAATTTCATCTTCGGCACAAATCATCCCCTCAGATTGCTCGCCTCTGATTTTTGCGCTCTTAATTAAAAATGGTTCTCCTTTTGTTGGGTTAACGGTAGTGCCAACCATGGCCACAATTACTTTTTGACCAGCCGCGACATTGGGTGCACCACACACAATTTGCAGATTAGTTGCACCGCCTACATTTACGGTTGTGATAGAAAGTTTATCTGCATTCGGGTGTTTAGCACAAGTGATCACTTCACCAATCACAAGCCCTTTCAAGCCACCTTTTACGGTTTCAAACGGCTCCACGCTCTCCACCTCAAGACCAGTATTCGTAAGGACTTTGCCGATATCTTCTGCCGATTCGTGTATGTCAATGTATTGCGAAAGCCAGTGGTAGGAAATTTTCATGCAGTGTTAGAAATAGGACTGCAAAAATACGGGTTTATGACCGCTTTTCCAGTAGGGCTAAAAACTCTTCTGGCGAAAGGTTGATCTGCTTCGAATTTTGTGGATTAACGGTCTTCCTAAATCTCTGCCAAGATGTTGCGGGAGCGTTGTGTATCGACCATGAGGATGCTTGGAAAATACGTGACTACCTTTCTGCCGTGTGAATTTAAACCCGAATGAAAGCAGTATTTTTTCAAATCTTTTAGAATCAATAATCGGTAGTCCGCTCACCTGAAAAAAAATTTGTTAAGCGAACCTAAATACCAATTGATCGGTAAATTAGGACAAGCTTAAACACTAACCATGACTTGTTGTGTCCCAATGAATTCAGACTGAATTCTAGATAAATCATTATCCGCAAGTTCCTCTAAACAAAGTGATGCGACTTCTTCACGATTTTTCTGTAGTTCATCCAATGTTTCTGCTTGCGTATGCGCTCCCGGCAATGAAGGTATATAACCGATGTAGAGCCCACTCTCATTATCCCTTTCGATTTGAGCGGTAAAAGTAAATTTGCCTTTCATAGAAGTTATACTTTTTGAGTAATAGTTTTTTATTGATGAAAGCTCTTCTCACCCGCTCTCACTTTAATAGCCAAAACATTTTCCTTTGGCGGAAATGGACAGGAGAAAGAACCCGAATAGGCGCAATATGGGTTGTACGCTTTGTTAAAATCTAATGTGATGGATGTAGCGGCTGGTACTTTTTTTAACTCGAGGTAGCGCCCCGCACCGTAGGTTTCACCGGCACTGGTTTCATCCGCAAAAGCGAAAAACAGCGTTCCGCGATATGGGCCAGTATCCATGACTTCTAAAATCAAGAGTTTATTTTCTTTTCCTTCCAGATTGAATTCTGCGTAAGCATATTCCAGGTATTTTTTTTCGAGGCCATCGCTGGTCGGCAAAACAATTACTTTTTTGTCTTTAATGAAAGTGAGATCAGCACTGATTTTATACTTTGAATCCGGTGCAAAGTATTGTAATTCTCTAAATTTTATAGTGGTGTCCATTTTGAAAGGTGAGCCTTTGTCACTTTTCATGAAGAGGTTTTTTTCTTCGCGCTCTTTCAAAATTGTCGTTGCATATTCTTCGGCTGTTTGGCCACCACTCAGCGAGTAGAGTATTAGGCAGCCAATTGCGATCACGGCAATTAATATAATAACAGTGGAGGATTTCATTGATTTATTTTACTCCCTCTACAACAATCATTTTACTGCTGGCCGTGCGGTGGCGAAGTGCTTTGGCGGGCGCATAGATATCGGAGTTCCACCATGCCTTTGCTTTCTGTAGCGAAGGAAATTCGAGTATCACGAAGCGCTCCGGCTTCCAGTCGCCTTCCAAGGTTTCGGTAGCGCCACCGCGAACGATAAATTTTCCGTCAAAGGGAACAAGTGAGCCGGGAGTCATTTTTTTGTAGTCTTCGTATGCTACCGGATCATGGACATTCACCTCTACTAATATATATGCTGCCATTGTAAAAAAAATTAAATCAATCCTTCATCTGCAAAGCTATAATACTTTTGGCCTGCAATGATGAGGTGATCGAGCAATTGTACTTCTAAAAACTTGCCGGCCTCTTGCAATTTTTTGGTAAGCGAAATATCGCTTTGGCTGGCAGTCAAATTGCCCGATGGATGGTTGTGAGCGACTACTATACCGCTAGCCAATTCTTCCAACGCCATTTTGAAAATGATTTTCGGATCGGCCACCGTGCCAGACACTCCACCTTCGCTCACCCGCTTTTTTTTGATTACGCGATGGGCGCGGTTGAGCAACAGCACCCAAAACTCTTCGTGTGGTAAATCCATCAATTCAGATTTTAGTTGATCGAATGCGTCTTTGGAGGTGGTGATTTTCGTTTTCTCTTCCGTATCAGTTTCCTTTCTTCTGCGACCGAGTTCGAGGGCGGCCACTATGGTGATGGCTTTGGCTTCGCCAATGCCTTTGATTTTCATCAGGTCTTTCACGGAAAGCTTGGCCAGTTCGTTCAGGTTGTTGCTGCCGTGAAGTAATACTTTTTTGGAAACCTCTACGGCACTGAGATTGGTCGTGCCGGAGCCGATGAGTATCGCGATCAGTTCAGCATCCGAGAGGGCAGAAGTTCCTTTCAATTGAAGTTTCTCCCGTGGACGATCCTCGGGGTTCCAGTCTTTAATGTTGAGTGGTTTGCTTTCTTCGATTTTCATCCGAGGAAAGATATAAAATTTTGTGCCTTCTCACATACACTAACCACATAGAAACATAGGCTCATAGAATCACAAACTTGTAATTTTCTTCTATGGGTCGCTATATGCCTAGGTGGTTAGATTGTAAGGGATGGCATAAAAAAACCCCCCTCAACCGAAGCCAAGGAGGGAATAAAAAAAAATTCTTTGTGGATTACGCCATTGCGTTGATACGCTTGGCAAGCTTGCTCTTTTGGTTAGCAGCTTTTTTCCAATGGATGACGTTTTTCTTTGCCAATTTATCGATCATGCCGCTCACTTCTTTCAAAAGCTCTTTTGCTTCGTCTTTGGTGGTGGTAGAGGTCAATTTCTTGATTTGAGTGCGGGTTGTTTTCGCCTGGTAGCGGTTTCTTACGCGCTTGGTCTCATTTGCTCTTGTTCTTTTCTGTGCTGATTTGTGGTTCGCCATAATACTTTTTTCAAACGGACTGCAAAAATAAGCGCAATAACCTGATTTGCAAGGCTGCGCGCATCATTTCTTTTGAATAGTGCCCTCGTAAAGGAGCCATGTGCTGGGATCGTGGATAAGTTGAGATGGCTCAAAATCGAAGTGAAGCACCGTTTTTGCCAGCTTTGAATCGATTTCGACAGTTTTTATATCTTTATTTCCGTTTTTGCCGATGGCCGCAATCTGTAGCGGGAAATGGAAAAATATTCCTTTTTGAGCCTGAAGGACTTCCAGCTTCACCTCTTTTTGCTTACGATCATAGCGCCAAGTAGCCTTTAGTTGGGGGTGCCCCCCTTGGAACAGCCATTGATGGAAGAACAGCGAAAGATTTTTTCCGGAGACTTCCTCCATGATCTTGATAAAATCGGAAGTCATGGCGTTGCTGTTTCGATAGATGGAATAATATTGGCGGATGTCCTTCCAGAAAAGTTCGTCACCCATTTTGTGCCGTAGCATGTGCAGTACCCAACCTGCTTTTTGGTAGGTGTTGGTATTTAACACTTTGCTGATATCGGTAATGGTGGTGTCTATAATAGCGGCCTGATTTTTTTTGAAAAATTGGATCACTTGATCGCGGTCTTTCTTTTGTTCTTCTACCAATCGATCGCGGCCGTGAGCGTTTTCTAAATAGAGATTGGAAAAGTAGGTGGCGAACCCTTCAATGAGCCACACATGATGCCAGTCGTTTTCAGTGGCGGAGTTGCCAAACCATTGGTGAGCCTCTTCATGGGCAATGAGCCCTTCGTGGTCGGCCTTTCCGTTGACTGAACTTTCCGAGTAAAAAATGGCGCTGGCATTTTCCAATCCGCCCCAACGGGTTTTGGATTGCACATTGGCCAACTTTTTATAGGAGTAAGGCCCAATGTTGCGATGAAAATAATCCAGCACTTTTACGGCCACGGCATAATCATAGAATCCCTCTGCACGATTCTGTGGATACACCCAGCTCTCGATCTCAATATCATCTACCTGGCCGGCTCGTTGTATTGCAAAACGAGCTATTCCCACCACCATCACCTTTACAGGGATGGGTACTTCTTCGTGCCAGTGAGTGAGTTTTCTTTTTGAATCGACAAAGCTCTCTTCTATTTTTATTCCGTTGGCGATGACGGAATAATGATGAGGAGCAAGAATTATAAAATCGACTGCTGATTTATCGCTGGGATGGTCGATTACTGGCAGCCAATGATGGCCACGGTCGGGCCAATTGTCGCCAAAGAACCCGCGGTCGCCATATTTGTTTTTGCCGATGATCAGCCCTTCTTGCGGAATGCCTTGGTATGCTATTTCAAAGGTAAGTTGTTCGTTGTTCGTTATTAGTTGTTCGATATGGATTTTCAGCCGATCGTTTTTATGTTGAAAAGAAAGTGGTTTTCCATTTAGCCTCACTTCGGAAACTTCCATTCCAAACCCTTGGGCATTTTTATTGGTGAGGTCAAGTTCAAAATCGGTGACTGATTTTTTGAAAAGTATTTCGAGGGAGGCTTTACCTGCGATTACGTCTGTTGAATCATTTACTTCTAATTGAAAAGTATAGCGTTTGATGTCGATCGAAGGATTTCTTTTGTAAGGATCGGTGGCATGCGCATGAATGCTGATGAAAAGGAGGAGGGCGAAGATTTTGTTCATGCCGTAGCTTATTTGACCGAAAGATATTTAAATTGATCTTGGAAACTAAGATTTCTAAATCTAGGGCATCACTAAAAACTCTGCTCACCCTTCTCTCCCGATAGCTATCGGGATGGAGAAGGGAAAGGGTTGAGGTGAAGAAAACAAAGGTTTTTAGAGATGCCCTCTATTTACATCCATCCAACAAATTGGCGTGCGCAAATCCATACCGATATCGGACGACACTGTAGTCAGCAAAATACATTTTGTCAGGGGCAAAAGGTAATGATTGACAGGGATTTGGCCGAAATGTATGGCGTGGAGACAAAGCGGTTGAATGAGTAAATAAAACGTAATGAAAGACGGTTTCCCATTGATTTTATGTTTCAATTGACGAGACAGGAGTTGGAGGATTGGAAGTCGCAAAATGCGACTTCCAACAAGGAAAAGATGGGTTTATGGAAATTGCCGAATGTTTTTACAGAGCAAGGTGTGGCTATGTTATCAAGCGTATTGAATAGTGAGACGGCTATAGATTTTAATATCATGATCAGCCGAGTATTTACCAGAATGAGGGAGGTGTTACTCACTCACAAAGATATTTTATTGAAGCTAGAACAAGTGGAGCGGAAGATATTGAACCAAGACAGCAAGTTGAACAAGCATGAAAAAGAAATGCAGGCTATCTTCGCGGCATTAAAAGAACTATCGAATACACCAACAGAGCTAATCAGAAAGATCTGATTTAAAAGAAATAACGAAGAAGCGTGAGAAGGAACTAAATGACAAGCATGAAGCTAACTCAAAAAATGATTTTGATTGCATGTCTATTCCTGCTCGGCAGTTGGGGCTTCTTTGCCCATCAAAAAATCAATCGATTGGCGGTGTTTACTTTGCCGGTGGAGATGATCACCTTTTACAAAAAAAATATCCGCTACATCGAAGAAGCATCGGTAAACCCAGACAGGAGAAGGTATGCCGTTCCCGAAGAAGCCCCACGCCACTACATTGACTTAGATGTGTATGGCGATAGCGCTGCTTACAAATTGCCGCGGTATTGGAAAGAGGCGGTTGAA
>JBBSCN010000151.1:0-7650 GCA_038250265.1 Cytophagales bacterium | reverse complement strand
TGGCGAAGGCGACAAAAATAAGAATCGCGATGATGTATCTCATTTGGTAACAATATAAATGAGGCTTGAATAGTTTGTTGTTGATCTTCCGTTCAAGTTGGATTGTGCCCCATTGAGGAGCGCTTTCAAAATCGACAATAGGCTATTTTGTTCCGGACTTTTGTATGACTCGCTCAGCATGGATACATAGTAAGAGTCCAGTGTCATTGGTTGGATATCCGTTAGCTTTAATCCATGGTTTGACAGTAACTGCTTCATTGTCTTTTTAGAAAAATGCCACAGGTGCCTTGGTACATCATATCCAGCCCAATGTGCGCGATACTTTTTTGCATCAAACGATTCATGATTTGGTACAGCAATAAAAATAGTGCCATCTTCCGTTAGAAGGTTTTTAAGCTCTCGAATAGTTTCATCCAAATCATGAATATGTTCAAGTACGTGCCAGAGAGTAATCACATTGAAATTTTGTTCACCGATTTCGCTCGCTGATTTTGAGATTGGCTGCCGGAGCAATTCACTTGCTTTTTGTCGGGCGACTTCAGTTGGCTCTAGACCCGAAACGGTCCATTTTCTTTCTTGCATATATTGGAGGAATTCTCCCGTTCCGCAGCCGTAGTCTAAAATGGATCCTGTCGGTTTTGAGGCGAAGATCAATTCATGTTTCCAGCGGAGAGTCAATTTTCTGGCCATTAAGTAGACCCTATCGATTATTCCCTTGCCACCGCCAGCATGTGAGATGTATTTTTCAGACTGATAATATCGTCCTATGAATTTATCATCAGGTCTTGGATTGGTCAGGACAAAGTCACAGGTCTTGCATTTTACCAGTTGAAAAGATTCTTGCGTGGTGGTAAAATCTTTTGAAGTGAGATAGTGTGCGAAGTCTGTTGCTGAGCAGACGGGACAAGACGTAACAGTTTCCAAGTTCATTTTACTTGCCCATATATACCGTTAGTACCGATACATCTGCAGGAGAAACCCCACTGATTCTAGAAAGTTGGCCGATCGTTTCTGGTTTTATCTTTTTCAGTTTTTCTCTTGCCTCCGAGGAAAGCGCTTTCACGCGATCATAGTCAAAGTCAGGTTTTATCTTGTAATCTTCTAGGCTCTCAATTTTTTCGACCAGCTTTTGTTCGCGTTCAATGTAGCTTTCATACTTGGTAGAAATTTCTACTTGCTGTAAAACATCTTCTGAGTATTTGCTTAGCCGTTCATTGATTTCCGGATCGATTCTCCTAAGTTCATTCATCCCAATGTGCGGGCGTTTTAGCAAATTTTCAACAGGAACTTTTTCTGAAATGGTGGCGGTCTGCAATTCATTCAGTTCAGAATTTACAGTGGCAGGTTCCGCGCGCAGTTGCTTGAGTTCGGTTTTCAGTTTCTGTATTTCGTTCTTCTTATCTAAAAGTTTTTCTAGTCGTTGATCGGTGGCTAATCCAAGCCGGTGGCCCATCTCAGTCAAACGAAGATCAGCATTATCTTGGCGTAGCAATATTCTGTATTCTGCACGGGAGGTGAACATGCGGTAAGGTTCGTCCGTGCCTTTGTTTACCAGATCATCGATCAACACCCCAATGTAAGCCTCCGATCGCTTCAGTACGAATGGTTCTTTTTCATTGACTTTGTTATGGGCATTAATGCCCGCCATTAAGCCCTGACAAGCTGCTTCTTCATACCCAGTTGTCCCGTTGATTTGTCCGGCAAAGTACAGATTATCAAATAGTTGAGTCTCTAAGGACATCCTCAATTGTGTGGGTGGAAAGTAATCGTATTCGATGGCATAGCCCGGCCGAAACATCTTCGCATGCTCGAAGCCTGGGATTTTGGTGATGGCTGCATACTGGATGTCTTCTGGTAATGAGGTGGAAAAACCATTCACATAAATCTCCACTGTTCTCCAACCCTCTGGCTCTACAAATATTTGGTGCCGATCGCGTTCTGCGAAGCGATTGATTTTATCTTCGATGGACGGGCAATACCTCGGGCCCAGCCCTTTAATCCTTCCTTGGAACATGGGCGATCTATCAAATCCCTTTTCAAGTTCCTTGTGGACGGATTCGTTTGTGTAAGTGATCCAACAGCTCAACTGATTTTCTAGCGGCTTCGTTTCAGAATATGAGAATTTGCCAGGAAACTCATCGCCCTTCTGTTCTTCCATTAAAGAATAGTTGAGTGAGCGCCCATCAATTCTTGGAGGCGTTCCAGTTTTCATGCGGCCCGATTCGAACCCTAATTCAATGAGTTGTTCTGTAATTCCGGTAGCTGATTTTTCTGCCGTTCTTCCTCCGCCAAAGCTCTTTTCACCAATATGGATCTTTCCATTTAAGAACGTTCCGTTGGTGAGCACCACTGACTTCGCCTTAACCTCTATCCCAAGGGCAGTTCTTACCCCGACTACTTTTGTATCCTTTACCAATATACCACTAACCATTTCTTGCCAAAAATCTACATTTGGCATAGACTCTAACGCCAATCTCCATTCTTCTGCAAACCTCATCCGGTCGTTTTGTGTTCGGGGACTCCACATGGCAGGGCCTTTAGAAAGATTCAGCATTCTGAACTGAAGCATCGACTTGTCTGATATGATGCCGGAATATCCACCCAGTGCATCAATTTCTCTAACAATTTGACCCTTCGCCACCCCACCCATAGCCGGGTTGCAAGACATTTGGGCAATAGTGTTCATGTTCATCGTGACCAAGAGAACTTTTGATCCCATGTTAGCTGCTGCTGCTGCTGCCTCGCATCCGGCATGCCCCGCCCCTACTACAATTACATCGTATTCTTGAAACATTTTTTATTAGACGAGCCTCAAGCTTCAGGCTTGATGCCTCACGCTGGGCGGTTTTACTCTACTGTAGAAGTTTCACGTGAAACATTTTTATGATCCCTTGGGCTTCCCACTAAAAGCCAAACGGCATAAGCCTCTCTTTCTTTCTTTTAAAATTCAACTGGTTCCACGTGAAACACTAGTCTCTCATTCACGCCTCCACTGATCGAATTCTAGCTCCAGGTGTGCAGCCTGTAACATGAGCAGGATCAGCGAAAGTTCCACGTGAAACTATTTGCGCAAAGATAGACAAGCTTCCTCTTTTTTGCGCATTTGAGTTTTTTCCGCAAGCTTCTTGTCTTCGTGTCCCATTAGGTGAAGCACCCCGTGAATTAGCACTCTATCTAGCTCGTCCCTGAAGGTGTTTTTGAAAATTATTGCGTTTTCTCTAATCCGTTCAATGCTGATGTAAATTTCCCCCTCAAGCTCAATGTTACCTTCTGAATTATCGAAAGTGATCACATCGGTAAGTGTGTTATGGTTTAAATGAACTTGATTGAGTTGAAGGAGGTACTCATCAGAACAAAACACGTAGTTGATTTCTTTGACCTTGTAGCTCTCCTTTTTGATTACCCTTCTGATCCACGAAGCGGTTTCCTTTTGATTACTGAGATTAAAGGAAATATCGGCTGCGAAAAAGTTGACAGACGCCACCGGCTAGTTCATGTAGAAACTAAGCTCAACAACCTTTCCCCTTTCTGTAAAGTCGACTTCGTCTGCGAGATGTTTCATCAGAAATATTCCCCTACCCCCTGGCTTCTCAAGGTTCTCAGGCGAGGTAGGATCAGGAAGATTTTCGTATTCAAATCCATTGCCCTCATCCTCTACCCTGAATTTGATCAGCCCTTCCGCAAAGGACAAAGAAAGAGATACGTTTTTTGCAGAGTTGTTGTTGTTTCCGTGCTTAATCGCATTATTAACAGCTTCCGTTACGGCAATCATAATGTTACCATAGATATCATCATTCAGTTGGTAGTTCTCTTTTGCATTGTCAATGAAGCTTTCGATCATCCGGATATTTTCCGATAATGAGGGGATTTCAATGTTAATCTTCTTCATACCTAAAGCTAAATAAAATGCTACTAGTTTATTCCTTGGTCCCTATTCGTTTGAAATACTCATTCACCTCCTTTTTGTAATACGGAAATAACTTGGGAGGCACAGTTTTCAACAATTCTACTTCTTTTTCCTTTAATCTTAAATACTCTTCAAAGGCGCGAGGCATTTCTTGGTTGTAATCTTTCGCTGCTTCACCCTTTCGCTCTTCTTCTTGATTTTGTTCGCGCATTGATTTCTCAGCTTCCAGCAATCGCGTGATGATTTCATTTTGCCTGCGGATGGTCTGCTCGGTGATCTGTTTATTAACCAAATCTATTTCCGTTTGTTCCATCTTCTCAGGCAGATCTCCGCCAGGTATCTTACCGCCTTCTTTTTTCATCTTCTCCTGCATTTCTTGCAGTGCCCTACGGATGCGCTCTTGCTCTGCGGCCATCCGAGCAAATTCTTCAGACAGTTGTCTTCCTGCTTTGCCCCCATTCTTAATGTCTTGCATTTGCTGGTTGAGTTGTTTTTGAAGTTTGCCAAGATTGGGTTGATTTCCCTTTCCTTTCTTTTTCCCCTTGCCAGAGCCAGGTTTTGCATTGGCCATCATTTCCATCATCATATCAAAATGATCGTTTAGCATAAGTGCCAAGTTGTTGATGCTGGTCATTGAAAATTGCATTTCAGAACTGGCGTTGGGTTTCTTCCTTTCTTTGACATTCAACGCAGCTTTGTCCAAATGATCATTGAGCTCGCCAACTTCTTTTGTTACCACAGAACCCAGAAATGGATCTTTCTTAGATAGAGATAAAAGGCTGTCTTCCAATACTTTAGCATCATCTTTTACTTTTAACTGATTCTGCGAAAGCTGAATGTAGCGTGGATCCGTTTGCTGCACTTGGTTGAAATCCTTCATCAGGGTTTCCTGATCGTAGGACAATTTTATCAGCCCATGCAGGATTTGGCGAAGGCTTTCTAAATTAGCCATGTCCATTTCCATCTCCATAGAGCTCTGCATGCCCTCTAATTTTTGCTGCATTTGCTTCATCTGATTGACGGCCTTTTTTTGTTGCTCAGCTGATTTCTTGGGTTTGCCTTGTTTCAACTCTTCTTTGCTCTGCTCCTGCGATTCTTGTAGGTCTTGTATTTGCTGATCGCTGGGAGTGTCTTGTGGCTCTTCTAATTCTTCGCCCATTTTCTCCAACTCATCCACTGTCTTCTTAAATTCCTCGGCTTCTTTTTTTAATTCTTCTTGCTCTTGCGCTAATTCCTCGACAGTGGGCTTTTCTTGATTGCCTTTCTCATCGCCATTTTTAGAATCTTTGGAAGTTTGATCTTTGCCGTCTGACTTTTCTTTGTCTCCCTTGTTATCTTTATTTTTTGAATCAGACTTTTCATCTTTACCATCATTTGCTTTTTGAGGTTTTTCACCGGCCAGTTCTTGTGTCTTTTCCAACAATTTTTCTTGCTTCTCTTTTTGCTCTTGCAACTGATCAATGGCTTGCTCTAATTTGTAGTCGTACTGTAATTGTTTGAATAGTTCCAGCGTTCGCTCCAATTCTTTCTCCATATTAATTTCCTTGCGCTCCATCTTATCCAGCAGCTTTTGCATTTGTGAGGGGTCGGCATTTTCTTTCAACAGCTTTTCCAATTCCTGAAAGAGTTTTTTGGTTTCTTCATCAAGCAGTTCGTTCATGATTTTCTGAATTTGCTCTGACTTTTCCTTAATGCGTTCGCTCTCTTCTGAGAAGGATTCTTTCTTTTGTTCGAGCAGACTGTTTTCTTTTTGGAGGTCTTTGATGGCCTGATCCAATTTTTGTTTTTGCTGAATAAGGTCCTCCAGCATTTTTTTGTCTTGCCAGTCGAGGCTTTGCTTGCCTTTCAATTTCTCTTGTGCTTCATCGATTGCTTGCTTCAGGTCTTTTGCTTTTTGCAGGCTTTGATCTATTTTTCCTTCGGCATTTTGTTGTGATTTAGAAATTTCTGTTTTCAATTCTTCCTTACTGGGCAATGCAAAAATATAGTCAGAAGAACGGGTCGACTTCCTTCCATTCACCCCGTCATTATCCCACACCTGCAAATGGTAGGTCAATTGGTCTCCGGGTGTAAGCTGCAATGAATCAACCGCCCAGCGATAGAAGAAGGTTTGTTGATTGCGTGTGGACACTAAAGGAATAACGATACTCTTTGTTGCTTGCTGCTTTGTACCCTTTAAGATTTGGTAGTTCAATTTCAACGCGGTGATTCCATAGTCATCGCTGAGCGATCCGCCCAATAAGATATTTTTAAACAAAATAGAATCGCGCAAGTTGTCTACCACAATTTGCGGGTGCTGATCTTTGATCACGCCAAGGGAATAGGAAATTTGATCTTTATTTTTGCTTTTTTCATTCTCCAATAAAATGGAATACTGATCTGGCTCTTTGATGTTTTTGCTGAAGTTGTAAACCTGATCATCTATCAGCGGCATTTCGTTTTGCCCCTCAGCGGACGCAAATGAGATTGAAGCTTTTGATGTATTTGCCGTACCCACATGCCAGGTAACTTTTGTGCCTTCCGGAATTTCCAAATTTCCGGCATTGGTCAGACGCTCCGATTTTTTCCCGATGTACCCTGGGAAAACTAAGTCAACAGTGATTTTGGTTAGTTCTGGGCGATTGATCAATTGAATTTTGTACGAAGGCGAGAAGAATCCGGACGCTTCAAATTGAAGATCCACTTCGTTTTGTAACTTTTCAAAAAGGTAAGAGAACTTCCCTTGCCCGAGTGTTTCCATCTTCCAACGCTGCGAACCCGAAACGATATAGGCTGCATCCGGCACAGCCTGTCCTTGCAACGAAAGGCGCAATGAAAAATCTTCGTTAAAAAATGCAGCTAGTTCAGGGTTTTCTATTTTGAAACTAAACGGAGCCTGTGGGGAAAACTCTTGGTTGAATTGAACAATGCGCTGTGTGCTTTGCGTGAAAATGGATTTGTCGATCAGCAATAAAATCAAAATGACGGTAATGGGAATGGCAACGTATTTGAGGTATTTAGTGTTTTGCCGGAAGTCGATAGCCGCATCGAACGAAACATCTTTAAACGAACTGGCTTTTTGGAAAATCCCCGCCTGCGCCAATACGCTGGTATCTGCAGAGAGTTGGAGAACATTCAGCAGACGATCGCCAATCGTGGGAAAGTATTTGCCGATCAATTTCGCGCTGTCTTCTTGGCCGAGGCCACGTCTATAAATCCACCAAGCGAGTGGCGCCTTCAAAAATTGAAAAACACAGAAAGCGACCAGCCCTATAAATGAAGCAAAGATTAGGAAACGTGCTCCTTTGCCCAGCCAAAGGTTATACTCTAGCAAAGAAGCCAATAGAAAATAGCCGAGAACAAAAGTGAGCGTAAGGATTCCTCCCTTCAAAAACAGATTGAGGTAGTACTTCTTTTTAAAAGCGGCTACTTTTTGTTCGATGTCGGAAATCGCACTCATTCGTTCTTACAACGGGGGAAGTTCAACATAGTTTAATACTCAAACATCTAAAGGTCAGAATCATTCAGAGACCACTACCGCAAGCTTATCACTTTTCGAATTAATGGCAAGCCGCGTAACTCCTTTCAACTTTTCAGCGCCCGAAAGAACGGTCATCTCACTCCACACGGTTTCCTTGGCGGGATCGATCGAATAGATTTTGCTTCCATCGCTCATAATGATCCGCCCATTGAGTGTCCAGCACAAATCTTCTCTGCCTGGTAATGTTCCTATTAGCTTTTTGGCGCTTAATGTAGCCATATCT
>JBBSCN010000150.1:0-7699 GCA_038250265.1 Cytophagales bacterium | reverse complement strand
TCTCCCAGGCCTTCGCTCGCTCCTTCTGCTTTAATTACCTCTTGCAGATTAACGGCCATTAGTTGATAGGCGGCATCAGGTATATTCATGTTGACCATAATGAGTGAGTTCATCTTGATGTCGTTAGTCACCAAGCTGCCCGACCCAATGGCCGAGGCTTCCACTTTAAAATCGTTGCTGTTCTTAAAAAAACTTACCGCCCCTTCAAAGTTTACTTCTTCCTTGTCTTCATTGTAGGCAAAAACTTTTCCTGCGAGTTTTTCTCCTGCTGCTTTTTTACGATCTTCTATTTTAAACTGGCCACTTTCTTTGTCAAAAAATAACGACCCGCTAGGAAGAAAGAAATCCTCATCATTTTCATCTTTCTTATCAAAAACAAAGGTGATGTAGAGGCTATTGTCTTGCGCAAAATGTAATCCTGCCTGCGCTTTTTTTCCTTCATCTGTAACCGTTTTGTCGAAGTCCAAATAAATTTCCTTTTCATCACCGCTTTGATTGTACGCCAACCAAGTGTTATAGTTCTTCAACTTTTTAAGATCCAACTTGATAAAGCCCTTTAGCTGCAAGGCAGGGCGTGTGGCATACATGACCATATCGCCTTTGTAGTAAATACGTGGCGCTACCAATATTTTTTGTGTGTCAACTACCGCGCCATTTCCAACTGTTTGCTGCGTGGCGTTACCCTTACTTTTCTTTCTTCCCTTGGCTTCCGCCTCGATAGGCTCCAGATGGAAGTCTGTCATTTTGATATTGAATGTATCATTCACCGAATTCACATACTGATAAGTTGCATATCCAGAAAACTCTTTCCTCGAAATAATATCCACCACTCCGTCCTTGAGTCTGTGATATCCGTTGATCGTGTCCAATACGATTTTTGTATTTTTCAATTGTCCGATTTTAGCATTCTCCAAAATCAACACTTCATTATTCTCGGGTGTAATTTTGGCATCCGCCACCACAATAAACGGGATACCACTTACTTTTAGTTGTTGGAGGCGAATGTCGTACTCTGCTTTTTCTGCATTAAAACGAAGCGAGTCCAGTTCCTTGCGCGTGGTGTAGAAGTACGAATTCTCGAGCGGCACATCGGGTGCCTTGCTCATAACAATTTTTTGCTTGGTCAAATCCCACTTGGCCTCGGGAATAGAAGTTTTGAATTGCGCGTATGGAAATTCAATGGCAGCAACGCCCTCCACCTCAGGGCTGATCGTAGCTACATTTTTGGCCAAGTCGAACTTAAGCCGCACATCGTTACCGGCCAATGCGGGCTTATCTGGGTTGCCCGTTTTTACTTCAAAGCGGGCATGGCGCGCGCCAAAATCTTTTGAAGAAAAACTCAATTCTTTGGAGGAGACATCTGAACCGCGCGTGCTTAACTGACCACTTGCTGTTAGACCTGCTTTTGAAAGAGTCATGATACCATTCAGCGTGGCTGTATTCTTATACAATGCAAATGGCTCACGCATATTTTTTAGCTTGAATTTGTCTTGCTTCGGAAACCATTTCATTTGATAGTCGGTAAATGTTACTTGGGGAAATGTGACGTTGCCAACTTGTTTTTCAACCATCTCACCCACTTTTCCGCGCGAGAGAACGGAATCGGGATAAAACACAAAATCATTCGACTGGATTTTTGCCGACAGATAATTGATGCTTCCGTTGGCACGAATTCCTTCGTGATCTAATTTTAGCTCTCCAAAAAATTTTCCTTCACCTTGAAACAGGTTATATCCATTTTTAGGGACGGTATGTTTATATCCCAGCGATTTGTCGGGCATGGTTCTCAATTTTTCTTTGAAAGCCGGAAACATTCCACTCGATATAAAAGAACCTTCAAAACTGATAGAGCTTGGATCGGCATCATTCAAACTATCTAGCTTAAAGGGCGGTACAACAAAAAAGACAGACTTGTTGTAGGCTCCATCCAAAATTTCTTCTCGATCAAAGTAGATGACTCCTCCGGCAGTAGCATCAAGGCGTGGATAGTTGGAAACTTTTTCTCTTCCTGATTTATTATCGGGGCGATTGATAAAGAGTGTCCCAGATGTTTTGTTGGAAGCAGACATCATGCCGCCCTCGGCAGCAGCGGTGGAGTCTGCGCCTACCATTGAATTGTTGACTCTCCTTCTGGTTCCATTTTTCTCCACCACATAAAAGCGCATTGAATCAATGTGGTTAAGGTTGATAAAGAAGCTGTCATACTTTAAGCGAAAATCCTTTCCCGTGATTTCAAAATTTCCGGCATTCACAGTGCCATTAAATTTGATATCACGATTTTGCAAAAAAGTAATTACGCTGCTATCTGGTTTAATAATCACATTCAGCGAGTCGCTGACATTGAACTCTTCTACCCCGTGCACCACCATGCTCCCCTTTTTCAAATCAATAATCGCATTGGCCACCGTGTCGGGCAACGATTGAATTTTCATGTTGTCATAATCTGCCTTTCCTTTTTTGGCCTCGATCAAATGCATGGCCTTGTCTTTCACGTGGATTTTTCCGGTGCGCGGATTGTATAAAATCATTCCTTTTTGTGATAGGAAATCGGCTACCATAGTCGCCCGCTCAAGAGAGCCCAATTGACCAATTAAATCAACCAGAAAAAAATCCTGCGAACTGTTGGTGGCCTGCTTTACGATAAAATCCAACGGGTGAAATCCAAAGCCTACGCCCCGCAAAAGTTCGTAATCATTTGGATGATAGAAATCCAACGACTCAAAAACCATTGGGGCAATGCCCGCACCGCCCGCCAACTTGAATTGGATACTATCGGTTTTCATATCCCATTCCGCTACATCGGCATCAAACTCAATGTTAAAGTAAGTTGAGGAAAATGGCGCTTTTCGCTGATTGGTTTTTTCTTTTGAAAGAAGCAGTTTTTGTTTTTTTAAACTGTATTGCATTTTCAGGGAAGGGTGAGAGATCGAGTCATTGCCTTGGTAGATTACCACCTGTGCATTGGAAGCCGTGACCACCGAATCGCGAAAGCTGAAAGAAGTAGACTGCGCCTTAAACCGCTTGTCCGATTCTCCATTTATCTCAAAAGTAGAAGGGCCATTTGACACGGAGGCGCTTGAAATAATTTTGCCAATGAGACTGAACCCGCCTTGGTAGCGAATGAATTTTGAACCCCAACCAAGCAACGTAATGTTGTTTTCATAAGATTTGAAGCGGGGATAGATTGCTGCGTCTTTTGTCTTGTGAAAAATGCTGTTGAACTCAAATTGCCCGGGCACCCGACCGGGCAATTTCCCTAAGTACGCGAGGCTACCTTGTTGAGCGCGTAAAAATGGTTGGGTGGTTTTGAAATAGTATTTTCTAAATTCATAGTTAACAGAATCGCTGCCAATCCCCACTGAGTTCCAATTGAACTTACCATTTTCGCCAACAAAAAGTTTATTTCTCAGCGAGTACGTGCCTTTTGTGCCCGTCAAAAAAGCGGAGTCATAAGGCGTGATGAAATTTAATGAGAGCTGACTAAACTGGATTGCTGCGCCAATGATTGTTGGCTGTGCAATGGGCAATTTCCAAGCAGGAATTTGCACGGTGTCAGGTTCGGTGGGCGCGGCTGGCAGCGTGTCTATCGGTGGTGCGTCCAGATAAGCAAAAATATAATCGTCATCGAGCACTAACAACCGAAACGATTTTTGAAAATGAAGGGCATGGTGCTCAAAAAAATCGCGGCTTGTTTGAAAGAATAAGTTAGCCTGGTCCTTGTTCTCTTTTAAAATGACTTTTTCCGATACTGATAAAAAGGTAGAGAACTTAGTAGATTCAATTTTTTCCAAGGAGACAGCAGCTACAATGGCACCATAATAATTAATAAAATGAGGGTTTAGTTTATACCCTTTTTTCCTCATGGTCTTCGCCTGCTTTTTGATGGCCATTTGTTGATCAGGCCCCAAGTTGATCCAACTGGACGCAAAGCCATCCCCGATGGACATCACTTCCATCACCTTCGTGTTATTGAGCAACACTCGAATACTGTCTTGAAAATTCAATTGTTGAGCAGGCTCAACTGGCTTGCTTTTCTGTGCAAAGGCCAAAGGGGAGAGGGCAAGCAGTACAATTAAGGAAGATATTAATTTATTCACAGGCGAAATGGCGTGAAAATTCGGAAATAAATGCCGAAAGTTCTAATCTAAGTTCATAAACACATAGGCACACAGTTCACATATTTTTACCAGAAATAAGCCCAGCTTTGTTTTCTATGTACCTATGCGGTTAAACGTTCCTTTTGGGTTGTTATTTTCTCAGCAGTAAAGAAGCCCATGTTTCCTTTTCGCCTCGACTGACTTCCACAAGACCATATTTGGTGGCTTCTGCCTTTAGGTCGCCAATATCGTGCGTGTAAAACCCGCTTAGCAATAGATGCCCACCCTGTTTTAAGAATGACGAATAGGTTTTCATTTCGCTGAGCAAAACGTTTTTGTTGATGTTTGCCAAGATGATGTCAAACTCGCCAGTTAAGTTTAGCTCACTGATTTTACCTTGATGGATTTGAATATTCTGGCAACGATTATTTTCACTATTTTCTTTTCCGTTGATCACGCTCCACTCATCAATATCAAACGCAATGACCTCTTTTGCATTTCGTTTCGATGCCATGATGGAAAGAATAGCGGTACCGCAGCCTGCGTCCATAACGCGCGCATCCGTATGATCCAAGTCCAATTGGGCTTTGATCATTAAGTAGGTTGTTTGATGATGCCCCGTGCCGAAGGACATTTTTGGGGTGATGATAATTTCGTAAGGATACTTCTTCTCAACTTTATGGAAGTCCGCGCGGATTAGGCAACGTTCGTCAACAATAATGAGCTCCAGGCTTTTTTCCCACTGGTCGTTCCAGTTTTGTTTTTCGATTTGATCCCAAAAGAAAAGTAGTGGATTTACAGCCTTGTATTTTTCTTTGATCGCGGCTAATTGGTCGGCATCAAATTTTTTCTCCTCCACGTATGCTTCAAAACCTTTTTCATTTTCCATGAACGTATCAAACCCTGTCTCGGCAATTTCGGCCATTAATATTTCTGAAAAATCAGGGTCGCAAACAACTTGGAGACGGGTGTGGTACATAATTTCCTAATTTGAGAATGGTACAATTTGAAGAGGGTCAATTTGAAGATGCGCGAATTTGAAGATTTGAAAATGCGATCAACCGAATATTTTTGGAGTAGAGGTAATTCATTTTCGAGTCAGCGAATTTTCAAATTTACTTCCTTTTCAATGGTGCGCAATTTAGTCTCGCAAAACAAAATCAGTTCATTGGCTTGCTTTACTTTGTCGGCCAGCTCGTCTAGCGGAAGGGTATCACTTTCGATTCGCTCAACAAGCTTTTCTAATTTTGCGTAGGCAGTACTATATGTCTCTTCCTTCATTTTCTTCTTTTTTTGTTACCGTGCTATAAATCGATTCATTTTTAAGAAGTGTTTTCAGTTGTGCGTTGGGCTTTATGCTTTTCGGATCAGTAATAATTTTATCATCAATTGTAACAATAGCAAAGCCTCTATTTAAAATGGCAGAAGGGCTTAAACTTTTGACCAAGCGTTTCATTTCTTTCAGATTACTGCTGGCATCTTCCAAAAGGTTTTTCACACGAGAAGAAATCCTTTCCTTGAGGTCAAAAATTTGAGATTCGAATTCAAAATTACGCTCAATTATAAAGGTGGCAACCTTGGTAGGCGTTTTATGTTGAAAACACATGAGGTCAACGATGCTGGTATTCCGATCGTGGCCTATTCCCGTAAGGATGGGGAGTGGAAAGTTGGCGGCATAGTTGGCGAGTTCATATTCATCAAAAGGTTTGAAATCAGTTTGCGAACCTCCGCCCCGGACGATTACCACCAAATCGAACTTTTCTTTCTGTTGTTCAATCAGCCGCAATTGCTGGAGGATCAGTTCGTGGGCATGGTCTCCCTGTATTTGTGTAAGGAATTCGATAACAGAAAAAGCGTATTCGTGCTTATTGTTCTCTATCTCCTTTTTGAAATCGCGCTGCCCATCAGAGTTGGGAGCGGTGATTAAACCAATATGTTGAATTAAGGTGGGCAAGCGAAGCGTGTTGTTAAACGTCTTGAATTGCCCGTCAATTAATTTGATACTTTCGTTTTCTTGTACAAGCCGCTCAAGCGTTCTTTGTCTCTCCATCTCAATTCTCCCCAGCGCATAGGCAGAATCTATTTCCAGCACCTCCAATTGTAGGCCGTAGCGATTATTAAAAGCTACCCGAACTTTACAGGTCAACTCCAACCCATTGACAAAAGACTGCTGGGTGATTTTTTCAAATTCATCAATCTGTCCTAACGCGCTTGACCAAAATACGCCATTGATCTGCGCCTTGGTGGTGTTGCCTTCCTTTTCAATGAAGGTAATGAAGCGATATGATCTGTTGTAGTCTTGCGGTTTTACATTGGTTATCTCAGCAGTGATCCAAAATACTTCTCCGGCAAATCGCTGTTGAAGCGTGCCTTTGATTTGGTCAACAAGTTCTGAAAGTTTTATTTTGGGAGACATGAATTAATTTGAAAATGAAATAATTTGAAGACCTGCCTACCGCAGGCAGGTTTGAAAATTAGCGTAAACGTAACCCCATCTTCAAATTTTCAAATTGCGTTACAAAGTTGAGCATTTTAAATTTATCTGTTTTGTGTTAGCTTTGAATATGGAAAAGAAAATTTTAACCTACCGAGTACTTTTAAGCGAAGAACCAGAAGGGGGTTTTACGGTCACCGTTCCAGCATTACCGGGCTGCGTAACCTATGGCGAGAACTTAGATCATTCATTGAGCATGGCAAAAGAAGCAATTGAAGGATACATAGCCGTACTAAGAGAAAATACCAATCGCTAATTTGAAGATGAGACAATTTGAAGATTTGAAAATTGTCCTTAGCTCTAAACGAAAAATATAGTCCTCATTTCATCTTCAAATTTTCAAATCAACGAATTTTCAAATTGCTTTTATAATCTCCACAAACTCCCTCGACTTCAACGAAGCCCCTCCCACCAAACCCCCATCCACATCCGCGCAAGCGAAAAGTTCTTTGGCATTATCGGCTTTTACACTGCCTCCATACAGAATTGAAATAGTGTCGGCAGTGGCTTGTCCGTATTTAGAGGCAATGTGCTTACGAATTACCGCGTGCATATCTTGTGCTTGTTGGGAAGTAGCAGTTTTGCCGGTACCAATTGCCCACACTGGTTCGTAGGCAATCACCACTTGTTGAATGACCTCGTTGCTCAAATGAAATAAACTTTCTTCTACTTGCTGTTTCACCAACGCTTCATGCGTTCCTTTCTCACGAATCTCAAGTGGCTCGCCACAACAGAAAATTGGAGTAACTTCATTTGCCAACGCCTTGTCGACTTTAGTTGCCAGCAATTTTCCGTTTTCACCAAAGTATTGTCTGCGTTCGCTGTGCCCGATGATTACATAGGGGATGCTCATAGATTTTAGCATCGCGGCAGAGGTCTCTCCGGTATAAGCACCCGAATCATGCTCGCTGCAATTTTGCGCGCCCACTTTTATGGTTGATGTGCCCAATTGATTTTTGACAGGAACCAAATACGGAAAAGGCGTACACAAAATAGTGATCACATTTCCTTTCACCTCATCGGCCACCATGCCCATGAGTTCTGCCGTAAGGGCATGAGCTTCCTCGATTGTCTTGTTCATTTTCCAGTTGCCTGCCACTATTTTTTT
>JBBSCN010000149.1:0-7806 GCA_038250265.1 Cytophagales bacterium | reverse complement strand
GAAATCAAGGATACCCTTGCCAATATGTTCAAATTATAAATCGAATGAAACGAGCAAACCGTATGCACAAAAATTTCAAAGGAATAGAGAAAACAGTTTTCGGTAGGGGCAGCTTTAAGCAACTGGGTGAAATTGTAGAAGCACAAAGAAATCAGAACGATAAGTTCATGCTCTACTTGGTGGACAATTACTTTAAAGGGAAAGAGTTGGCGAAGATACCAATTCGGTAGTGGGTGTTTTAATAAGGTAACACGACTGTTGATATTTATTGGAATATATGGTAAACAAACTCGCACATAGAAAGCCATTGTTTTGGGACATCAAAGAGGCTGATATTGAGAAGACGTTAATAGAATCGCCAGAATGGGTAATAACTCGCATTTTTCAATATGGCACCTTGGTAGATATTCGGGAAGTCATTGATCTGTATGGTGAAGAAAAAACGAAAGAAATGCTAACAAAGAATAAAATGCAACCATTAGTAAGATCAATGGCTTATTTGTTCTTGCTCTTCGATCCTGAAAATAGATATGCTTCATAAGGAGACTGTAACCGCTGAGTTAATTACTACGGCAAACGCGCTATGCTCAATCGCAGAGTTGGCCTCTTTTAGGATTGTCGGTGGCACTGCGGTTGCGTTGCAGATCGGCCATCGCATATCCATTGATATCGACTTTTTTTCGAATGAAAAGGTGAGTAAAAAAAACATCTTGCACGTCTTGTCAGAGAGATTCAAGGGTATTGAATTTTTTGTTGGTACGGATCGCGTTTCCGCAGAGATTAACGGAGTACGAGTTGAATTGTATGATGATTGGATGATACCTTTTAAAAATGAACCCATCATCACTGAAGGACTCAGGATCGCATCACTTGATGACCTTGCGGGATTTAAGTTAAATGCTATTACGGAACGGAGAGAAAAGAAAGACTACATAGATCTATTCTTCCTATTCAATAAAGTGGGATTTGTTTCAATTTTAGAAAAGCTCAAAGAATACAACCCCTATATTTCTTACAAATCAATTTTATTTGCGCTTTCAGAAGTAAAAACGGCCGAGCAAAATAGTTCACCTATGCCCAATATGCTAATGGATGTTAACTGGATTGATATCAATTCATCCATGCTACAGGCAGCCAAAAACTACCTGTCCATCATTGAAGCTAACCAGGACAATCCTAAAATTAAGTAGCCATTAATAGACTATCATTCTAACTAGATAAACCGTATGCACAAAAATTTCAAAGGAATAGAGAAAACAGTTTTCGGGAGGGGTAGCTTTAACCAACTGGGCGAAATTGTAGAAGCACAAAGAAATCAGAACGACAAGTTCATGCTCTACTTGGTGGACAATTATTTTAAAGGGAAAGAGTTGGCGAAGCGTATTCCTGCGGAAGTGGGTGACATTGTCATGTACATTGATGTAGACCAGTACGAACCGACTACGAAGCAGATTGATATGATTCGCGACTCTGTGATGAAGACGAGGGGAATTCCTGCTGCAGCGATTGCCATTGGTGGTGGATCTATCATGGATATTGCTAAAGCGGTGTCCTTGATGTTTACCAATGAAGGCTCTTCACAATTATACCAAGGATTAAACCTGATCAAGAAGCCGGGCATCTATCATATAGGAGTTCCAACTATTTCCGGAACTGGCGCTGAAGTTTCGATGACAGCTGTACTGACTGGCCCAGAAAAAAAATTAGGATTAAAATGTGAGTGGACAGTTTTCAATCAGGTAGTTCTTGATCCGGATTTGATTGCCAGTGTGCCACGCAACTGGTGGTTTTACACCGGCATGGACACGTACATCCACTGCATCGAATCAGAAAACGGAACGCTGAACAATGCCTATAGTCACTCGTATGCAGAGCAGTCGTTGAAACTGTGCCACGAAATTTATTTGGGCGACAAGAGTGGACAAACTGCGGAAAACGATGACAAGCTAATGGTAGCTTCGTTGATGGGCGGGTTGAGTTTAACCTATTCGGAAGTCGGTGTATGTCATGCTTTATCATACGGACTTTCAAAAATCTTAGGCACGCGCCATTGCTATGCGAATTGTATTGCGTTCAATCACCTCGAAGATTATTATCCCGAAGGCGTGAAAGAATTTAAAACAATGATCGCCAAACACAAAATCGATTTACCGCAAGGTTTATCTAAAGATTGGACAGACGAACAAATAACTGCGATGGCAAAAGTATCTTACAACTTACCACACATGTGGGCACACGCGATTGGAAGTGATTGGAAAGAGAAGGTGACGGTGGAGAGTATTGAGAAACTTTTCAGAAGGTTGTAAAGTTTCACGCAAAGGCGCGAAGGCGCAAAGAAGACATTTTTAGGTTATGACAGAAAATGAGTTATCCAAAATAATTGTTCATTCTTGCTTTAAGATTCACACGCAGCTTGGCCCTGGATTATTAGAGTCAGTTTATGAAGAATTGCTTGCGTTCGAACTTAAAAAGCAAAATCTTAATATTGTAAGGCAGCAAGGGACTCCGCTTGTATAGGAAGATATAAAACTGAATATTGGATTTCGAGCGGATATCATAATTGAGAACAAAGTAATCATCGAAGTGAAATCAGTGGAATTAGTTGCCCCGGTCCATCAAAAGCAACTATTGATTTATCTAAGGATTACTGGATTAAAATTAGGATTGCTTGTTAACTTTAATGAAGCGCTAATTAAGGACGGGATTCAAAGAATAGTGAACAAGCTATAAGTTTACAAAAGGCGATAATTCGCAAGGTCAGTTGAACATTTAAAGCATCATATTCTTTCTGATTCCGCGACCTTAGGTAAAAATATCTTTGCATTTCCTTGGCGGCTTAGCGACTTTGCGTGAGAAAATATATTCGTGAGTAAAAAATCAACCCCCTTTCATTTCAAACAATTCTCTCTAGAAGACAGCCGCTGCGCGATGAAGGTCGGTACGGACGCAGTTTTGTTGGGGGCTTGGGTAAATGTCTCAGGTGCGAAAAGAATCTTGGATATTGGAACAGGTTGTGGAATTATTGCTTTAATGATTGCCCAACGAGCGAACGAACCAACCACCATTGATGCGATTGAAAGCGAAGAAGCCGATGCAACTCAAGCAACCAAAAATGTTTTGAACTCTCCCTGGGCAAATCGAGTAAAGGTTTTTCATCAGCCACTGCAAGAATTTAAAAATACCGAATCGTACGATTTGATCGTCAGCAACCCTCCGTACTTTACCAATAGTCAACTCCCTCCAACTGCCCATCGCGCGAAAGCGAGACATACACACTCACTTAATTATCAAGAGCTATTAAAATACTCTGTTGGTATGCTCACGAAAAAAGGAAGGCTAGCCGTGGTGCTTCCCGTGGAAGAAGGTAATCAGTTTGTTTTTTTAGCTAAAGACCACGGGCTTTTCTGTGTCCGGCAGTTGGCATTTTATTCCCGCAAGGAAAAACCACAAGAGCGGTGGCTATTTGAATTTTCGGCTGAGGAGAAGCCTGTCACACAAGAGATGCTCGTATTGCATGGCGAAGGAGAATCGTGGAGTGGAGAGTATAAAAGATTGACGAAGGAGTTCTACTTGAAGCTCTAAGCTTTTGTTGGCCGCTTATCAAATTTTTTTACCAGAAGGGTCGAAAAACCGTATCATTGCCGATTAATTGAAATCAAACCTGTGCGGCATTGGCTTATCATCTTCTTGTTTACCAGTTTCCAGTCGCTTGCGCAATTGCCGGGTTTACATATCAAAAAAACAACTGAGCAAATCACCATCGATGCCGAAATGAACGAGGCGGTTTGGAAAGACACAGAAGTAGCCGATAATTTCAAACAGTATTTTCCATTCGATTCTTCTTACGCCAAATCCCAAACGGAGGTGCGCATGACCTATGACGATCAATTCATTTACGTATTTGCCATCATGCATAACGTAGGGCCACGAACCTACGTAACACCTTCCTTGCGCAGAGATTTTCGGGGAGAAGCAAACGACTCTTTCGTGGTACAGTTCGATACCTTCCAAGACAACACTAACTCTTTTCAATTTGGCACTAACCCGTATGGCGTGCAGCGCGAAGGGCTAGTCGCAAACGGTGGGAGTACAAATCAATCCGATCTGTCACTGAGCTGGGACAACAAATGGTATTCCAAAGCCCAAATGCTCGCAGATTCATGGGTCTGTGAATTTGCTATTCCGTTCAAAAGTATTCGTTATAAACATGGGTTAAGTTCCTGGAATATCAATTTTTATCGGATCGATAGTTACAACGCAGAACGATCTACTTGGTCGCCCATTCCCCGAAATTTTCCGTTGATCTCGTTAGCATTCATGCGTCCGCTGATTTGGGATCAACCACTCGATAAACCCGGGTCCAATATTTCGTTGATTCCGTTTGCCGCGGCACGAAGCAGCCAAAATTTCGAGAAAGGTGAGAATGCACAGAGTGCCACCGCTTATGGTGGAGATGCCAAAGTGGCTATCGGTCCGGCTCTTAATTTAGATTTGACGGTCAACCCGGATTTCTCGCAGGTAGAAGTAGACCAGCAAGTGACTAATCTAGATCGATTTGAAATTTTCTTTCCTGAACGCAGACAGTTTTTTTTAGAAAACGCTGACTTGTTTTCTGATTTTGGTGGTGAAGGGGTACGCCCATTTTTTTCTAGGCGCATCGGTGTCACACGCGACCAAAGTACAGGCCAAAACATTGAAAACCCCATCTACTTTGGTGCAAGACTTAGTGGAAAAGTGAACAATAACTTACGGGTAGGTTTGTTGACGATGCAGGGTGGCGAAGATAAAGCCAATGATTTACCTTCCACCAACTACACGGTAGCTACTTTTCAACGGAAGATTTTCGCCCGATCCAACATCGGAATGATCTTCATCAACAAGCAGGCATTTCAGGATTCGATCAATGGAGATTTTTTAACCAGTCCGCAGAATTATAACAGGGCTATTGGCTTTGATTACAACTTGGCGAGTAAAGACAATAAGTGGAACGGAAAGTTCTTCTACCACCGATCATTCAGCCAAAATCAAACGGATTCTGCATTTGCCACGGCAGCGCGGCTGGCCTACAATACATTCAAGTGGGACATATCCGGTACAGCCCAGAATATTGGAGCAAATTACAGCCCCGAAGTTGGCTTTATTCGAAGAAAAGATTACTTGCGGTTGGCCCCAACAATTTGGTACAACTTCTACCCTAAGTCTAGAATTATCAATAGCCACGGGCCGGGTTTTGATTTTGATGTATTGGGGAACAAAAAGTATGGTGTTACGGATTACGACCTCAACTTTATGTATCGTATTCGTTTTCAATCTACCGCTCAATTCAGCATTCGTCTGCGACAGGAATATGTCTATCTTTTTTCTTCGTTTGATCCGACCAATACCGGTGGCCTAAAACTCTCCGATGGAACCGACTATACCAACAAAGTAGTGGTTGCTAGTTTTTTTTCAGATGCACGCAAGAAATTTTTCTTTGACGTGGCCACACGCTCAGGAGAATATTTCAATGGCAATCGAATCAACTTAACGGGTAACCTCAATTACCGCGCCCAGCCCTACGCTATATTTTCATTGGCATTTACTTATAATAAAATCAACTTACCGGCACCTTATAAAAGTGCCGACCTGATTTTGATTGGCCCTCGTTTTGATTTTACGTTTTCCAGAAGCTTGTTCTGGACTACGTTTGTGCAATACAACAATCAAATCAACAACGTCAATATTAATTCGCGTTTGCAGTGGCGGTTTCGACCCGTATCGGATTTATTCATCTCTTACACTGACAATTACTTTGCAACCGATGAGCTGAAAGACAACATTCAATTCCAAAGTGGCCAACCCAAAATTCGAGCGATTGTACTCAAATTCACCTATTGGCTAAATTTATAATGCTTGACTATCAGCATCTTCAAACAAATAAAATACATGTTTAAACATATATTTAAGAATTTGTGTTAACATTGCAAATAAATCAAACAAACTATGAAAAAATTTAATACACTTATTGTTGCGTTGCTGCTAACCGGTGGTGCGTTTGCACAAACGTGGACGGTTGACAAGTCCCACGCGAAATTGAGTTTTGAAATCACTCACTTCATGATCTCAGATGTTGACGGTGCATTCACTTCATTTGACGCCAAAATTACATCTTCGAAAGAAGACTTTAGCGATGCCGTAATTGAATTGACTGCGGATGCAGCAAGCATAAACACAGCAAGCGAAGGCCGCGATAAGCATTTAAAAAATGAGGACTTTTTTGATGTTGAAAAGTTTAAAACACTTTCTTTCAAAAGCACCTCGTTGAAATTGGTAGAAGGAAAGAAATACAAACTTACTGGCGATCTGACCATGCATGGCGTTACCAAACAAGTAGAATTAGACGCTACTTTTACAGGTCCTATCGTTCATCCGTATAATAAGAAAACGGTTGCTGGCTTGAAGATTGCCGGTGTTGTCAAAAGGTCAGATTTCGGAATTGGTGCAAAATACCCAAGTGCGGCTTTGGGGGAAGAAGTGATCATAAAAGCCAATGGTGAGTTTGTTAAAAACTAATTCTATTCGTTGATATAAAAAGCCGAAGACTAGTTCTTTGGCTTTTCATATTCTGTTTATGAACATCGAAGAAGAAATAAAACAAAAAGCAAAATTCCGTAACCCGCACCACAAGCTGGCCGTCAACCTGCTTTATACTGCCAATTGGCTGCTCGAAAAAAATCAATTCTTCTTCAAACAATACGAACTTACCAATCAACAATTTAATATTCTCCGCATTCTTCGCGGGCAGCATCCTCAAAAAATTTCCGGTGCAGAAATCAAAAATCGGATGATCGATAAAAACTCGGACGTTTCGCGTTTGCTGGATCGGTTAATTTTAAAAAACCTAGTTGCTAAAAGTCAGTGCGCCAACGACAAGCGCGCGGCCGATGTCGTGATTACGAAACAAGGCCTCGGCCTTCTTAAAAAAATCGACAAAAAAATGGATAAGTCTGACACGGGCGTTCTCCAACTCACCAAAGCCGAAGCTAATCAACTGAGTGATTTGTTGGATAAATGCAGAGGATAGTCAATAGAAAATACGTTTTCAGGAATTTTAGTGAGCTTTGACATGTCAAATTAATTCAAGTATGAAAAGTTTGGATATTCCATCTGACCACAAAAAATAAATATTAGCAGATGAAAGCTTAATTTATTAAGGATACTAAAGGAAAAAAAGTTGGAGTGCTTTTAAGCATATAAGACTATACTAAAATACTGCAAGAATTAAAAGAGTTGGATGATATTCGGGTTTACGATTTGGCCAACAAAGAAGATAATGGACACGGAATTCCTCTTTCTGATTACCTAAAAAAGATAAAACGTAATGGCAAAGTACAGCGTCAACTTAACTAAGAAGGCAGCTAAACAACTTGACAAGTTACCCAATCCCATTGCTAACCCTATTTTAAAGTCTATCGAGTCACTGGCGTCCAATCCACGAGCAACCGGTTTTAAAAATATAGGAGATCGAAAGAATATTTATTAATGATCAATTTATGCCAAAAGCCGATTCTCAAATAAATCACGACAGAAAAGACCCGTTTCTTTCAAATAGGGCAGATGAACTTTGGAATCGCTTAGATAAATCTGGTAAGCACATTTCAAAAGAAGAACTCTTGAAAAGGGCTGATGCTTTAAAAGAAAAAGCAAGATCGTAACAGTCAAAAAATTTGTCCATTCGTGGCATCAATTCTTAAATCTTCCCCAACTCCCCTCTCACAAACTCCATCAGCTCTCTTATATACTCTTTGCTAAAATCAAATTTGATGT
>JBBSCN010000148.1:0-7848 GCA_038250265.1 Cytophagales bacterium | reverse complement strand
TGGGGTAGTACACCACGTAGTGCTGTAATCTGTTTTCGATCACCACGTGAAGTATGGCGGGCTGATCTAGCTCGCTTAGGTTGGCAACGCCATCTGCCTCCAGCCCTTCGGCATCAAAGCCGAGTTGCTGTGCTGCTTGCATCAAACCTAATAATGTAGTGCCTTGTTTTGATGTGCCACTGATTTTGCGCAAGTGTTCTAGGCTGCTATCTCCCCATGAAATTTGATGATGGACAAAAGGCAGGTCACACCACAATCAGATTGGTCTTGTTGTAGAACGAAAGATTTAGAAACAGCATCCTTCATTTTAGATACTGCAAGATGGCCTCTATCTTAGTCTCACCTTTAAATTCTTTGATGAGCTTGTGGTCTTTGCCGTAAATAAAAATGTGCGGTATCGATACTGAACCAAATGTGCCGAACACATCCTTAGAATTTATTTTTGCAAACGTAACTGAAGGCTGATTTCGCAAACCATACAGTTCGGCAAAAGCCTTTATTGTGTCGATAGGCTCAGACGAAATCAGCAAAATAGTTGTGTTAGAAAGCAAAGGTAGATTCCTAGAAATTTCCAACGCCTCATTTTGGCAAAGAATACATTCTGAATTAAAGAAGACGAGTACAATAAAATGATTTTTAGGAAAAAGCAAGGCTGAACTATCCACGTCAACAAATCGACTAAATTTAAGTGGTAACCGTTCATTTTTAATTTCCTGCTTCGTGTTTTGAATTGAAAAGCTCCAAGCCAAAAAAACTCCAATAAACGTTGTCATTATCAACAAAAAAACAACTGCTCGTTTTTGTATCATTTATTAGGATAGGGAGACCTGAATAAAAAAAAACAGAGACACTAACAGAAAAAAAATAAAAAAATAACCAACAGATACAATTCGCAACGACTCCTTTAGCGAAATATTTTGTGTAATAGCAGTAATACCTATAATCATCCCCATACTTGTAAGCAATATAACATTGAGGTTACCTACAATAATCTTTGTAGTAAATGAAGAGCTTTTCGGATCAAGAAGTCCATAAAATGAGCCAGGATAGAAATTCAACACATCTTCGAGCATATATTCGTTGGACGATAAAAACCATAAAATTTTAAATGAATCTTGAAAAATGTAAGGGAGAGAGGCAATCAAAACTATTTTAAAACTCGTGGCGATGGTATTACTTCGGCCAAAGGCAAATAATACAGTTGATAGAAACGCGGCATTAATAGCGAGAAGTAAAAAAAATCCACAAATATTGAGCATGGAAGAAATATATTTTGATTTTTGCTTGACGTCCCAGATTTGCTCAAATTGTTCATCAGAAAAGTCTCTTGAATAAGATTCGTAGTAAACCTCTTTTGATAATATAAACTCATCTTCAATCACGCTAAATGCAATCTTTAATAAAAGTAAAAACACTAACAACAAACGGGCATCTAACGATTGAACCAAACAGCTACACATCCTCTTGAATAAACTATTAGTCTTAATCTCTGCCATTTCTTTCAAATTGTTCATCTAGCGATCGCTTTGTATTAAGACTTTCGAGCGCTAATCGGTACTGCTTATCCATTAATGGAATGGCTGTGCTTCTCCAGAATAGGGAGTTATACCTACATTTCAATCCAATTAAATCCTCTTCGACATCAGCGGCAACCTTCCCTGATATTTTTTTCGGCTTCAAGTCTATACCGCTTACCAATAGCTGATAATAAACAGACCTATCACCCTTTTTGCCAGCATCAAATGCGCTAAAACTGGGCAGGATACCTCGTCTTAGACTAGCGTAGGAAAGATGGTATTTCCCGTCAGTAAGTTTATACTCATATATACCTTTTAACTGGCAACCACCCCATAGTTGAGTTCTCCTAGCATTGTGAAAACATTGTTCAAATTCAATTCTTAAAATTGCATAGTCTCTCGCGTTGATAAAATAGTAGCTTGACAGAATGGCCGAGGGCAACTCCTGTAGAACTCGTATTTTGTAAATCTTCTGTTCTTTGCTTGTTAGAACCTCTTCTATCCTATATTGAAGATTATCCTCCTCTTTTAAAATGTTTTGCAATTGAAAATAGTCTGCATATGTCTTTGTGGAGGGATAGAAATAGTGCCTAACAATGTCCCACTCTAATAAGTATGCTACTTGATTATACTGCTTCACAACTTTACTAAGTAGCCAATCCGCCAGATTTCTTGCCGTCAAATCATCACTCTTCCGTAATTCTTTAACATGTGTTTTCATTTTAATTGGAGACTTCTTTATACCAGGATCCCAAACGTTGATAAAAGCTTCCACTAACCTTTGCCCAACAGTGTCCTGTATAAGAACTTCACGAAAAAAAGCATTCAACTCAATTTCAGCATGGTAGTTTGATTTTATATTTCTAACGGCTCGTTTCAGAATTGCCTTTGCTGAATCCTCCCTAAAAGTGACAACTACTTCGTCTAATAGACTTGCACTTGGACTCATCAAAATAATCACCTCATCAGTAGACGTTATCTCAACCGTCTTAAGCTCAAATCCAATACAACTAATTTGAATTTTGGTATTTAAAGGAGCCCTTGGCAAAATAAATCTTCCTTCATCATTCGTAGAAGTCCCTACTAATCCATCGGAAAGCAGAACATGAGCATCAGCGATTGGAGTTGAGTCTTGTTTATTTAATACTTTTCCTGAAAACTCAATTTGTCCGTTTGAAGCGTTAACAGCTAGAAAAAAAAAGAAAATAGTGTATAAATAATAGCGTTGAGCCTTTCGCAAAAAAAACGTGATATGGCAAAATTGCAACATCACATTTTTTTACGTTTTTGCATTTTGAAACTGCTGAAGTCAATTGGTTTAACAACCCATTCTTCCCATCCAATAACCGACTGTAAAGGCCAGACTGGTATCACCACGTTCAAGTGCCCCAGAAGCTGTGGCAGCCATATTAATACAATAATCTGAACCACCGTTCCTTCCTGATCCTTTGATCTGTTCCATCTTCTCCAAATTCATCGTTTTCATAATTTTAAAAATTTAAGTTAAGAAATTGTTTTTAAAAAACCAGAGATCTGTCTGGTGCAGTTGTTTCGCATTCCTTTCCGGCTAGGGGAGCAAAACATTATAAAACAGCGGCAAGAATTCTGCAAAGTCAACCTACCCCACACAAATAGGGGGTTGCGCATCCCCCTATTTATGGGGTATTTTTACAAAAAACTTCTATGGGCGGCAGAAAGACGGTGATAGTGGTAGACGATCACGAATTCGTGGTGAATGCGGTGGCAGACCTGCTGCGCTAGCCTGCGCTGGATGTTTATGTGGCTGAGCCTGCCGAGCACGCCCTCACACTTTGTAAAGCCTATGCCGTGGACGTGGCATTCATTGACGCCCGTATGCAGCCTATCAGCGGCATTCGTCTGATTGGCATGATCCACAAAAAATACCCCGCGGTAAAAATTGTGGGTATGACCACCTTCAACGAGGAAGCAACCATTGCCGAGTTTATCAAGGCAGGTGTAGTAGGGTTTTTGGCAAAAGGGAAATTAAACAAACCCGCCTTACTGAATTGCGTGCAGGCCGTTCTGGCGGGGGAAACCTTCTTCTCCCTCGAAGTAAAAAAATAATGGCAGACGTGGGTACAAAACAGCTGCTGGCCAATACTCATCTGAGTGTGCGCGAGTATGAGATCGCAGTTTCATTGAGCAAAGGAAACTCTGCCAAAGAAATTGGAGAGCAACTCGGTATATCAAAAAACACAGTTGACGACTACAAGAAAACCATGTTGGAAAAGACGGGCGCAAAAAACAGCAATGAGCTAGTCAGTTTTCTTCATCGGAATGGGCTCATCAGCAACTCTTCGGGGCGCCACGTAAGACGGATATGGCACTGCCCACTAGCTGAGTACTTGATGGCATTCTGCACCGCCTCTTTGACGATAAACATGAGTTCAGTTTTTTCTCGGGTTGTTAACGGAAAGGTATTTTCTGCGTGATTCTAATACGTAAACACCCTCATAAAATAGAAGCCAGAAAACTTAGACCCAAATTCCCGTAACAACTCAATCATTGTTTTTTCTGCAATGTCAACGTCATCCAAATCTTCGATAAAATACCGGATTGCTCTGATCGTTCGCTCCAAATCTTCGATAACCATTTCTCCGCGCAAACGGACGTCTGATAGCTTTGGCACGTTGAGAATAAATTCCAATTTTGAGTTTAATGGCCGTTAATTGCTGAATGGTATCGTCATGAAGTGCGTTTTTTATTCTAAGCCGCTCGGCCTGTAGTGCAACTTTGACTTGATCTGATGAAGGTGACGGCTCTATGGAAGTGGCCATTGGCAGAACTATCAAAGCCTGAGAAGTTCCCAATTCTTCTGAATCCTTTTTGGTTTCAACCTCTTTGCTACTGTTTGATTTGGGTTTGATCACCCCGCGTATCAAACAACCAAGAGCAACACCAATTACGAGCAATAGCAAACCAATCATTCCAACCAGCAACCACCATATTGTAATTGGATTTTTTTGGATTAGTTAGTTTTGAACGTCTTCAAAATCGTTTCAACTTCGCGCATCAGTTCGCGCTGCTCCCTGCCGGGGCTATACACAAAGCCTTCGATGTAGTAAATCATGCCTTGCTTTTCATCTACCAAAGAATAAGAAAGAAAAGGGCCGCCCATGGTGATGTTGTTGGTGCGCCAAAGGCCACGGATTTCTACGGCATACTTATTATTGAAAGTAACCTGTTTTGCTTGCACGAGTTTGTAGGGTATACCTTGCTCGGTCACCAAATAAGATTGTGGTTTTTCTGGGTTGCCAAACAAATATTTTTTGCACGTAGCATTGCGAAAAGCAATCAGACTGTCGAGTTGTAGTTGGTCGGCCGAGGTATATTTCTTTCGCGCAATAAAAACATTTCGGTCATCTCGAGGATTAATCTGTCGCACCCAAAAAAAAGTGCTGTCTTCCTGCACGAGTTGATAGCCAAATGGAACTTTCAATTGTACACCAAAATTTTTACTGATCAATCCTGAAACGCCCTTTACTTCACCCGCTTTGTAAAGCGATTTTGTGAGTCGATCGATTTCTGAGCGATTAAAATATTCGACAATTTTTCCAGCGTTCTTGTTGAAGTTCTTAAGCAACTCACGTTGTGTTTTGCCCACCAGAAACATTACTTCTTGGTTTTTGGCAAACCTATCTTTGGAAGAGGTTAGAAAAAAAGAAGTATCGGATTTAATTCTGTCGAGAGATTCTTTGGTAAACATTCCTTTGATCCGATTCGAGCCAGCTGTATTCTGATCGAGTGTAAAAACAAAAATCAAATTCCTCCGCTTCTTCAACACAGAATTCAACTTGCGTGGATCGATCCATCGCAATTTAAAAATCGGTTCCGAGCGGTTGATCACTTCCATCTCAGCATTAAAAACAGAATCAATTGCTTGACCCAAAGAGCCTTTGTGTTGGATGGAATCCATGATCAAATACATATCACCTGAAAGGCCAGAGGCAAGCGTAAGGGTTTCGCTGCGCTCGCCCGAACACGACCAAAGCAAAAAAAGCAGCGAGGGGATTATTAATTTTTTCATTTAGCAATAATAAAGATTCCGTGTTTACAATGCTACCTACAACAGAACGTCACAATCAAAAGTTGGAAGTCTGAAGGAAAAAATCGAAAATTAGAAAAGTTGAGAGGTTTTTGACAGTCTCAAACCGACTGCCTGATCGTTTTTGCGAACAACTGGCTATCCAATAATTAACTTCTGGCCCGGCTTAAGTTTATTTCCTTTTAGGTTATTGAGATTCTTGATTTTTTCGATTGTGATACCCGGCAGTCGTTTGGAAATATCCCAAAGGGTATCACCCGGTTGCACCGTGTAAGTTTTCGAATCAGCGGAAATAAAGCTTACTAGGTTTTTGGAAGACGCCAAGAGCCGGACCGGAAACGTCCAAATGCTCAAGCGCTGGCCCACTCTAATATTGTTTCCGGCTAAACTATTCCAGTTTTTTAAATCCGCCACACGCACACCAAACCGCTCGGCAATAGAACCCAACACATCTCCTGCCCTTACGCGATAAAGTTGAACTTCGCGACCATTGGTGGCACCGAATATATTTTTGGCCAATGTCTCCAACTCTTTTTTGCCAATCTTGGAGGCCGAATCCAAAATAAATTGGCGGTTTTGATTCAAGGTAGCCTTCGACCAAGTCGGGACTTTTATAATGTGCCGCTTGCCATTGTCGGGCAAAGCACCGCGCATTACCGAAGGATTTAATCGTTGCAGGTCTTCCAAACAAGTACCTGTTAGATTGGCATAGGTTTCGAAGTGTAAAAACTGTTGCACGTAAATAGTATCGTGCGGCTGCAATTCTTCTTTCGCAAGTTCTACCAGATTATGCTCTTCGGTATAGTTCATAGCATAAACAATCGCTATGAATTGAGGCACGTACGATTTTGTTTCGCGCGGAAGGCCGGCATACACTTCCCAAAAATTCTTTTTATAGCCCGATTTTCGAATTGCGTTTCGAACCGTGCCGGGGCCGGAATTATAAGCGGCAAGGGCTAACTGCCAATCGCCAAACATCGAATAAAGTGAGGCTAGATAGCGACAGGCGGCATCGGTAGATTTCTCAGGATCCATGCGCTCATCAATATACCAATCACTACTCAGACCCATATATCGGCCTGTGCCTGGCATAAATTGCCACAAGCCAACCGCTCTTGCGCGAGAGGTCGCGCGCGGGTTTAGGCCCGATTCGATGATGGACAAATACTTTAGTTCATCGGGAAGGCCATACTCTTTTAACTTTCTCTCGAAAATAGGAAAGTACAAGTCCTTTCTGCGCTGCACCATGCGCGTGTAATTGCGGTCGCGAATGGTGAAATAATCGATAAACGATTGAACTCTGCTGTTATAGGTCAATTCGATTGTTCCGCTTATGGAACTGAGGCGCTCCGCAATTAGTTGAGGTGTTGCTTCCGCTGGAATGTATTCTAGGTTACTCGGCAGCAAAAGCATGGCCGTTGTATCTATTGGCAAGAAAAGGTCTCCCGCTAAGGTATCTTTCACAATCACTTCCTGCGATTGAACGCTGAATGTGATGGCCAGAAATCCTATCCATAAGAATTTGAGAACCGGTCGGTCTTTTATTTTAGCAGTCATCATATCCACCCGTTAATAGTTTAAAAAATACCCCACTTCCAACCCTATTTCGCTAAAAAATCATGCTAAGTTCAACAATATATTTGACAACTGAAAAAGCTTGGTTTCTTCAAAGTCATCAGCCATAATCTGCAACCCTATGGGCAGCCCCTTGGAATCTGCTCCGCAGGGTATCGAAATGGCTGGAATTCCGGCCACATTAGCTTGAACGGAAAATAAATCCGCCAAGTACATCTCTACCGGATTATCTGAATGCTCACCCAATTTGAAAGCCGTAGTGGGCGTGGTGGGCATGACAATAACATCATAGTTGGCAAAGACTTCTTTAAGCTGATCGCGAATCAACCGCCTCACTTTTTGAGCCTTGGTGTAGTAGGCATCGTAATAACTAGCGCTCAATACAAAAGTACCTAGTAAAATTCTTCTTTGTACTTCTTTACCAAAACCTTCCGCCCGTGTTTTCTTATAAAGTGATTGCAGATCGGTGGTATTGGGGCTTCGATAGCCATAACGAACTCCGTCAAACCGAGAAAGGTTAGAACTGGCTTCTGCTGTCGCTAAAATGTAGTAGGTAGGCAGTACATATTCATTCAATGGAAAATCGATGCCTTCTACCGTATGACCTGCTGATTTCAATTGCTGAAGTTTGCTCTCAATATTTCTTTTGATCTCGGGCTGCAATGCTGCGGATTCAAGTGTATCGCGCAT
>JBBSCN010000147.1:0-7929 GCA_038250265.1 Cytophagales bacterium | reverse complement strand
ATAGGCGAAGAACATGCCCTCAACTGATTTTAGTGACCCCGGCAGGAATCCCCGCCTGATCCGATCATTCGGGCAGGGAACCTGCACCTTCAGAATCTCAAATTCTATCTCCCTCTGACTAACGTCACCCGGGCGGCCATTTAACTACGGAACCAGTTTGTTCTTCAAATACCTTCTGCCTGCAGCTGACTTAAAATATTTTTCCCTTTTGATGGCTTCTTCTCTGGTGTCGAATTCCTCCTTGTAGATTAACACAATTGGCAAGTAAGGCCTTATAGATTTCGTGTGACCAGAATTATGCTGCTTCAATCTCTCAACTAAATCCTCACAGTGTCCTTTGTAATAAAAGCCATGACTAATGCTCTTAAGGACATAGGCGAAGAACATGCCCTCAACTGATTTTAGTGACCCCGGCAGGAATCCCCGCCTGATCCGATCATTCGGGCAGGGAACCTGCACCTTCAGAATCTCAAATTCTATCTCCCTCTGACCAGCGTCACCCGGGCGGCCATTTAACTACGGAACCAGTTTGTTCTTCAAATATCTTCTGCCGGCAGCTGACTTAAAATATTTTTCCCTTTTGATGGCTTCTTCTCTGGTGTCGAATTCCTCGGTGTAGATTAACACAATTGGTAAGTAAGGCCTTATAGATTCCGTGTGACCAGAATTATGCTGCTTCAATCTCGCAACTAAATCCTCACAGTGCCCTTTGTAAAAAAAGTCATGACTAATGCTCTTAAGGACATAGGCGAAGAACATGCCCTCAACTGATTTTAGTGACCCCGGCAGGAATCGAACCTGCACCTTCAGAATCGGAATCTGAAATTATATCCATTTAACTACGGAGCCAGTTGTTCTTCAAATCTACGCCTCAAATTCTATCCCCGTCCGACTGGCGTCAGCCGGGCGGGCATTGAAATACGGAGCCAGTTGTTCTTCAAATCTACGCCTCAAATTCTATCCCCGTCCGACTGGCGTCAGCCGGGCGGGCATTTAACTACGGAGCCAGTTGTTCTTCAAATCTACGCCTCAAATTCTATCCCCGTCCGACTGGCGTCAGCCGGGCGGGCATTTAACTACGGAGCCAGTTGTTCTTCAAATTAGCAGCTCAGATTATATCCCTATCATACTGGCATCAGCCGGAAGAGCATTTAACTAAAGAGCTAACTAACGGTACAAAAGTACTGAAATGGTTTAACTATATATGCTCCTTCTTATTCTTCACCAAGTCATACAACAACTCCCTAGCTCGGTGAAGTTGAGCCTTTACTGTTCCCAGCGGAGCTTCTATTTCCGCGGCAATCTCTTCATAGCTCAATTCATGAAAGTAGCGAAGGCGCACTAGCTTTTGGTACTTAGGCGGAAGCATACTCACAAATACTTGCATAAGCTCCTCTTTCTGAGAACGGATCACTTCTTCCTGCGGATCCAAATTTCCCTTGTCCTCAATATCAATCGAAACGGAACCGCCATCATCATCTGTATAGGTGTTTTCGATGCTTAGCGTATTCAATTTTTTCTTGCGAATAAAGTCGATAGTGTTGTTGGTGGCAATTCGAAACAACCATGTACTGAATGTAAAATCCTTTTTAAATCGGTGCAGACTTCGGAAGGCTTTAGAAAAAGATTCCATCATCAAATCCTCGGCATCATCAACATTCCGAACCATTTTTAAAATGACATGATATACTGGTCGCTTGTATCGCGCCAATAATTTTGCGTACGCCTTGTCATCGCCACCAACGGCCATATCAATCAACCGGAAGTCTTCCAGTGCCTTCGATGAAAACCTACTTTCGTCTAATTCCTCTTCCATTGTATTCGTTTGGCCGAAAAAGCTGCAACACCGGCAACAAGATAATAAAAGGTGTAAAGAAAATCTAAGAAAGGCACTTTCCACGCCTCAAATGGGCTTCCCATCCTCTTAGAAGCATTATCGAAAAGCCAGGTCAACAAAATCCACCTGACCAAAAACAACCCTAAAATCAAATTACTGAAAAGGCCAAAAGCCGATGGAATGACCAAAAACCAAGTCGCCAACCATGAAAGCATAAATGAGCCTAAAATGATCCGATCCAAAAATTTGTATCGCTTACCAACCGACAAATGTCTGACCTTCTGATGATAAAAATCCTCCCATGTTGTTTTAGGCTTCGAAAAAGTCAGCGCCTCCAATCCGATTTGAACCCTGGTATTTTTAGCGTTAGCATGTTGGTTAACAAATAAGTCATCATCTCCACCCGTTACTCCCAAGTGCGCATTGAAGCCTTTATTGGTTAAGAAGAGTGACTTGTGATAGGACAAATTCCTACCCACCCCCATGTAGGGCTTGCCCACTAACGCCAGCCCAATAAACTGGATTCCCGTAAGGAAAGATTCAAACCGAATAAAGGCATTCAGCAATCCGGGTGATTTGAAGTAAGGCGAAAAACCAAGGACAATTTGTGTGGATGTATTTTGTTTCTCGGTCATCTTGGTTATCCAATTGGCACTGGCAGGCCGGCAATCGGCATCGGTCAACAATACCCAATCATGCTTTGCCGCTTTGATTCCCAAGGTAAGACCAAACTTCTTTCCATTCACATGCTCAGGCTTGTTTACCACCCTCACCATTTTCAGTTGCTCATGCTCTTTAGTGGCCTGCAGCAAATAATCGTAGGTGCCATCATTGCATCGATCTTCAACTACTATCACCTCAAACGCTGCGTGATTTTGTTGCAAAAGCAAAGGCACTAATTCCCTGATATTCATTTCTTCATCGTGTGCGCAAACAATCACCGAAACTGCGCGAGATTCACTCACCGTTTCGTTGCTTTTTTTGTTAAAGGCGACTAAAAAAAGAATCAAAAAAATTAGTTGAATGGCTAGTGCCGCAAGGCAAACACAAGAAAGTAGAAACAAGCTATTAGAAATTAAGAGGTTAAAAAGCAAAGATAGGGACGATTTGCAAAGTACGAACTACGTATTTCTAGGGCGTACAACACTTTTGCAAAACAATTTCAAGGCTAAAGCCCTTCTGCTTCGCAGCTGGAATAACCCCGTACTTAAGCACGGGGTTATTTGGGAATATTCCAAAAGGACTCTAGCCCAAAATGCAAAACTGTCGTACACTCTCTTTCTATGAATGCATTTACAACGTCTGGTTCTTGTTACCTTTGCCGCCAACATGCAGTTTAAAATTTCGTCCAAGGATACCCACTCGAAAGCCAGAAGTGGCTTGATCACTACCGAACACGGAGACATCCCAACCCCCATCTTTATGCCGGTGGGCACGGCCGGGTCAGTAAAGGCTGTCCATCAGCGTGAGCTGAAAGACGACATTGATGCCAAAATAATCTTAGGGAATACCTACCATTTATATTTAAGGCCAGGTTTAGAATTGATCGCGAAAGCAGGCGGCCTCCACAAGTTCAATGGCTGGGATCGGCCCTTACTGACTGACAGCGGTGGCTATCAGGTTTATTCGCTTGGCGCGAACCGAAAGATCACCGAAGAAGGCGTCATTTTTAAATCACACATCGATGGCTCTAAGCATACTTTTACGCCAGAAGGCGTGATGGACATTGAGCGAACGATTGGTGCAGATATCATTATGGCGTTTGATGAATGTACGCCCTACCCCTGCGAATATGACTATGCGAAAAAATCTATGGATTTGACGCATCGCTGGCTAAAGCGCTGCATTCAACGAGTGGATTCCACGGAGTCAAAGTACGGATACTATCAAACGCTTTTCCCAATCGTGCAAGGCAGCGTGTATAAAGATTTAAGAATGCAATCAGCCGAATTCATTGCTAACCAAAACCAGCAAGGAAATGCCATCGGTGGGCTTTCGGTAGGCGAGCCGCATGAAATGATGTACGAGATGACGGAGTTGGTCTGTGGTATTTTACCTGCCGATAAACCGCGTTACCTCATGGGCGTAGGTACCCCTGAAAATATTCTGGAGTGTATTGCCCTGGGCATTGATATGTTTGATTGTGTAATGCCAACGCGAAACGCCCGCAATGGTATGCTTTTCACCACACAAGGAATCATCAACATTCGAAATGAAAAATGGAAAGATGATCTTGATCCGATAGATCAAGCACTCGGTGGGCACGTGAGTACTTTCTATTCAAAGGCATACTTAAGGCACTTAATTATCTCCAAAGAAATTTTAGGCGCGCAAATTGCTTCTGTCCACAACCTTACCTTCTATCTTTGGCTAGTGCGACAGGCTCGGCTAAAAATTGAAGAAGGAACATTCGCAGAATGGAAAAACAAAATGGTTAAAATCGTTTCTTTTAGATTGTAAATTAGTCCACGGTCCACAGTCGACTATCCACCAACATGAAGCTCCTAGATAAATACATATTAAAAAAAATTCTCTCTACGTTCTTCTTCGTGGTGCTGATATTGGTGGCGATCATTTGCGTCATCGACCTCACTGAAAAAATTGACAAATTCATCGCATTTAAACTCAGCAAATGGGTAATCTTAAATTACTACTTGGATTTTATCGTTTGGATTGCAGGGTTTCTGTCGCCCATCACAATTTTCATTGCTGTCATCTACGTTACCTCGCGCATGGCAGGGCAAACAGAAATTGTGGCCATTTTGAGCAGCGGGGTTAGCTTCCGCAGATTTCTATTTCCGTATTTTCTGGCAGCCACAGTGGTTGCCGGGATGAGCTTTTTCCTGAACGGCTGGATCATTCCCAAATCCAACCACGACCGCCTGGTATTTGAGATGCAATATTTTCAAAATAAATTCTATTTTGAAAAAAGGAATGTTCATATGCAGGTAGCTCCAAATGTTTATCTCTTCATTCAAAATTTTAATAACCAGGGCAACACCGGCTATCAATTTTCGTTGGAGCGGTTTGACCAAGATCGATTGGTTGAAAAACTCTCCGCTGAAAACATTCAATGGGACTCTACCAAAAACAAATGGACACTTAGCTTTTGGCGAAGGAAAATGGTTGACAGTCTGTTCCAACAACTTACAAGTGGGCAGATTCCTATTGCTCAAAAAGGCGAAAAGCTCGATACGACTTTGGCAATTACCCCAAAAGATTTTGAGAACGATAGCAAGATGTATGCAGGCATGACCATACCGGAGCTGACCGAAAAAATTGCTACTTTAAAGTTCAGAGGCTCTACAGGCGTAGAAGCGTACGAAGTAGAAAAAGACATCCGGTTCTCCTCGCCCTTTTATATTTACGTATTGGTATTTATGGGCGCAATTGTTTCTGCTAAAAAAAATAGGGGCGGCACAGGCTTTCAAATCGCGCTGGGTTTTTTGATGGCGTTTGTTTTTATCCTGTTCTTTACCATTACCAGTACCTTTGCGCAAACGGGTTTTATACCTCCGCTATTGGCGGCATGGTTGCCTAACATTATATTTGGATTCATCGCGCTGGCCATGTACAAATTCATTCCCCATTGATTGCCACCACCAAAGATTATGCAAAACTACATTTTGTAGTGTTGCTTTTCGGCTTCACCGCCATCTTGGGAAAACTCGTTTCTATTCCGGCAGTAGAGATGGTATTTTATCGAACACTCCTGGCAGCCATTGGCATGAGCGTTTTGATCGCTGCCACACGCGGCACATTTAATATCAGTCAAACAGATTTGATCAAAGTACTTTTGACAGGGGCGATTGTCGCCATTCACTGGATTACCTTCTTCGTCTCGGGGCGCGTGTCCAACCCATCCACTAGCTTAGTAGGTTTTGCAACGTGTTCTTTTTGGGCAGCACTTATTGAGCCGATTGCCAAGCGAAAAAAGATTCAAGCATTGGAGGTTGGCTTGGGAATAGTTGTGTTAGTGGGGCTCGCATTAATCTTATCATTTAATTTCAACTACGCCTTTGGATTATTTCTGGGAATTCTGTCTGGGCTAACCGCTGCCTTGTTCACCGTAATCAATTCAAAACTCGCCAATCGGGTGAGCGCTTATACCATTACTTTTTATGAAATGGTGGGAGCATGCATTACCGTGGTGCTGTTTTTTCCATTTTATAAATCAACATTAACAGCAGATCATACATTGCATCTCATTCCTTCGGGCGCAGATTGGATTTACATTGGCATCATGGCCATCGTTTGTTCCGTTTATGCCTATTCGGTGATGATCGATCTAACCAGAAAACTTTCCGTCTTTTTTCTGAACCTGGCCCTGAATCTCGAACCGATCTATGGAATCTTACTGGCCCTGCTAATATTTGGGGAGCAAGAAATAATGGGTTGGAATTTTTACGTGGGCACGTTGATCATCCTCAGCGCAGTGGCGATTTACCCTTTGTTTAAAACCCGAGCTTAAACACTTTCAACTTTGTACTAACAACTTTCAACTAAAGAGGCGCAAGCCTCAATACAATCCCATCAATCGCTTCCGTAATTCTAATCTGGCAACCCAACCGACTATTGTCTTTCACATAAAAAGCCTGATCTAGCATCGCTAACTCTGAATCACCTTGTTCAGGCAATGGCGTATCTGATTCCAAGTAGACCTGACACGAAGCACACAAGGCCATCCCTCCACAAATTCCCTCCACTGGCAATTCATGAGCTTTGCAAATCTCCATGATGTTCATATTCATGTCTGTGGGCGCATCTAGCAAATGTTGCTTGCCGTCTCGATCTATAATATTTACTTGGATTGTATCTTTCATAATAGTTTTTCGCGCAAAGGTGCGGAGTTGCAAAGAAATTCTACTCAAGACTTATCAACGAATAACCGAATCATCGAATTTTCAAATTAAGGGCAGCTCTAAAAACCTTTATTTTCTTCACCTCAACTCTTTCCCTTCTACCAAAGAGAAGGGAAAGTGGAGTTTTTAGAGATGCCCGTAATCAATCTTCAAATCAAAATCCATTCACCCCATTCACTGTAGTATACTTCAACACATTTTTCTTGTTTGGATAAATTCGCGCGAAAGCGGACTGCACCGCCAACGTACCTTCGTGGAAGCCACACAAAATCAATTTCAATTTCCCAGGGTAGGTGTTGATGTCACCAATAGCATACACTCCTTTTCTAGTGGTAGAATAATCGAACGTGTCCACCTTAACCGCATTCTTTTCAATCTCCAGTCCCCAATCAGCAATCGGGCCAAGGCTGGGTGTTAAGCCAAACAACGGCACAAAATGATCCGTCAGTTTTTCAATGTTACCCATCGTAGCGTGATTGATCGTCACCGACTCCACTTTTCCATTTCCACTTATGCCTGTGACTTCTGCATCCGTAATCAAATTGATTTTTCCCGCAGCGGCCATATCCATCACTTTCTGCACCGAATCCAAATGTCCACGGAAAGACGTTCTTCTATGCACCAATGAAAGCTCGCTGGCAATGTTTTTCTCCACCAAATAAATAGACCAATCCAATGCTGAGTCTCCCCCGCCCGAAACTACTACGCGCTTACCCTTGTAAAATTCGGGATCGCGAATGATGTACTCCACACCTTTGTCTTCATACCGATCCAAATTTGGAATAGGTGGTTTCCTTGGTTCAAAAACACCTAAGCCGCCTGCAATGATCACAATTGGTGCTTTGTGCTTAGTTCCCTTTATCGTGGTGACTATAAACTTGCCATCTTCTGTTTCTTCCAATCCTGTTGCCGACTCGCCCAACGTAAAACCAGGCTTAAAAACTCTACTTTGTTGCATCAGGTTGTCCACCAATTCTCCCGCATTCACAATTGGGAAGCCGGGGATATCATAAATGGGCTTCTTCGGGTAAATCTCAATCAACTGGCCACCGGGCACCGGTAGTGAATCAATCAAATGGCAACGTAGTTTCAAAAGCCCCGCTTCAAACACAGTAAATAACCCGACCGGGCCTGCACCAATAATGATAATATCTGTTTCAACCATAGCTTAAAATAGGCCGCAAAAATAGTTAATAAATGTCCATTGTCGATAGTCTATTGCCCCTAGTT
>JBBSCN010000146.1:0-7956 GCA_038250265.1 Cytophagales bacterium | reverse complement strand
TTTTGATCATTGCGGGGGAGGAGTTAAAAGAGTAAACGATAAACTCCAACTTACATTTCCGAATGCCACCTATTGGAGCAATGCAGAGCATTGGCAATGGGCAACAAAACCGAACGCACGGGAGAAGGCAAGTTTCTTGCATGAAAATATTTTGCCAATGCAAGAAAGTGGTCAGCTAAAATTTATCTCGCAAGAACAGGTTTTTCCTGAATTCGATATCTTTTATGCTTCAGGCCACACAGATAAAATGATGATTCCAAAAATCATCTACAAGAACAGGGTAATTTGCTTTATGGCGGATCTTCTACCGTCCGCTGCGCACGTGCCACTGCCATATGTGATGGGATATGATACACGGCCGCTGTTGACCATGACTGAGAAAGAAGCGTTTCTAAAGGAAGCAGTCGAAAAAAATTATGTTTTGTTTTTAGAACATGATCCGATTCATGAATGTTGTACCGTTAAGCAAACAGATCGCGGAATCCGGTTGGATCAAACATTTCAATTGAAAGATATTTTATGAAATTAGGATTGGTGTTATCGGGTGGCGGAGCAAGGGGATTTGCACATATCGGTATTCTTAAAGCCCTCGATGAAATGGGAGTTCATTTTTCGGTGGTTTCCGGCACGAGTTCCGGTGCAATTGTCGGTTCTCTTTATGCTTACGGCTATTCGCCTGACGAAATTTTTTTCATGATCAAGTCCTTGAGTATTTTCAAGTCGGTCCGTCCCGCATGGACGTGGGCTGGATTGCTCCGTATGGACGGACTGCAACGGCTTTTGCTTTCGCACATGCCCGAAAATAGTTTTGAAAAATTGAAGTTGCCTCTTACAGTCGCGGCCACCGAAATTAAAAAAGGAAGAATCGAATATTTCAGCTCGGGCGTATTGATACCCGCCATCTTAAGTTCTTGTAGCATTCCAGCGGTATTTAACCCAATGACATTTAATGGCGGCTTATATGTAGATGGGGGACTGTTTGACAATTTACCGGTGAGACCAATACGGGACAAATGCGACCGGATTGTTGGTCTGCATTGCAATCATATTACCCCGGAGTTTGACCCAAACAGTTTGCGCACCGTAATCGAGCGAAGCTTGTTGATGGCCATCAATGCAAATACGCAAAACAGCAAAGGAATGTGTGACGTTTTCATTGAGCCTCCCAACTTAAGTAAATTCGGGAGTTTTGATTTTAGCAAAGCGCAGGAGATATTTAACCTTGGTTATAAGTTTACCAAAAGTAATTTTATGCCACATCATTTTCAATTTGAAAATCCATGAGTTCGTTGAGTTTCAAAGAAGAAATTTTGCGGGGTATTCCAATAGAATTGCCTCCACCCCAAGCGTTCGATGGAGCGGTGAGTCACGCGCCCAAGCGAAAAGATATTTTGTCCATCGAGGAAAAGCGACTGGCGCTTCAGAATGCCCTTCGCTATTTTCATCCCCGCCATCATGGCATATTAGCTGCTGAATTTTACGAGGAGTTGCAAAAGCATGGACGCATCTACATGTATCGTTTTCGGCCTACGTATGAAATGAAGGCCAGACCAATTGACGAGTATCCTTTTCTGTCTTTGCATGCGGCTGCCATTCAATTGATGATTCAAAATAATTTAGACCCTGCAGTCGCGCAGCATCCATTTGAGTTGATTACATATGGGGGCAACGGAGCCGTGTTTCAAAACTGGGCGCAATATCTTCTTACGATGAAGTACTTGGCCATCATGAATGATACGCAAACGCTGCACATTTATTCGGGGCACCCAATGGGTTTGTTCCCATCATCTGCGGACGCACCGCGGGCAGTGATTACCAACGGCATGATGATTCCTAATTATTCTAAGCCGGACGATTGGGAGAAATTCAATGCACTGGGCGTCACCCAGTACGGGCAGATGACAGCCGGTAGCTATATGTATATCGGCCCGCAGGGAATTGTTCATGGCACCAACATCACTATTTTAAATGCAGGGAGGAAAATTTCGAAACAAGGTGAAGGCTTGGCTGGAAAAATCTTCGTTACCTCTGGCCTTGGCGGGATGAGTGGGGCGCAACCAAAGGCAGGGAATATTGCCGGATGCATCACCGTGATCGCGGAAGTAAATAAGAAGGCAACCGAAAAGCGCCATCAGCAAGGGTGGGTAGACGAGGTGGTTTATGATTTAGATTCATTAGTTACCCGAGTACTATCCGCGAAAGCGAAAAAAGAGATCGTATCCATTGCCTATCAGGGCAATATTGTAGCTGTGTGGGAGCGGCTGGCAGAGGAAAATATTTATGTCGACCTCGGCTCCGATCAAACCTCCCTGCACAATCCTTGGGCGGGCGGATATTATCCTGCTGGGCTGAGTTTCGAGGAGTCGAATAGATTGATGGTAGAGAATCCTATCGAGTTCAAAAACCACGTTCGGCAATCGCTAAAGCGCCAAGCCGCTGCCATTAACTTGCACGCATCCCGCGGCACTTATTTTTTTGATTACGGAAACGCATTTTTGCTAGAGGCTTCTCGTGCAGGTGCTGATGTAATGGATGGTGATGGCATTCGATTTAAGTATTCATCTTACGTGCAAGATATTATGGGCCCCATGTGTTTCGATTACGGTTTCGGTCCCTTCCGGTGGGTGTGTTCATCGGGTAAGCAAGAAGATTTGGACTTTACAGACAAGCTGGCCGGTAATGTGTTATCCGAGATTTTAAAATCAGCGCCCAAAGAAATCCATTCGCAATTGAAAGACAATATTCATTGGATAAAATCTGCGAAAGCGAATAATTTGGTGGTGGGATCGAAGGCAAGAATTTTGTATGCCGATGCCGAAGGCCGGATGAAAATTGCAGAAGCGTTCAACCAAGCGGTGAAAAATAGAGAGATAGGGCCAATTGTTTTAGGGAGAGACCACCACGATGTTTCAGGAACGGACAGCCCTTATCGCGAGACTTCAAACATCTATGATGGCTCACAATTTACCGCAGACATGGCGATACATAATGTCATTGGTGATTCTTTTCGAGGAGCCACTTGGGTTTCCATCCACAACGGAGGTGGTGTTGGTTGGGGAGAAGTAATCAACGGAGGCTTTGGATTGCTTTTAGACGGCTCTGCGGATGCTTCGCGAAAACTAAAGAGCATGTTGCACTTTGACGTGAACAATGGCATTGCAAGAAGGGCGTGGGCGCGTAATAGTGGGGCGATAAGTTCGATTGAACGGGCACAATCAAAAAGCAACGGGTTAGACATCACCGTTCCTTACCTCACTGATCCAATTCTACTTAAAACAATTATCTAATTGCGTCCGCTGTTTCTATTGATCTTCAAATGGATGGGTTGGAAAACGGAAGGCGCGTTTCCCACAGACGTTCCTAAATACATTGTAGCGGTTGCTCCACACACCAGCAGCTGGGATTTTGTAATCGGTGTATTGGCTCGAAGTGTATTGGGAGTTAAACATGCAAAATTCATTGGTAAGAGTTCGTTGTTCAGGGCACCTTTTGGTTGGTTTTTTAAATGGGCAGGAGGCTATCCAATTGATCGATCGGGGTACCATGATGTGACCGATCAAATTACTGATTTGTTTAATTGCCACGAAAAATTTGCTTTGTGCATGGCACCCGAAGGAACTCGCAAAAAAGTGGACAAACTTCGTACTGGTTTTTATTACATCGCTAGAAAGGCCAACGTACCCATCGTACCTGTAGGTTTTGATTTTGCGAAAAAGACAGTTGTTGTTCGGGCACCCTTTTACACCACAAATAATTTTGAGAGCGATATGGAAGAGTTGATGAAATTTTATCGGACGATTGAGGGTAGGAACCCGGCCCTAGGGTTCGATTGAAAAGCTACACTCCAATTTTTTAATTACCTTTGTTGAATAAATTAAATAATATGAAAAAACTATTTTTTGCAAGTCTATTCACATTGATTGGTTTGGTTGGTTATTCTCAAGCTTCGGTAGCAGTCGGAATTAAAGGCGGGTTAAATTTTTCCAATATTGACGTCAGTCAATCTGCTGGGGTTAACTACAACAATCGCACTGGTTATCATTTTGGAGCTTTTACGCTTCTCAAGTTTGGCAAAATTGGTTTACAACCAGAAATTCTTTTTTCAAGACAGGGCAGCCAGTATAAAATTGTTGCCACCGATTTTGAAGCCAATTTCGATTATATCAACATTCCGATTATCCTGAAACTTTACACCATTGCAGGCATTAATATTCAGGTTGGTCCTCAGATAGGCTTTCTCTCTTCCGCTCAAGCGAAAGAGACGGTTGGCGGTATTACTACCACCACAGACGTGAAGAGTTTAATTAAGAGTAATGACTTTAGCTTGGCATTGGGTTTGGGTTGGGATTTACCTTTTGGTCTAACTATTGATGCTCGCTACAATTTAGGTCTTTCCAAAATTAATGATTCGGTCGGTTCCTTAGATACGAGAAACCAAGTAATTCAAGTTTCCGCAGGTTACAAACTGTTTAAATTCGGCAATTAGGATTTCTCTCAATTTCAAAAGCCAATCTTTACTCGAAGATTGGCTTTTGCTTTTATATTTTACCCGTGATTCTTTCCTACCAGCAAACGCTCGATTATCTCTACGCCAACCTTCCCATGTATCAACGGGTGGGTGCTGCGGCTTACAAAGCAGATTTATCGAATACGATTTTATTGTGTGAGGCACTGGGCAACCCTCAAAATAAATTCAAGAGCGTACATGTGGCCGGAACAAACGGAAAGGGCAGTAGCTCGCACATGCTCGCGGCCATTTTACAAACGGCAGGGTATAAAACCGGTCTCTATACTTCTCCACACCTGAAAGAGTTTACCGAGCGAATTCGAATCAATGGAAAAGAAATTGACAAAAATTTTGTCGTGGACTTTGTAGAGCGGATCAAATCATCCATCGAAAATATCAAACCTTCTTTTTTTGAAATCACGGTGGCGATGGCTTTTGATTATTTCACAAAACAAAAAGTGGATGTTGCAGTGATTGAAGTTGGCTTGGGCGGCCGGTTGGATTCAACGAATATGATCACGCCATTGGTTTCGTTGATCACCAATATCAGTTGGGATCATCAAGATTTGCTGGGTGATACCCTTCAAAAGATTGCCTTTGAAAAAGCGGGAATAATAAAGCAAACTATTCCTGTCGTGGTTAGCGAGCGAAACCAAGAGGTGGATGAAATCTTTCGGACAAAATCAAATGAGGAACAAAGCCAGCTTTATTTCGCGTCTGACTTGCGGAAAATAGATTCTATTTCGGAAGGAGTTTATCAAGTTCAACATCAGTCGAAAACAATTGAGCTTACCCTCGACTTGATGGGCGTTTATCAACGCAAAAACCTTGGGGGAGTACTTCAAGTAGTAGAATTACTCAACGGAGACGGCTTCAATATCTCTCATGAGGCAATTCGAATCGCGCTTGAGAATGTGACAACTATAACGGGTCTAAAAGGGCGCTGGCAAAAGTTATCTGGCAACCCGCTCGTAATTTGCGATACGGGTCATAACGAAGCGGGAATCCGAGAAGTAGTTGCTCAAATACAAGCTCAGAAATTTGAAAAGCTATTTATTGTTTTGGGTTGCGTGAAAGACAAAGACCTGAGTTCGGTTCTTTCTCTTTTACCGGTGGATGCCTTCTATTTTTTTTGTCAAGCAAAAATCCCACGTGCGTTGGACGCAATTGAGTTATCCAATCGTGCCGCTGTTTTTGGTTTGAAAGGCGAGGTGATATCAGATGTAAACGAAGCCATTGGTACTGTTCGTAAAAAAGCAACACCAAACGATTTTATTTTTGTTGGCGGAAGTACGTTTGTCGTAGCTGAAATCGAAAATTTGTGATTTGTCAAATGTTTTATTCGCGCACCTTTCTGCGGTAAGCAGGTTCGTGGCATAATAGTATGAAAAGTAAGTTAAAACGATTTGAAATAATTGCCGGGCGCGACAATGTGATTGAGCCGGGGAAGGAATTGTTCAATACAATTAAGGGCAAATGGAGCAAGGAATATTTTAAGAATGATCGCCCGATCACCATCGAACTAGCTTGTGGTAGGGGAGAGTATTCAGTTAATTTAGCTCGACAATTTCCTGATCGAAACTATATCGGCATAGACAAAAAAGGCGACCGCCTTTGGAAGGGTAGTACCTGGGCGGTAGAAGAAGGGTTGAAGAATGTGGCTTTACTCCGTACGGATATCTTGTTTATCGAAAGTTTTTTTGAAGCAGGTGAGGTGGATGAAGTCTGGTTGACCTTTCCAGATCCACTTCCGCGAAAGCGAGATGCGAAAAGACGATTGTCAAGTGCGCGCTATTTGGACATGTACAAAAAAATTCTACAGCCCAACGGATACTTTCGATTTAAGACCGATAATACTGACCTCTTCAACTTCACGTTGGAGGAACTCAGCTATCGAAATGACATACAGGATTTTGAGTATACCCATGATTTGTATCAATCCCCTCTTCGACCCGAGTGCTACGACATCAAAACAAAATACGAAGAGATGTTTTCTGCTCAGGGCGAACTGATCAAGTATCTTCGATTCAAATTCAGCCATTAAATCAAGTTAACATTCACATAACATTTTGGTAATTTGTGTTTTGAGGCAAGGATGCATCATTTCGTATCTTTGAGTGTCTAAAACCAAATGGGAAAAAAGAAACGGGAAGTCGAACTTGTTATTATTTCTGATGTCCATTTAGGCACCTACGGCTGCCACTCCGAGGAGCTTCTCCGTTACCTCAAATCCATTAAGCCCAAGCGGCTCATTCTCAACGGTGACATTATCGACATGTGGCAGTTTAGCAAGCGCTATTGGCCCAAGTCGCACATGCAAGTGGTGAAGCACATCACCAGCCTGTTGGCCAAGGGAACAAAGATCACTTACCTGACGGGTAATCATGACGAGATGCTCCGAAAATTTGCGGGCTTTAAATTAGGTTCATTTCAAATTGCAAATAAGAAAGTCCTGTCCCTCAATGGACAGTCTGCTTGGATTTTTCATGGCGATGTTTTTGACGTGACTATGCAATATTCAAAGTGGTTGGCAAAGTTGGGCGCCATTGGGTATGATATGCTGATTATCATTAATTCTTTCGTAAACTTCATTTTGAAAAGCGTAGGGCGCGGAAAAATTTCACTTTCTAAACGAGTAAAAGATAGCGTAAAACAGGCAGTTAAATTCATCAACAATTTTGAGCAAACCGCTGCTGACATTGCCATCTCCAATGGTTACAAATACGTAATCTGCGGCCACATCCATCAACCCGAAATGAGAAAGATAACAACGGAGAAAGGAGAGGTTATGTATCTCAATTCCGGAGATTGGGTAGAGAACCTTACTTCGTTAGAGTACCATCAGGGCGTTTGGAAAATCTATCGGTATAGCGAAGACTTGGCTGCGCAAAAGATTAAGCTTTCAAAACATGCCCGCAATACATTAGATAATGACGAGATTTTTCGAGACCTTGTCAATGAGTTTGTCTCCAAGAAAAAATGAAAATTCTGTATGCGATCCAAGGAACCGGCAATGGACACCTGAGCCGGGCAGTTGACATTATTCCGGAACTTAAAAAATATGGAAATCTAGATTTATTTGTAAGCGGGGCACAGGCAGAGATTGTATTGCCGTATCCAGTAAAGTACAAATCCAAAGGGCTAAGTTTCTATTTTGGGAAAAGTGGCGGAATCAATTTTTTTAAAACTTTTCAAAAAAATAGCACTAAAGATTTTATTAAAGAAATAAAGAATTTCCCTGTAGAAGACTATGACTTGGTGGTAAATGATTTTGAACCCATTTCAGCTTGGGCTTGCAAGAAGAAAGAAGTGCGATGTGTGTCACTCAGTCACCAGTCAGCGCTACTGTCAAAGAAATCACCCCGCCCTAAAATAGTAGATCCATTTGGCGAATGGATGATTCGCAATTATGCTCCGGTGAAAAAATACATTGGCTTTCATTTTGAGGA
>JBBSCN010000145.1:0-7969 GCA_038250265.1 Cytophagales bacterium | reverse complement strand
CACCTTTTCCTAGACTTTCTTCTGATAAATCCGGATACAAATCAAAATAAGAAACCGCCACGGAACGCCATGCCATCTTACCAGTTTTTTTATCGATAATGTCAATGATGAGAGTTCCCTTTAGCATGAAAACTTCTTCTGCTTTGGTAAAAGGTATAAAAGAATACACATCATCTGAACGGTGATAAAGAAAAGCAGTATCTGTCTCTACCACTACCTGCACGTCCATCAGAAAATCAGGAGTATCTGAATTAAAGTTGATCCCTCTTTTCTTCATTTCCTTCTTAATTACCCGCTGCATTCGGGCCTTCACAAGTGAATCGTTCAGGTAGTCTGGCCCCTTGAAGGTAAACTCGCAACTCTCTAACCAGCAAAAATTCTTGTATCTTTTAAACTCAATCTTTGGATCGTAAACATTTCTAACTTTCACCGCACATCCTGCCATGATGATAGCAGTTGTCAAAAAAATAAGGAGTTGTTTCATACTGCGAATATATTTGTAGGATCGTTGTCTGCAACTGATTTTAGTCGTACCTCTTTTTGTTAAAGAATCCTCCTACTGTGCAACAAACTTCCCAATAACATGAGCATCAACCCGAATATGGCATAAATCAATTGGAGGTAGTGTGTTTGTGGCAACAAATAAACTTCAGCCATTATCCAACCTACCAAAATGGCTCCTTGCAAGAATATTAGCGTTGGATAAATGTTGGCTTTATTAATTACGAATCCTGCAGCTACTAAATTCAGCAGGCCAATAGTGAAGAATAAAATGAATCCCGGCCCACGGTAATCCAAAAAAATGGTGCCCGCCAATCCCGCTACATTCAACTGAAGTAACCTGCCCGAGGGATCAATAAGGAGAACGGCACCTCCTAAGCAAGCTGAAAGACCGATAAATGTCAATAATAAAATAGATGACAGCCTCGCGATGTACATAGGTTCTTTTTATGATCAAGGTCGGTTTTATACAGGCGTTCTAAAATGACAAATCCATGTATCACTGATGATTATTATCATGATGATATAAATCTTATCGCTTACCTACAATTCTCATAGCATCCCCTTAGGGATATATGCTAATTTTATATCGAATTTCAGAGCGAACCAAAAAAAAATCCAGCATTATGAAAACGTTGGCAAAAAGAAACATAGAAATGTTCCCATCTTTAGTTTCTGATTTCTTCAGAACTCCATTTATGAGGTCTGGGTTGTTTGATGTTGACATGGACTTGCTACCTGCAAGACTTGGCGGGACAGTACCTTCTGCAAATATTTCTGAAACTGAAAAAGAATTCTTTATCAAACTGGCTGCACCAGGCTTGCTGAAAAAAGATTTCAAAATTGAAGTAGAAAACAATATGCTGACTATCAGTGCCGAAAAGGAAGAAGAGAAAAATGAAAAAGAAAAAGGCCACAATAAGAGAGAGTATTCATTCAATTCTTTCAGCCGTTCATTCACTCTTCCAGAAAATTGCAAAGCAGAGAAGATTGATGCCAAATATGACGATGGCGTTTTGAAGATTCATGTTCCAAAAAAGTTACTCCTCAAAAACCAAAAAAAGAGATAGTAATTTCCTAAACACAGTGAGTGTTAGTTAGGCTTATAAGTTGAGTTGACATGATTTAGTGAGAGTGGTAAGGCTAGAATTTCAAACGAATGGTGCCAAGATAGCTTGGCCTTTTGTGTTATTGAATCGGTAACAATGTTATTTATGAAATCTCCATCATCAAATCAGACCAAACAGAATATCAATAGTGCCAAGAGCTTCCATGTGGCCATTATCAAAAAAAATATTAACACATGAAGACGAATATAGTTGCCTTTCAGATTTTGATTTTTGTTGGTTTGCTGCTGGCTATTACCCAGTGTGGACAACCCTTACGGGTTTATTCAGATCATGATCGAAGCGTGCACGTGGAGGACTACTCCACCTTCAATCGGCTATCCGCTGATCAAATTGAGGACAAAAACAACCCCCTGCTTTACAATGAACTGAATGATAAGCGGATAAAAAAAGTGGTCAATGATGAGCTGGCTAGCCGGGGATATATTTTGTCTGACAAACCTGAATTACTATTGCACTATCATATCGTAGTCGAAGACAAGACTTCTTTACGAACAGATCCTTATGGCTATTATTACAGCCCGTATTGGATGCGTACCAATGTGAATGTATTTCAGTACAAGGAGGGAACATTAATCCTTGACCTGATGGACGCTTCTACCAACAACTTGATTTGGCGCGGATGGGTAGTACCGTTTTTAGAAGACAGCATAGGAGAAAAGCAAGAAGATGAAATCAGGAAGGCAGTCATGATGATCTTCTCAAAGTTTCCCTATCGTGAAAGAAAAACAAATGAAGGCAAACCAACTAATTGGTAAATAAAATATTCTCAAATATGCTCGGAAATTTAAGTATTGAACAAATCGATGCTCTCCTGAAAAACGAAACGGTGGGGCGAATTGGTTTCATCGCAGGCGCGAAGGTATCAGTAGTGCCAATCGCCTACGCATATCAAGACGGGTACATCTATGGTCGCTCACATGAAGGACAAAAGATAACAGCAATGCGCAAAGACCCCAATGTCTGCTTTGAAGTTGACACGATGACCACTTTAACGAATTGGAAGAGTGTTATCCTCTGGGGTACATTTGAAGAAATGAAGACACCGGAAGAAACGACCCACGTGATGAAGGTCTTAGCAGATCGTATTACGCCTCTGTTGCAGAGCGAAACCATGCGCCCTGCTCAACGGTTGCCCGAGCCACACCCCCACAACGCTGGCGTGAAGGCTATTGCTTTTCGAATTAAAGTGCAAGAGAAGTCAGGAAAATATGAATCCTCTTTTTGATAGTAATCCGATAGACAAATTGGTAAACATAAAAAAAATGAAACGAATACTTGTTCCCTGTGATTTTTCAAAGCCTGCACAGGAGGCCTATCAGTTTGCGATAGAACTGGCCGGTGCAAACCACAGCGAGGTGATTGTGATGAAGGCCATCGATTTGCCGGTTTTATACGAAGGTCCTATCATAGGAGAAACCTACGTGTTCGATCCTCCGGTTATGGTCGAACTTGAAGCCGAAGCAAAAAAAGAATTTGAACATCTCCAAAAGATACATGCCGGGGCTAATGTGAAGTCAACCTTCATCGTTCGTCATGGATCCGTTGCGTCTGTGATTCGAAAAACGATAGAAGACATGAAGCCAGATCTAGTGATTATGGGCACGCATGGCGCTAGCGGTTGGGCGGAGTATCTAATTGGATCGAATACAGAAAAAATCGTTCGTCACTCCAAAGTACCTGTGCTGGCAATACGGAAAGCACCCCACGTTGCCGGAATTAAAAATATTGTACTCCCTACATCCCTTGAATTAGATCAGCATGAATTCATGGCAAAAATAAAAGAACTACAATCTCTCTTTCGTGCCACTCTTCATATTGTTGTAATAAATACGCCTTATAACCTGAAGCGCAGCATAGATGAACAGGAATTGCTGCAAAAATATACTCAACACTACAAATTAAAAGACTTTACCCTCAATACCAGAAATGGCTTTGATGAGTCCGAGGGTATCATACAATTTGCTCAGGAAATCAAGGCTGACTTGCTAGTGATGGCTACACATGCAAGGAAGGGATTGGCACACTTCATATCTGGAAGCGTAGCAGAGGATGTGGTCAATCACATCGATTGCCCTATCTGGACGTTTTCGTTAGGCAAATAGCGCTCAACAAAAAAATTGGCAATAAAACGGCATAAGGTTGTCTATTTGGTTACATCCTCAAAGAAATTTCTTGATCCTGAAGTTAATTTTATTTAAAATTTGGGCTTTCTTAATCGCCATCTTTTCAAGCACGATTCTAACTTCACCTATGTATTGTGGGGTGTGTCCTTTCAACGCAGCAAATGCTGTAAGGTGATTGAATGCCACTTGCTGATCGTGCCATTTCCCCAGCAACTTCTGAAACAACTCCATTTTTTTTGGCTGAACACCATTCAAAAGGCACAATATCCTTAAGACCTTTTTGGTTATAGTAGTACTCTTTTAACAGTGTTCTCAATTTATGAACTTTGTCTTCTCGAAGTTGATCATGATTCAGGTATTTCTCAATCTTCTTCCTCACCCGCGTTAAATAAACTGACTGGTTTTTTTTACGCATCGATTCAATTGCTTGCTCCGCGTTAGCAACTCTTCGGACGATCCTTTTCAGGATATTCGTTTTGAGTAATTCTTCAAAACCCAAATGATGCCGTTGAAGGTTTCTATCCAGTACAGTTTTGTATTTAAAGTTCGTTGCGGCAACATATTCTGTAACTAGTAGCTGCTCTACATGTACTTCCCTGATTTTTCCAGTAATAGCAAAAATTTGTTTGAACGGTTCAAAAACCTTCTTGCGTGGAAAGTGATGACAGGAAAAATCAATCAGCTTGAAGAGCGCCTTTATTCTTTTGATCTCAATTCGAATTGAATGAAAATAATCGACAGAACACTTGCCGGGAATCTCATTCAATAGTCCAATCAGCTTCCCGACACGTTTTTGTAAATATTTCTTAAGCTGTCTCTTCATTTGGAATTAAGTATCTACTGGGAAGTGAATAACAAAATAGACGCTAGTTTGAGCATGATTGATGGTATCCTAAACCATGATATCTATCAGTATAAAATTGCAATTCAGTTTGTATCTTGTAAAGATTAGGAGGTTCTCTTTTTAATACGCTTAGCATAATAGAAATAAACCAATGAAGTTCTACATCATATCACTCGGTCTGTCATTTAGTCTAATATCACTCATTGCTTGTAAGGAGAATAAGACTAAAATTCAACCCACTGTTGAAGACATTTCAGAATCTGTTTATGCTTCGGGGATAGTTAAAAGTAAAAACCAGTATCAGGTATTCTCTTCTGTTACAGGAATTGTCAAGGAAGTTTATGTCCTAGAAGGTGATATCGTCAAAATCGGCACACCTCTTTTGAAAATTATCAACAAAACGGCTAATCTAAATGCGGCCAACGCCAAGTTGGCCGCGGACTACGCCAATCTTGCATCGAACAAAGGAAAACTGGAGGAGGCCAAGAGAGCGATTGACCTTGCCATCACCAAAATGAAAAACGATTCGCTGCTGGCCCTTCGTCAACGAAACCTGATGGCACAAAATATTGGAACCAAAGTTGATTTTGAACAAAGACAATTCAATTACGAAAACTCCATTAATAACTTCCGTTCTGCCCAGATTCGTTATAAAGATTTGAATCGGCAATTAGCACTCAATGCCGATCAAGCTCAAAACAACTTAAAGATCAACACCAACCTGGCCGATGACTTCATTGTTAAAAGTGAAGTGGCTGGAAAGGTTTATAGCCTACTAAAAGTAGTTGGCGAGTCGGTCGCCATTCAAAACCCGGTGGCGGTAATTGGCGATGACAAAACATTTCTATTGGAATTGCAAGTAGATGAATACGACATCATCAAAATCAAACCAGCTCAAAAGATAATTATTAGTATGGATAGCTATAAAGGAAGGACATTTGAAGCTGTTGTTACCAAAATAAATCCGATTTTGAACGAACGCTCGAAGTCATTTACCATTGAAGGCGAGTTCACCAACACTCCAACGGTGCTCTACCCCTTTTTAACCGTTGAAGCCAACATAGTGATTCAAACAAAAAAGAATGCCTTAACAATCCCACGAATGTATTTGATTTCCGATTCGATGGTACTTAACGAAGACAACAAGCCAGTAAGGGTTACCACAGGTCTAAAAGACTATCATAAGGTAGAAATACTCAGTGGAATAGTCCGCGAAGACTTCCTAATAAAACCGTAGAAGTGAACTACCCGCTCATATATAAAATTTCCGTTTCGCTACTGTTGGCCCGCTGGAAACAAAGTGCAGTGGCGGCCGCTGGGGTCACCTTCAGCATAACCATGTTCATTGCGTTACTTGGCTTTATGAACGGCCTGAACGATTTGTTGGACGGTTTGATTTTAAACCGAACCCCGCATATCCGAATATTTAATGAGGTGAAAGCCAGTCCAGATCAACCAATTAACAGCAAACGTGAGTTTAAAAATAGTTACAATTTTATCTATTCCATCAAACCCACCGGCAGTCGTCAAGCTATTTATAATAGTGAGCCCATTCTGCGGACGATAAAAAAAGACCAACGAGTATTCGGGGCTGCGCCTAAAATAAACGCTCAAGTATTCTTCAACGCAGGCACGATAGACATTACGGGCGTCATTAACGGTATTGATGCCGAAGCGGAAAGCCGCCTTTTTCATTTTGATGATTACGTTACGCTTGGCAATTCACAAGATATTGAGGTTGTTTCCAACAGTATAATTTTGGGAAAAGGATTGGCCGCAAAGCTTCTTGCCAATGTGGGCGATGTCATCCAAGTAACTACGCCACAAGGAGAACGGTTTTCATTAAAGGTGGTTGGCCTGTTTCAGTCAGGCATTCAAGAGTTTGATAAAACACAAAGCTATGCATCGCTCAACACCACACAAAAAGTTCTAGGAAAGGGAAGTAACTACGTTACCGATATACAAATCAAATTGCAAGATATAAATCTGGCTCCGTCTGTTGCTAAAGAATATGCTGAGCTTTTCCAAGCCGATGCAGAAGATATTCAAACAGCAAATTCACAATTTGAAACTGGGAGCTTTGTGCGTACGCTTATCTCTTATGCTGTCGGTGTTGTCCTTCTAATCGTTGCCGGGTTTGGTATCTATAATATTTTAAACATGATGATATATGAAAAAATGGACTCGATTGCGATATTGAAAGCCACCGGTTTTTCAGGTCAGGATGTTAATCGAATATTTATTCTCATTGCCTTGAGCATTGGTATTTCAGGTGGTTTACTAGGGCTACTGTTTGGGCTACTTATCTCGATGGGTATTGATCAGATACCTTTTCGCACTGCTTCCTTACCGACAATAACAACGTACCCAATCAATTATGATCTGATATTTTATTTCATTGGACTAAGCTTTTCGTTGATTACAACCTACTTGGCGGGACTTTTTCCAGCAAACAAAGCCAGCCGTATCGATCCAGTAATCATCATCAGAGGAAAATGATATGAACGAAATTGTACTAGAGGCGAGGCATATCAACAAAAGTTTTCATGACCCGATTACGATACCTGTTTTAAAGGATATTAACTTTCAAATTAAGAAAGGTGAATTTGTCTCCGTGGTGGGAAAATCAGGCTGTGGAAAGTCGACTCTCTTGTACATCCTTTCTACCATGGATACGGATTTTGAGGGCGATCTTCTAATTGATCAAGAGACGACAAAAGGAAAAAAGGAAAAATATCTCGCCCACATTCGAAATGAGAAAATTGGATTTGTTTTTCAGTTCCACTACCTTTTAAATGAATTCACTGTACTTGAAAACGTGATGCTTCCCGGACTTAAGCTGGAAAAATATCCGCGTGAACAAGTAGAGCAACGGGCTATGGATCGATTAAAGATGTTGGATATCGAAACCCTTGCACTAAAAAAAGCCAATCAACTTTCGGGTGGAGAAAAGCAGCGGGTAGCAATTGCCCGATCCCTTATCAATGATCCGCTAATTATTATGGGAGATGAGCCAACCGGCAATCTCGATAAAAAGAACGGCCAGATTGTGTTTGATATTTTCAAGCGAATGGCAGAAGAATACAAACAAACTCTTTTGATTGTAACACATGACCCTGAATTCGCCAAAAGCACCCATCGGATCATTGAGATGGAGGATGGGAAAATTATTAAACAATAACATCCTACTCAAGAAGAACAGTTGGAATATCTATCAGAAGTCTTGAGTTGCGGCAGCTAGTGTTATACGTTGGTTTCGGTCTCATGGTTAAAAGTTTAAAACAAACAAAAGATTTTTCAATCAATAGCAAACTTATTTTGTGAGCTCAATCTTTAATATGTCCAAACCACTCGTCTGCAAGCATGAAATT
>JBBSCN010000144.1:0-8079 GCA_038250265.1 Cytophagales bacterium | reverse complement strand
TTGGGTATTACCGTGTTAAAATTAAATGAAGAGATGGCGGAGTTTGAATTGGAATAATTGAAGAATTTGATCTAAGGTTACAGGCCGCACGCCTAAAGCCACATGCTGTTACCAACTGTTGAAAAGAAATACTAACGAGCATGAAGCTTGAGGCATGAAACTTGTAGGCAAAATGAAGTAAACTTTTAAAATAAGATACGACCCCAAGTGAGTAAATCATCCAATAAATTCATCTGCATCCACGGCCATTTTTATCAACCTCCTCGCGAAAACGCATGGTTAGAAGTGATTGAAATTCAGGACAGCGCCCATCCTTATCATGATTGGAATGAGCGCATCAGTGCGGAGTGCTATGGCCCAAACGCATCGTCCCGTATTTTGGATCGAGTCGGTGGAGTGATCAAAAATATCACCAATAATTACTCGCGCATCAGTTTCAACTTTGGCCCTACGCTTCTTTCGTGGATGGAGTTGTACGATAAAGAGACCTATCATGGAATATTAGAGGCTGACAAAGAAAGCATCCAACGTTTTGACGGACACGGATCTGCCATGGCGCAGGTCTTTAATCATATGATCTTGCCGTTGGCCAATCGCAGGGATAAAGAAACTCAAGTGATTTGGGGCGTGCGCGATTTTGAAAAGAGATTTAAGCGAAAGCCGACAGGCATGTGGCTCGCGGAAACTGCAGTCGATACAGAATCGCTGGAGATTTTGGCGGAGCAAGGCATCACCTTCACGGCATTGGCTCCGCGACAAGCGAAAGCGATCCGTAAAATAGGAGAAACCAACTGGACGGAAGTAAATGATCAAACAATTAACACGCGCAGGTCGTATTGCTGTATTTTGCCTTCCGGCAAAAGCATCACTCTCTTCTTTTATGATGGAAACATATCGCAGTCCGTTGCTTTTAACGGCTTGTTGAATGATGGGAAGGGTTTTGCCGAGCGATTGATAAACTCCGTAGATCGAAATGATTCGGGCTCGCAGATCGTTCACATTGCAACAGACGGAGAAACGTACGGGCATCATCACAAACACGGTGAAATGGCATTGGCTTTTGCGTTGGATTATATCGAAAAGCAATCTGATATAGAATTGATTAACTATGCATCACATGCAGCTCGATTTGCGCCCGAGTATGAAGTACAGATTATTGAAGATAGTTCGTGGAGTTGTGTGCATGGCGTGGAGCGTTGGAGAGATAACTGTGGTTGTAATTCCGGTAAGCCTGGCTACACCCAAACATGGAGAAAGCCTTTGCGCGAGGCGTTGGATTGGCTGAGAGATACACTCAACATAATTTTTGAGGAAGAAGGGAAGAAATTCTTTCAAGATCCGTGGGATGCACGTAACGAATATATCAAGATCGTACTCAGCCGCACGGATGAAATAGTCAACCGATTTGTAAAAAAGCAGGCATTGCACGAGGGCATTGATATTAACAAAGCCTTGCGGCTAATGGAGTTACAGCGGCACGCCATGCTCATGTACACAAGTTGTGGTTGGTTCTTTGACGAGATTTCAGGAATAGAAACTGTGCAAGTGATGCAGTATGCTTGCCGCGCCATTCAATTGTCCAAACAACTTACCGATCAAGACCTGGAGTCGGAATTTCTTGCACGATTAGAAGTTGCGCCCAGCAACGTGGCGACTTATGAAAATGGAGCCAATGTATATCGAAAGTTGGTGTGGCCATCTAAAACAAATTTGACCAGGGTCGGTATGCACTATGCAGTTTCTTCGATATTTGAAGAAGAGCCTGAGAATTTACCTTTGTTCAACTACAAGGCTACGAACGAGTTTTTTGTTAAGAAGGAGGCAGGCGAACAGAAATTAGTAACAGGCATTACGAAAGTTCGATCATTGGTTACTCGCTCAGAAAAGAAATTTGCATTTGCGGTTATTTATTTAGGTAAACACGACCTGATTGGAAATTTGTCGTTGGATATTGAGCTAGATAAATTTTTTGGAATGCAGTTCCGCATGGTAAATGCGTTTGAAGAAGGCCGATTAGGAGACGTGATCAGCATTATGCAAACCTATTTTGGCGCAGAGAAATATTCGATCTGGTCATTATTCAAAGAAGAAAAGCGAAAGATTTTGGATTTCATTGCTTCGCAGGGCATGGAGGATATTGAAAATTCATTGCGCAGGACGTACAACCGCGATTACCCATTGGTAAACGCGCTGTCGAATAACGACATTCCGATTCCAAAGGCATACAAAACTACTTTTGAGTATATCTTGAATGCAGATTTGCTAAAATGTTTCCAACCAGATAAGATCAATGTCAAAACGTTGGAACGAATTGGCGCAGAGCTGGAACATTGGAATTTGAAAATTGAAGACACCGGTAAAGTAGAGCGCTTGGCAGGAGAGAGCATTTTCAAGGAAATCAAAAGAGTTCGTGTTGAGCGGGAGAACGTAAAGCGCATCGAGCGGCTAAATCGCCTGTTTCCGGTGTTGGAAAAATTTAAACTCGAACCCAATTTACATCAGAGCCAGAATCTGTATTTTGAAATGTCGTTAGAAAACAAAGTCAAGAAGCCTTCTGAACTCAATGAAGACTGGATGAAACAGTTTTACTTGCTCGGTGATAACTTGGGTGTAAAGGTGGAGTAGATCAGCTTTTGGTTACCAGTTTTTCAGAAACTCTAACAGGAAGCTTGCTAACGGCAATGCTTTTATTCTTTTGGGTATTTTGCAATGGCACCCACGCAAATGACTTTCCATTGCCCATCTTTCGTTTTCTCCAACACTCGCATTTGTGAAGTTTCATCACGGTCGATATCGTCTTTTACTTTTTGAACAAATCGCACGTAAGCACCGTTGCCGTAAACACGTATCTGTTGCCACTCGTTCGTGATGGTTGCGCGAGAGGGTTTGGAAGTTCTAAAATAAGATTGAAAGTTTTTGTCAATTCCTTCCCAACCCTCCAAATAGCTTGTGCTAGTGGAGTCAGAGTAGGACCAGTACGAGTACGGAGCTTTTAGCCACGTATCCGACCAGTTTTTATAATCTACGTTCATAAAGGAGCTGGTCTCCTTGGCGACTACAGCCTTGATGGCCTCCACATCCTTGGATTGTGCCAAAGCAACCTGAAATTGACCGCCCAAAAGCAGGCAAGCAATAAATGATCGAAGCAATGTTTTCATGGGTTAGCGAGGGTTGGTGAATACATGAAATCTAATAAAAGCAAATCAAAAGAGCCAGTTTTCAATAAAATTTATTAAAAAATACTGACGAAAATCATAAACAGACTGTGTGTAAAAGTGTAGTTTCGAATCGGTAACCCCAAAAATTATGGCAAAAGAAACATTGATCGTTATTAAGGACCATCACATTATACCCGGTAAAAAAGTTAAGCTGAAGGACTTTCCCACCAAATACAAGAGGAACATCTTTAACAAACAAGAATCTGAACTTCTATTAGAGGCAGGTCGAAAGCACTTAGCAGAAGTGCAGGATAAGTTGTATGCTTACAGTAAGCACAGTGTACTCATCATCCTTCAGGCGATGGATGCAGCGGGAAAAGATGGCGCAGTAAAACATATCATGTCCGGTTTTAATCCATTGGGTGTGAAAGTGTATAGCTTCAAAGCACCGAATTCTACGGAGTTGGATCATGAGTACTTGTGGCGGCATCAACTCGCATTGCCGGCTCGCGGTGAAATTGCGATTCACAATCGCTCGCATTATGAGAATGTGTTGGTCACTAAGGTACATCCAGAGTGGATACTAAACGAAAATATTCCGGGCATCGACTCGGTGAAAAAAATTGATGATGCTTTTTGGAAAAAAAGATATAAGCAGATCAAACGCTTTGAAAAGAACCTTGCTGAAAATGGAACCGTTATTTTGAAATTCTTTCTGCACGTTTCTAAAAAGGAGCAGAAGAAACGCTTTTTAGAGCGGATCGAAGATCCAGCGAAGAACTGGAAATTCTCATTAAGTGATCTGAAGGAGCGCGCACATTGGGACGCCTATCAAAAAGCGTATGAGACGGTCTTGTCAGAAACATCAATGAATGTAGCACCTTGGTTTGTCATACCTGCTGACGATAAATGGTATGCACGGTTGGCTATGGCTGAAATTATTGCTTCTGAATTTGCTAAACTTGATATGAATTACCCCACTGTAAGTCCCGCACAAAAGGAGGAGTTACAGAAAGCGAAGGTGCAATTACTAGCTGAGGAAAACGGGAAACCCCAAAATATAAAAATTGAGAAAAAGAAGGGGTGATCTCCTACTGTTGATTTTCGTCAAAAGAATTCAGGTGGACGATAGCATTTTTTTGCCTTAGCTCTTTTGCGAAGTCGGCCAAGCGCCTTTTGGTTTCATCCGTCCACGGATTAGATACCAGTGCAAGGATATTTAGTTGATCGAAATTCAAAATGCCTTCTGGCACATCCGTTAGGCTATTGTGAGAAAGGTCCATATTCTCTAGCCCATTTAGTTTATAAATGGACGTAGGAAGAACTGTTAGAAAATTGTTGTTGATCCTTAATACCCTAAGTTCTTGAAGATTGCCTATTTTTTCCGGTAACGAACTGAGTCGATTGTTGTGAAGGTAGAGTTCCCGTAAATGCTGAAGCTTTCCTAGGCTTTCGGGCAGCGAGGTAAGTTTATTAAACGCCAGATAGAGTACTTCAAGTTTTTGCCAGTAGGTTGCTTGCTCGTCTAATTTCTCTATTTGATTATAGTAGAGATCAATCTCTTTTAGCGCCAGTAATTCATAGACTCCGGATGGAAACGCTTTGAGCTGATTTGCGTAAAAGGATAGTTGCTCTAGTTTTTTAAGTGAACCGATTGCAGCGTCTACTTTAGTGATACTGTTGTGATTAAACTTCAAAATCTTTAAAGATGGAAACGAGCGTATAGAGGCACCTATTTCTGTGAGCGCATTCTTTCCCAAATCAAGTTTCTCCAAATAGAGATGGGTTTTGATATCATCATCCAATAGCGTGAGTTTGTTGCCGCTAAGAATAATTTCCTTTAGGCATTTGTTTTTGTGCGCCCCTTTTGGAAAGCCAGTTAGGGTATTATCCGCTAAGTCCAGCTTGCGTAGGTTTATAAACTTTGCATAGTTAGTAGGTAGCGAACCAGGTTTATCTCCGCGAATAGTCAACGTTTGGATGTTGGCATTCTTTCCTAGTTTTAGCGAACGCTTACTTCGATTATTATAGACTCGGATTATTTTTAAATCAGGTAGTTTTTTTAGGCTGCGCGGCAATTTTTGAATGGAGGTATTTACTATTTCAAGTACTTGTAGGTTTGTGCAAGCCAATATTTCTTTCGGGATTTTTCTAGTACGGATGTTGGACACGCTCATCTGAATGATGGCTTTTGTGTTGGTAACATAACGCAGACTGTCAAACGGAAAAAATGATTTATTCGGGAAATAATTTTTTCGATATCCAATAATGGATGTACTCCGCAGTTGTTTCAACAGGTTGATGAGGCTATCTGATTTTTTGATGTTCGTACTTCCTTCGCCCAAACCATCCAATTGCATTTCGGCCGTGGCCAGTTTCAGAGAGTCTGCTTTTGATTTATAGATGGGCACATCGGAAAAGGTGCTGTGCGGCATTTTAAATTCCTTCATCCCTTTCATAAAATTGCCCCTTGCGAAAAGTGTGTCGGGCCGATTAGTACGTATGGTTTTCTTTCTTCCGGCCGAATCGATTGTAATCTCTACCAGACTCTGCGCAACTGTGAAAGTAATCGATCCCGCAAGGAAAAAAAGGTAAAGAAGTGCTCGCATAGTTCTGTATTTTTATCAAAACTAATGCTTTAGTTATAAGTCTCAAAGTGATCCATTAAACCTGTCATTTTTTCTTTCAAAAAGTAAAAGTTTTGCTATCAAAAAATGCATTAAATGGTATTAAAAAACGTATTTTCGCAGGTATTTTAAAAGACACTAATGAACGAAGAACAAGTAAGGAAAGAAGGTAGTTATTCAGCGAGTAATATTCAGGTTTTAGAGGGTTTAGAGGCGGTTAGAAAACGGCCTGCCATGTACATAGGAGACATTGGGGTAAAAGGGCTTCATCACCTCGTCTATGAGGTAGTGGACAACTCGATTGATGAGGCACTGGCAGGCTATTGCGATGACATTCACGTGACGATTAATGAGGATAATTCAGTTACCGTAGAAGATAACGGGCGGGGCATACCAACCGATATGCATGAAAAAGAGAAGCGAAGTGCGTTGGAGGTTGTTATGACCGTGCTTCATGCCGGTGGGAAGTTTGATAAAGATACCTACAAGGTTTCAGGAGGGTTGCACGGAGTGGGGGTTTCCTGCGTAAACGCGCTGTCTTCTGTTCTGACGGCCACCGTTTATCGAGAGGGAAAAGTTTTTGAGCAGGAGTACCATCGTGGGGTGCCACAATACTCCGTGCGAGTAATTGGTGAATCCGAAAAAAGAGGAACTACCGTTCACTTTAAGCCCGACAACGAAATTTTCTTGCTCACTCAAGAATACAATTACGAGACAATCGCTTCCCGGCTTCGTGAACTGGCCTTTCTTAATCCCGGCATTAAACTAAACTTAAAAGATCTTCGCGATAGAGACGAAAAGGGTGAACCGAAGTCAACAGCATTTTTATCTGTCGGTGGCTTACGCGAATTTGTTGAGTATCTGGACTCCACTAGGGAGAAACTGATTCCCACCCCAATTTATATTGAGAATGCGGTGAAAAGTGACATACCGATCCAAGTAGCAATGGGATACAACACGTCTTATAGCGAGAACTTGGTGTCGTATGTGAATAACATCAATACGCACGAAGGAGGGACTCACGTAGCAGGTTTTCGCAGAGCGCTTACCCGCACGCTGAAGAGTTATGCTGAAAAGTCTGGCTTGCTTGAAAAAGCAAAAATAGAAATCAGTGGCGATGACTTTCGCGAAGGGCTGACAGCCGTAATTTCTGTAAAGGTACAGGAGCCACAGTTCGAAGGCCAAACGAAAACCAAACTCGGAAACTCGGACGTGATGGGCGCGGTGGATATAGCAGTGGGAGAGATGCTTCAAAATTTTCTGGAAGAAAATCCGCGCGAAGCAAAATTGATTGTGAGCAAGGTGATTTTAGCGGCCCAAGCGCGGCTTGCAGCCAAGAAAGCACGAGAAATGGTGCAGCGCAAAAATGTTTTGTCGGGCACGGGTCTTCCGGGAAAATTGGCTGACTGCGCAAGTTCCGATCCCGCTATCTGCGAACTGTATTTGGTAGAGGGCGATTCGGCCGGTGGTTCTGCCAAGCAAGGTCGCGATCGTAATTTTCAAGCCATCCTTCCCTTGCGGGGAAAGATTTTGAATGTAGAGAAGGCCCAAGAGCATCGTATTTATGAGAACGAAGAGATCAAGAATATGATCACCGCTCTGGGAATCAGCTTTGGCACAGCCGAGGATAGCAAAGCATTGAATTTGACCAAGCTACGTTATCACAAAGTGATTATCATGACAGATGCGGACGTGGATGGAAGCCATATTCGTACATTGATTCTCACATTTTTCTTCCGCTACATGAGAGGACTGATTGAACAAGGCTATGTATACATTGCTTTGCCTCCCTTGTATCAACTTAAAAAAGGGAAGGTGGAGAATTATTGCTGGAACGAGGAACAACGCGATACGTTAATCAAAGAAATGAGCAAAGGCGGTAACGAGGACAGCGTAGGTGTGCAACGCTACAAAGGTTTGGGTGAAATGAATCCAGAGCAGTTGTGGACAACCACGATGGATCCTATCAAACGCACATTGAAGCAAGTGAATATAGAATCAGCAGCCGAAGCAGATCATTTGTTTTCTATGTTGATGGGAGATGAAGTCGCGCCTCGAAGAGAATTTATTGAGAAGAATGCGAAATACGCTAAGATTGACATTTGATTAATGCTTACCTGTTGGCTTCAAGCCTCACGCTGCAGGCCACAGGCTCTATCTGACCTAAAAGAGCCTGTGGCCTGAGGCTTGTAGCTTCAAGCCCCCTAATCCAAATAAATATATGGGAATTGCAGTAACTGAAACGAATATTGAAAATCCAATCGAGAAACAAATATTTGAAAGCAATTTCATAA
>JBBSCN010000143.1:0-8211 GCA_038250265.1 Cytophagales bacterium | reverse complement strand
TTCAGGCGCATAAAGCATTGGGCAGGATTTCCTTCCCAAGCAATTGAATTTTGCTTAAAGGAGGCAGGAGTAACTATTGATCAGGTTGATTATATCACCATCGGTCGTGATCCTAGAGCTAAGCTGGGTAAGAAAATTTTGTTCCTTCTAAAGGATCCATTGGGCGGTATAAAAACGGTTCGGCAACGGCTGGCCAACCGGCAACAGATAGCTTCTTTGGAGCAAGAGTTTGAAAAGCATTTTGGTATACCCGCGCAAGTAGTCAAACCAAAAATCAGAAATATAGAGCATCACCGGAGTCACATGGCGTCTGCTTTTTTTGCTAGTCCATTTGAAGAAGCGGCCATCTTATCCATTGACGGGGCAGGTGATTTCACCACCACGATGATAGGAGTGGGAAAAGGGTCAAAAATGGAGGTCTTGGATTCTGTTGATTTTCCGGTGTCCTGCGGAACGTTTTATACTGCCTTCACACAATTTTTGGGGTTCCCACATTATGGAGATGAGTATAAAGTAATGGGGCTTGCACCCTACGGTCAACCAAAATATGTTGACGAGGTAAGGCAAGTACTTAGGTTTAAAGATAACGGGTTGTTTGACTGGGATGCTGATTATTTTAAAACGGCCAGAGAAGTCGTTGTCACGTATGGAGACGATCATATACCAGTGGTAGGAAATTTGTTTACTGCACGTTTTCATCAACTATTTGGCGAACCAAGATCAAAAAATGAGGAACTTACCCAAGCCCATAAGGATCTGGCTGCTTCTGTGCAAAGGGTTACAGAAGAACTGTTGATTCACATTCTTACCCATCTGCAGAAACGTACGGGACTTAAGAAAGTATGCATTGCCGGTGGGGTGGCTCAAAACTCTGTGGCCAATGGAAAGTTTATAGGCACAACCGGCTTTACAGAATTGTATATACCATCAGCAGGTCATGATGCGGGTCTCTCGATGGGCTCAGCCCTTTATCAATATCATCAAGTGTTAAATTCTCCGCGCACGGCTCCGGTTTATTCTGCCTACACGGGAAGTAAGTTTAGCAACGATGAAATTGAAGCGTTCTTAAAGAAAAAAGCAATTTCCTATACTCGCCTGGAAGACGATGTTCTCTACGATAAGGTTGTTGATAAACTAATTGAGCCGGGTGTGGTTGGTTGGTTTTCGGGAAGAGCTGAATTTGGACCGCGGGCATTGGGAGCTAGGTCAATTCTTGGCGATCCACGGAATCCAAAAGCAAAGGATTTACTTAATTTGAAGATTAAGCGCAGAGAAAGCTTTCGCCCCTTTGCGCCTTCTATTTTAAAAGAATATGTGGGAGAATATTTTGAGAAGGTGGAAGATGTTCCCTTCATGGAGAAAGTATTCCCAATAAAAAAAGACAAGCAGGCACTCATACCGGCAGTTACTCACGTAGATGGAACAGGCCGACTTCAGACAGTGCATAAAGAAATATCACCTCGTTACTACGGATTAATTAATAAATTCCGAGAGAGAACAGGCGTTCCGATTTTATTAAATACTTCCTTCAATGAGAATGAGCCAATTGTAAACACCCCTGCAGAAGCCCTCGATTGTTTCCTAAGAACTCAAATGGATATGCTTGTTCTTGAGAATTGTGTTATTGTTCGGTAGGGCATGGTTCTTTTGGTAAACCAACTTACAATTCCTGTTTTTTTAGACATCGCCAACGCGGTCGCATCAAAACATAAATCTGTGACATTATTCACAGGCCATATTGAAGACGCGAACACTAAAATTTCTCCCAACATTTCGATAGTAAAGTCCTTTCCGTACCAACGTAAATCGCTTTTTAGCAGATTTCTATCTTGGGTGGCATTTACATTTCACTTGTTATTTTACCTCATTTTTAAAAAGGGGATTAAATCAATCTTGGTAGTAACTAATCCTCCTTTGGCACCAATGGTGGTAAGTTGGATGGCGAGGCTGAGAAAAATCCCGTATTCGGTACTAGTCTATGATTTATATCCGGAAGCACTTTCGCAAGCTGGCGTGTCAACGAAAGAAAGTTGGGTATTCACAACTTGGAAAAAAATCAATCCAGTTGTCTTTAGCAATGCGCAATATGTGATTACGCTGAGCGAGTCAATGGCAACCGCATTGAAACCTTATGTTTCAGATCAAGATCAGGTGAAGATCATCGCAAATTGGGTAGACAATGCCTTTATTAAACCAATTCCAAAATCAGAAAACCCATTTATCGATAAGCATCTTCTAAAAGATAAATTAGTGGTAATGTATGCCGGAAATATGGGTCTTACCCATGACCTTGAGTCACTTTTGGATGCTGCTAGTTTGGTGCGAGACAGCGCGGAGATTTTTTTTATTTTGATTGGGGATGGAGCAAAACGAAATAAATTAATTTCAATCGCCCACTTTAGCAAATTGACCAATGTAATGTTTTTGCCCTATCAATCATTGGAAGAATTTCCGTATGCGATGGCGGCAGCAGACATCGGAGTTGTCACGCTCGGTATTGGAGCAGAGGGGATTTCAGTGCCAAGCAAAACGTACATTAATATGGCCGCGGGATTATGTTTGCTTACCGTTGCACCAGAAAACTCTGAACTTAATCGATTGGTAGAAAGGTACGCTTGTGGTGCTGTTTGCCAGCCGGGCAACCCAACTGCGATAGCAACATTTTTGCTAACCATGTTGAACGATACCGCCTTGTTGAGCGACTATAAAAGTAAAGCCAGAGAAGCATCGCTCAAGTTTGGTGTCGAGAACGCGCTTAGGTATAACGACTTAATTTGAATTTTGATGCTTTACAAAACCTATATAAAGCGCTTCATGGATTTTATGGTTGCCATTATTATATTGCTAATTCTCTCGCCCATTTTGCTGCTATTGATAGCTGTTTTATCAATAGTTAATCGAGGAAATCCCTTTTTTAAGCAAGGCAGGCCCGGGCGAAACGAAAAGCCATTTCACGTCATAAAATTTCGAACCATGAACAACCAGCGAAATGTCCAGGGCGAATTGCTTTCCGATGAAGAACGTCTGACCAGTGTGGGAAAATTTGTACGAAAGACTTCTCTGGACGAACTACCTCAGTTGCTCAATGTGCTACGGGGAGACATGTCGTTGGTTGGCCCGCGGCCATTATTGGTCGAGTATCTTTCGCTCTACAGTACAATCCAGCGAAGGCGGCACAACGTTAAACCAGGTATTACGGGATGGGCTCAGGTAAACGGCCGTAACTCTATCAGTTGGAAAGCCAAATTTGATTACGATATTTGGTACGTTAATAATGTCTCTTTTTGGGTTGACCTAAAGATTTTATTGATCACAATCGGTAAGGTCTTAAAATCAGAAGGTATTTCTGGTAGGGGAGTGGCTACAGCGGAAAAATTCAATGGAAGTAACTAGATGATATTTTACGGAGCGAGCGGACATGCGAAAGTTGCTATTGATGCGTGGCAGGCTTCAGGCGGTAACGTGCTGGCAATCATAGATGACAATCCTTCGATCAACGAATTGATGGGGCTGTCGGTGTCTTCTTCAAAAGAAATTTTAGGTAGTAGTAAAATGCCCCTTATTTTATCTGTTGGATCAAATACCATTCGAAAAAAATTAGCCGGCCAATTAAATCATCTATTTGGCAATATAGTTCATCCCTCTGCCATTGTTTCGAAACACGCTCGGATTGGTGTTGGAACCGTTTTGTTTGCCGGAGCAATTATTAACGCAGACGCTACGATTGGCAAACATTGCATTGTAAACACAGGAGCTAAGATTGATCACGATTGTACGATCGGTGATTTCGTACACATCGCACCCGGGGCGACCCTTTGTGGTGGAGTGCAGGTGGGTGAAGGTGTTTTGATAGGCACAGGTGCTTCTGTCATTCCGATGAAGAAGGTCGGAGCCTGGAGCATTGTAGGAGCAGGAGCAGTGGTGGTGGAAGATGTACCTCCCTACTCCGTTGTGGTTGGAAATCCGGCAAGAATTATTCGCACGCTCGCACATGGTTAAAACAGCAATAGTTGGCGCGGGCGGTTTTGGTAGGGAGGTTCGTGCCATGTTAGAAGAAATTGAGTTCAAACAGTTCGTGGGCTTCATAGATGACAACTCAATGCTCAACACACTTTCATCGTTGTCAGAAGCAGAAGATATCTTCATTTCCATTGCCGATCCTTCTGTCCGAAAGTCCATTTCTACTCGTTCAGTCTTTCAAGAATTTGCGTTCGCTAATCTCATCCACCCAAGTGTTTACGTTCACTCGACAAATTCAATTGGGAAGGGTTGCATCATTTGTGCGGGCACAAAAATTACAACGGGCGTTTTCCTTGCCGACTTTGTGATCATAAATTTAAACTCGGTCATTGGCCATGATGTGCGCATCGGATCGTATTGCTCTATCATGCCGTCTGTAAATTTACTTGGTGGGGTGCAGCTAGGCGAAGGTGTTTTTGTGGGAGCGGGTGCTACTATTCTTCAAAATCTATCTGTTGGTGAAGGTGCGATAATCGGTGCGGGTTCTGTTGTTACCAAATCTGTTCCTGCCTATACCAAAGTCATGGGAGTGCCGGCTCAGCCAAAGAATCAATCATGAACGTCTTCAAAGAAAACAAAGCAGCCATTTATTTCCTACTCGTTTTTGTAGGGCTGTATTTGATTCTCAACACCGTGTACGGCCTTTATGTAGAATGGTACTCGCCTCAGCCAGATCCAATTACGCTTCTGGTTTCTCAGCAGGTGGCAGGCTTTCTCTCTTGGTGGGATGCCAGCGTGGTGGCAGTACCGATCGATGCATCTAAAAATGTTTCCATCCGCAATGGATACCGTACCGTTATAAATGTGTTTGAAGGCTGTAATGGAATCAATGTGATGATTGTTTTCATTTCTTTCTTGGTCGCTTTTCGAGGGAAATTGAAGGCAACTATCCTCTTCGCCCTAATGGGTTTTTTTATCATTTACTTGATGAACATTGCGCGGGTCAGTCTCTTGTATGCCGTTGAAATTTATTGGCCCCGCTATCTATACCTTTTTCATAAATACCTTTTTACAGGAATGATCTACGCAGTGGTATTTTTACTTTGGTACCTGTGGGTAAAACAAGTAAAGCGTGCCGCCAACTGATTTTTCGCTCTCCACCACGCAACGCATTTTGCTCGGTTGTTTTGCCTTGTTGGTATTGGGCGCGGTGTTTCTTTTTCAACAAGTCGATTTTCTTGGTTGGCTCGTCTCCAAAGAAGATCATCCCAATAGTCACTTTGCAGCCATGCGCCTCGTGCGAGTGTTAATCAACGATGTATCCATGCTGTTACTATTGATGGCCTGGTTCAATAGTCGTTCCGTTATTAAACTGGCATTTGCCATTCAACTTATCGATCTTTTTATTTTGTTGCCACTGTACCTAGGTTTCAAACTCTATTCCGAAGGCAACTCAGAGATTTCATCCCCGCTCTTGTCGCAGTTCCACCGACTAATTGTCAACCCCACCCTCATGATTTTACTCATTCCTGCCGTATATTTCCAGCGTTATTACAACAAGTAAGCACAGGACCGCATTTTAAATGCGACAGCTTTCGAATGTCGCTCTTGTTGACCTCACCCTATGTCAGATACTGCCGAATGGCTACACATCAATTGCCCCTCTCCATTGGAGAGGGGTTAGGGAATAGAGCGGCCAGCACACTTTCAAATGGGGTGAGGTAAGTGGATAGCAGTTACAACCATCTAATTTGAAATGTATCTATTTAAACTGCTGTTATATTCCTTAGAATTGTTATATTTCACAAATAAAAGAAATATTGCTCACTTCAATCAACTTTAAAGAGCACTTTGCGCCATTTCAGGTGTTTTCCACAACAGACATTAGAAAGTGGCTGCCATCATTTGACAGTCGCAGGCTAGTCGAGTGGCAGGATAAAGGGTATATTCAAAAAGTTATTAACCGCTGGTACTGCTTTTCTGATTTACACACTACTGAGGCGATATTGTATTTGATAGCGAACCGAATCTATTCACCTTCCTATATTTCCTTTGAATCAGCACTGTCACATTATGGATTCATCCCCGAAGGCGTGTATGCAGTGCATTCGGCAACGAGTTTAAAGACACAAAAATTTTCAACTGCTAAGGGGCATTTTTTTTATAGGCACATCAAAGCCCCATTGATGTTTGGAATTAGTTTGGTAAAATCGGGCAATCAACTTGTACGTATGGCAGAGCCTGAAAAAGCATTGTTGGACTATTTTTATTTGAATGTATCTATTCAATCGCCATCAGATTTTGAATCACTCAGGTTAAATCGGACACAATGCAAGGAACAAGTGGACGATCAGAAACTGATCAGTCAGTTAAACTTGATAGGCAACCGTGCCCTATATCACCGGGTTGAAGCGTTTCGCAAATGGATAAAACATGCTTAGCGTAAACGAATTGATTCAGCACTATCCCAAACCCTTGCGGGTGTACAGGGCATTCATTCTAAGAGAGTATCTACAATGCAAAATACTTCAACTCATTTTTAGTGAACCAACCAGCTTTGCGAAGCTTTGTTTTTTAGGAGGCACGAGCCTACGCCTCATCCATGGAAATAACCGTTTTTCGGAAGACATTGATTTCGACCAGAAAGGCCTTGGTGAAAAAGAATTTGAGTCTATCTCCAATCGCGTTCAAAAGAGTTTGCAGTTGGAGGGGTACCAAGTGGAAATGAAAAATGTTTCAGCAGGGGCTTACCATTGTTATATTCAATTTCCCGGATTGCTTTTTCAAGAAGGGCTAAGTGGTCATCGAGAACAAAAAATTTTGATTCAACTAGATGCCGAGCAACAGCAGTACGAATTTGTGCCCGAAAAAATAATACTCAATAAGTTTGATGTTTTTACCGAGCTGCCCGTTGCTCCGCTCCCGTTGTTGTTAGCCCAAAAATTTTACGCGTTGATTAACCGAAAGCGATCCAAGGGTAGGGATTTTTATGATATTGTATTTTTGCTCTCCAAAATAAATAAACCCGATTATAATTACCTTCATCAAAAACTTGGAATAGACAATGCCGATAAGTTAAAGAAAATGGTTTTGGACAAGTGTGCCCATCTTAACATGAAAGAAATGGCAGACGATGTAGCGCCTTTTTTATTCAACCCACAAGACACAAAAATGGTTTTACTCTTTGAGCAATATATCCAACAGGTAAATCTGTAGAAGTGGCGGGCATCTCTAAAAACTCCTCTCACCCTTCGCTTTTGGAGAAGGGAAAGGGTTGAGGTTATGAGAATAAGTGTTTTTAGAGATGCCCCAGTGGAGAAACAGAGTGTAAAAATATGAAAATGGACAAAACGGAAAAACATAACACGAATGCACGATAGAATCTTTTTATCTCCCCCGCACATGGGCGGAGAAGAACTTCCCTTTGTACAACAAGCATTTGAAACCAATTGGGTCTCGCCCGCAGGGCCTCACATCGATGCCTTTGAAAAAGAGCTGGCGGTTTACAACAACATCGAACATTGTGCTGCCCTTTCCTCGGGCACGGCCGCCATTCACTTGGCGTTGATCATTTTGGGTGTAGAGCGGGGAGACGAAGTGCTTTGCTCCACGTTTACATTTTCTGGCTCATGCAACCCCATCGTTTATGTAGGTGCTACCCCAGTGTTTGTAGATTCCGAATTGGAAACCTGGAACATTGACCCGGTACTATTGGAAGAGGCCATTGTTGATCGCATCAAAAAAAGCAAAAAGCCGAAAGCCATCATCCTTGTTCACTTGTACGGAATGCCCGCAAAAATCAATGAGGTTATGGCTGTGGCCAGAAAGTATGAGATACCCGTAATTGAAGATGCAGCCGAGGCGATAGGTTCAACATATCATGGTCAGAAGGCCGGTACTTTTGGCGATATTGGAGTATTTTCGTTCAACGGAAACAAAATTATAACTACCTCGGGCGGGGGGGCGCTGGTCTCTAAAAACGAGGAGTGGATCAAAAAGGCGCGTTTTTTGGCTACCCAGGCGCGCGACCCTGCTCCGCATTATCAACACTCTGAGATTGGCTACAACTACCGATTGAGCAATATTTGCGCGGGCATTGGCCGTGGACAACTTCAAGTTTTAGACGATCGCGTAAAGCGCAGACGGGAGATATTTGAGTTCTATCGGGCAAATTTAAAAATGGAAGGCGTTTCTTTTCAGCCCGAAATGGCGGGTAGCTTTTCCAACCGCTGGCTGACCACCATTTTAATA
>JBBSCN010000142.1:0-8215 GCA_038250265.1 Cytophagales bacterium | reverse complement strand
CTCGCCAACCCAATGCAATGCCAACCATAGCCAGGCGTACTGCCTTGTTCTTGCAACACTTTATGCAACAATGTATCGGCCTGCTCAGGATGACCACGATAGGTAGCCAGCATACCACGCATGTAATAATATTCTTTGGTTGTCTTTTCAGGGCTTTGTTCGCGTTGCTCAGCTTCTTGAAAAAATAACTCAGCTTCTTCAAACTCGCCCATGGCTAATTTGAACTCTGCGTAATTATTGCTGGAATAAGCTTGGTTTTGAATAAGCAAGTCATAGTAATAATTGGCTGAATCAATATCCAATAAATAATCATGGATCATTGCCTTGTAATGGTAAGTGCTCAGGTACTGCCTGTTTAAAAAATTAGGGTCATACAATCCGTTATTCACGGGAATATCATTCCGTATTTTTTGCAAGGCAGAATCTAAATACTTGTTTGCAGCAACAACATTCTCTTTTACTGAATTTTTCAAGAAAGGAAATTGCTTCGTAGTATAAACACGGTTGCGATGGAAAATCCACGCCATGGTATTGTACGAATCCGTGTTGATCTCCACCTGAAAATTTCGGTCACGAATATGTTCTAGGACCTCCATCGCTTTGTCTTGTTGCTCTACATTTTGATAGCAACGGCCTAAAAAATAAGTGATCAGTCCGTAGTCAAATTGATAGCGATAGTTAGCTGCATACACCGAATAGTTATTTGTGCGGATGCGCAGTAACGGATCAAAGTCGTATTCGATTTTATCCAATGCTTTTTTTAATGGGCCTACTGCCTTTCGAAAACCTAATTCATCGTTTGCGCGGAAAAAAAGATAGGCACCTTCCAATAGGTGGCCTACATAATAAGTGCTGTCTTTGCGAATGAAGCCACGCGCTTTCTCGTAGGTTTTGTCTTCCAAGAAAGAACCTTCGCGCTCACTGTCTATTTGCTGCCTAATAGAGTTTTGGGCAATTGCGGTTGTTGCCAAAAAGAAAAATAAGGTAATTAAAGAGACTAGGCGCATAACTATTTCTTTCCCTGTATCCCCATCTTAGCAAGCCTATTCACTTCCTGATCTACCAACTGTTGCAAGGCTGTTTTAGATGCTTCGCGATTTCGGAAGATCAATCGATGGTGCATGACGGGTTGCGCCAATGCGCGAATGTCATCTTCAATCACATAGTCGCGCTGATTGACCAATGCCCAAGCCTTCAAACATTTGATAAATATAATACCTCCGCGTGTAGAGCAGCCCAACGCAATTTCAGCATGGTGGCGAGTACTTTGCACCAAACGAACAATTCCTTTTATGATTTCTGGATGAACATAAACGTTCTCCGCTTCTTGCTGTAGGCCGATAATATCATTGTATGTCAGCACTTGCTTTACCGTATTTTTTCCGTTGCCAATGCTAAGGTAGTTGGTGTAAATATCAAATTCCACTTCTTCAGAAACGTAGCCAAACGAAATTTTCATGTAAAAACGATCGAGTTGTGCCGCTGGGAGCGGATATGTGCCTTCCATCTCTATAGGGTTTTGCGTGGCGATGGTGAAAAAGAAAGGATCCAATAGAAAAGTACTATCGCCAGATGAAATTTGATTTTCGGCCATACACTCCAGCAGTGCGCTTTGCACTTTAGGTGAAGCACGGTTGATCTCATCTGCCAACAACACATGTGTGAATAGCGGACCTTTTTTAAACACGAAATCTTTTTTTGCTTCATCGAAGATGTGCGAACCAATTAAATCCATCGGCAGCAAATCAGGCGTGAACTGAATACGTTTGAAGGCCACTCCACCATTGGTCGATTGGAATTCTGCTGAGCCTTCTGAAATCGACTGCGCCAAGGTTTTAGCCAATACCGTCTTTCCGGCTCCGGGATTATCTTCTAATAAAATATGACCGCGCGCCAATAAAGCAGTAACAACATATTTTACTTCTTGTGGCTTGCCTCGAATAATGGTTTCGATGTTGTCAGTTAGGGATTTTAGTTTGGTTGACATATATTTTATTAGGATAGTGATTTTCTTCGTTCGAGGGTTTCCTTTGCTTGCAAATAAGCTATGTTCAATTTTTTTTCTAATTCTTTGCGTGGAGGTAATTCGGTCCAATATTCAGCTACGATAATTCCATCCTTGTGCATTTCCAAGAGTTCAATTTGTTCCCGGCTTGCTTCAGTACATAAAATAAGGCCAATAGGAGGCAGTTCGTTTGGTTGCATTTCATATTTCTCGAGCCATTTCAGGTATAGCTCGATTTGTCCTTTAAATTTTGCTTTAAATTTTCCTATTTTTAGTTCAACAGCAACAAGCCTTCTGAGTTTTCGATGGAAAAATAGTAAATCTAAATAATAGTCTTCACCATCGATAATCATTCTTTTTTGACGTTCTACAAAAGCAAAGCCCTTGCCGACCTCAAGAATGAATTTTTCTAAATCCTTTAAAATTGCTTCTTCAAGGTCGCCTTCCAAAAAGCCATGTGGAAGATTGAGAAAATCAAAAAAATAGGGGTCTTTAAAATTATTAGAAAAATCATTTGACGTCTGGGATAGCTGTGCGTTCGCAATTTGTGTTCGCTCAAAAGCCTTTTTACTAATCCGCTCCCTTAAATCTCTAACCCCAATATTTTCAGTAGCAACTAAGTTGATGTAGAATTCTCGTTGCTCCTTAGTTCGTAATGGAAGGATGTTTAGAATGTGAGACCAGCTTAATTGTCGTGACAGTGATGCGACAATCTCGGGCTGTGGAAAGGTTTCGGCAAACTGAAGCATTCTTCTGAGGTTTTTCTCTTCAAAATTTCGCCCGAACCTTTCTTGTAATTGTCGTGACACTGTCACGACAATCTGCTTTCCATAATCAGCGCGTTTATTATGCAAAACAAATTCATTTACCATATACCCCACTTGCCAAAACAATTCAGCAACTGACGCATTGACCTGTTTGATAACCGTAGCGTGACTTGACTCGACCAACGCAGAAATCCGTTTGAACAAGTCGCGTTCAGTAGGATTTCCTTTAAGTATTTTTTTCATCTCATTACTTCATTTTCGTTCGCGATAGGTCGCTGAAAGAAGCTACTGGCTCTTAAAACATTGAAGTAGTTGAGAGCCGATTTAAAGAATCCAAATTTAGTGCGAATAGATGAACTCACGTTTTTGCCAAAGCGATTAATGATTTCTGCATCGCCTTCGCGCAAGGTACCATTTGCGTATTTCAATCGAAGGTAGAGGCGCATAAATTCTGCAAAGCCTGCATTTGTTATTGGGTCAACTTTGTCGTGTGCATATTCCAGCGGAGTTTCTTCATCTCGCTCTAGGCCAGCCATGTGGAAACGGTACAATGCAGCTCGATAAATAGTATCTGCTTTTGTATTCATGTTCCGCGAAAGCGAAATGCGCAGCAACAGATAGATCAAATACAAAAGCGGAATCAAAAATAGAAACAGTAGCAAGCCACCCACTACTTTAGCAGCGATCCAAGCGATCTCTTGCCATGTCATTTTCTTTTCGGCAAGTTGGGTAGGTCTCTTTCCCGAACCATCTTTTTTCTTTTCCTTCTCTTTCACACGAATGTGGATTTCATCGGCAATAACCGGTGAGGGGAAATCCTCTACCTGCGTTTCAATTGCAACACCCGCGCGTGGCTGTGGAATTTTTTTAGCTTCGTCTTTATACGAAACAATGATCAGTGAATCGCCTGGATGGATGGCCGCGAAAGTAGTATCGCGCTTGTCGTACAATACCCGACACAATGTTGCGTCAATGGATCTTGTAAACGTTCTATTCAATACCGAAGGTGTGTTAAAGTAAATCAATTGATTGAAAGAAGCGGTCAGCGTCTTACCCACCACATCAACGGATTCTGCTTTGGCATTCAGCACCAGCCAAGGCTCTGGCGGAGGAAGCGGTGGAGTCCCGTCTGGCTTAGGAGCGCTTTGTTGTTCTTCGTTGCCAATGGTCATGTCAAAATCCAGCCATCCGTATCCCGGAAAATAAACTTGAGTCCACGCATGTGCCTGGCTGGCGTAAAACCAATACCAGCCTTTATTTTTATCACTGCGGTTGACGGTAGCAAAGCCCGTAGTAAAACGAGCAGGGACACCGAGCGTCCTTAACATAAATAGCGAGGCACCTGCATAATAGGTGCAATAGCCAGCATGTGTTTTGAACAAAAAGTTATACAGCATCTTCGAACTCGGAATGTTTGGATCGTCCACCGAACCTGCTTTCAAAGTGTAGCGAAAAATGCGTTTACCATTTTCATTGCGCTTTAAAAAGAAATCACGAACGGCAATCACTTTATCAACAGGCTTAGCATCTTTAGGAATTAAACTCAACGCCAGTTTTGCAATAGAATCGTAAATGCCTCCTTCGGGCATTTTGGTGTAGTATTCCAGAAATTTATTATCGAGTTCATCATATCCATTCACCGAGCGAAGTTCTTTATGCCGTTGCTCTTGCAACGGTTCTAGCGTAGGGCTGGCTGAGATATTATAAACGAAATAGGCATTGTTCAGCTCGGAAGTGAAAGAGGTAATCTTGTATCCGGACAAAAATGTTTTTTGGAAATCCTTTTCCACAGGAATGGTCTGAATGGAGAATACGCTAGCCGGGCCTAGCACCGAATGCTTCCAAGTATTTTCAGATAGATAAACCGATGCCTCCACTACCTTTCGCAACTTGCGCGCCATCGATTTTCTGATCATTGAAGTGTCCGTGTAACTATAATACATCGGTAGGGCAGTCGGGTCGATGGTGATCTCATCAAATGAAGGCACATTTACATCGCGTGTAAAAGTTTCCTTTACGGGATCGTAGCGCGTGAGATAGTGATACACAAAATAGAGCGGAGCGGGCGACCCATCGGGAAAATAATTATCCAGCTTGCTGCAAAACATGAGCCTGTCTGACTGGCTCATTTTTGAGTTGACACGCATGGTGTCTTTCAAGCGATAGCCGTCATCGGTTTTATCCATCAGTCCATCGCGATCATCGTAATTATCTTTTTCTTTTTTCGATCCGTCTTTGTTTCCTTTTGCCCCTCGGGCAGCCAATTCTTTTTCTACGGCTTTCATATCGCCCTTCAACAAACTTTCTGTGATGATGAAAGCGGAAAGAATCAGCAAGGCAAACAAAGCTACCCGCAGCACCAATTTGCCGGATCTCTTTTTGTCCAGTTCAATTCGATCGGTTAAAATGGGAGAGAGAAAGAACATGTAAAGGCCATATACTATTACTGGAAAAATGTGGATCAGAATGTACGACAGACTAATATCAATTGTATCGGAAATTGAAACGAGCGTAACGATTGCCAATACGCCAAACAGAATCACGTACGACCACTTGATGCGCGCAAGCAGAAAGCCAAACAGCCAACCGAAAATGAAAAGTGTAGAATACAATTGAAATCGTGCCGTGGCATAGAACACATCAAACTCGCCCGGCAAGCGGCCAATAATTTTTTCGAAGATCCAGTAGCCTAGCCAGAGCAATAGAAAAGTGATCACCCATCGTGCACCATAGAAATAGAGTGAGTAGGCAACGATCAAACCTAAACTAAAATAAATAGTTTGACTTAGTATCCCCGTATTAAGAGAAGTGTAGGAAAAATTCAGAAAGCGCAGTGTGATATACCCAATCAAAATAGTGGGTACTACCACCAACACCCACCGGATGAGCAATTGTTGAAAGCGATTTTGGTTATTTTCTAAATTCATTTTTAAAATTCAATTCATTTTTGTTTTCAATTAGTATCCAGAGTTATGCAAAACGTTAAATACTGTCAGTTTGAGCTTGTCGAAAACGGCTTATTCGTGTTCCGAAATAGGCTTCGACTGGATCAGCCTGACAATGAATTTAGAGGTTTGCATAATGTCAGTTAGTATCGCTAATAATTGTACTAGTTAGCCAGCTATTGCCTCTTTGTTTGAGAATTGGCTCTATTTCTTTTTCATTTCTAATCAACTCCCTTCTCAAAGAAGATAACAACCATGGCTGCCGAAGGTTGTCGCTTGGCTGCTTGCCGGCCTTAAAGAAAATGTCTTTTACCGAAAGTTGGAAGGGCGATGGTATAGCATCGGATAATTTTACAACTACGATCGGCACCGATAAAGGTAAATTTTTTAGTACTGTTTCAATTTCATTTACTGGCGCCAATGAAGGAAAGCACACAAAGGCTGCTTTGTTATAGTTGACAAACATGGCTGGCGTCTGCTCTTTTTGCCAGCTGGCTGCTGTAATCTGAAATAACTCATTTTTCTTTTCGCTCAGCCCAGCTAGCCTTGGTACTTCTTGGTCTTGCGGAATGCGCACATCATATCCATTGCGTTGCAGCGCTTCAAACAAGTTTCGCACTTTGTCTTTGTACACATTCAATAGCTCCTTTTCAAAGGCGCCAGCTTGTAAGTTAAACCCGTGATAGAAGCTGGCATAGAAATACAAGTGCGAAGCATACGGGTCTTTTGTTTCGGGGATGCGTACCACCAGTTGCCCACTCTTGGCATAAATCTTCCACACAATGCGTTGAATGTTATCGCCCGCTTCAAACTCTTTGTAATTGACGTGTTCACCCTCCACACGCTTTGGTATTTCAATGCGGTACTTTTGTTCTTCCGTGGAATTGGGATTTGCCTTTACCTTTTGCTCTTCTTGTTGGCGAGGCAACGTGTATAATTGTTGCGTGAACGGAACAGCATACGGCAGGGATACCAAGCCCAACATATCGCAAAAGGAAATCAATATTTTTTTAGTGTCGTAAATGCCCCTATCGTGCAATAAAGTCCGGCCTGTGCCCTTGATGGCTTGCCTCCACCAATGCTTAGGTTTGGATACATTCACATCTAAAATAACTTTGTCAGAAACTCTTTTTTCAGAAAAAACCAACCGTGCTTGCACAGTGCCGAGCAACGGGCGCAATACTGAACCGCTGATCATCACCGTAAGGGGGACCCAACCGGCTTCTGCCTTTTGGCCATCGCCAAACTTTGCTTGCGCTGATACTGTTTTGTTTTTAACACTATTGATGAAATAGACCCAAGTAATCAGTGCCGATAAAAGACTGAAGCCAAAAAGCCCTACGAGCGTCCATTTTACCAATTGCAAAAATAGGTTCATTACTAACCAGATATTTGAATCATCTTGGTCGTATTCGGTTTTCAACCAACTATTTGCGGCCCACAAAACGACTACCGACAAAATCAATTGCCAGCGCACGCCCGCCAGTTTAGACCAGTAGGAAGATGTTTTGAGAAAAGAAGAAACGGAAATTGAACTCATGCAGGACTAACGACACAAGAACGGGATTTATTTCCAAAAAAACGTTTGGGTTCGTTAAACATTTTAGAAAAATGGAATGAATTTTTCGTAGAAGAAATCATTTAACTGAAAAAGCACTACAGTTGATTAGATTTGTAAAAAGTAAAGGAATGAAAACAGCATTAATAACAGGCGGCTCTAAGGGCATTGGCTACAGCACGGCCAAACTATTAATTCAAAATGGTTGGAATGTAGCCATTACCGGGCGCAAGGCTAAGCAAATAACCGAAGCTGCTGCCGAATTAAATTTGATTAAAGAGGGAAGTACCATCGGCCTAGTTGCTGATGTAGCGGATTTCATTCAACAACAAAAAGCAGTAGAAGCAACCCTTAAAAAATTTGGTCAACTCGATGCGCTGATCGCTAACGCTGGCGTTGGTAATTTTGGTTCGGTAGAAACGCTTACTCACGAACAATGGCACGAAACTATCAACACTAATTTGACGGGTGTTTTTTATAGTGTGCAGGCATGCGTGGAGGCGTTGAAGAAAACAAAAGGCTACATCATTACCATTGGCAGTTTGGCAGGCGCCAATTTTTTTGCTGCTGGCAGTGCGTACAATGCGAGCAAGTTTGGCCTACTTGGTTTTACCCAAGCTACGATGCTTGACTTGCGTCCACACGGTATTAAAGTCAGTACCATTATGCCAGGTTCTGTAGCAACTGAGTTTAATAACCACGCGCCATCTGAAAAAGATGCATGGAAAATTCAGCCCGAAGATATTGGACAGCTAGTGATAGATCTACTAAACATGAATCCGCGTGTGTTGCCGAGCAAAATTGAAGTGCGGCCTTCGATGCCTAAGTAAATTATGGACATCTCTAAAAACCTTTCTTTTACTACCTCAACCCCTTTCCCCTTCTCCAAAAGAGAAGGGTAGGTTGTGTTTTTAGAGATGCCCTTATTTATTTATTTTTT
>JBBSCN010000141.1:0-8261 GCA_038250265.1 Cytophagales bacterium | reverse complement strand
GACGCGCCCTTCGTGTCTCATTTCCTTTACCAAGTTCCGAAACGGACTGGCTTCATAGTAGACCCTGCCTAATCTCAACTCATTACTTTTCAACACCACCTCCGCATTGATTAAAGATCGATCTACTAGATCAGGAACGGGGAGAGTAGTGGGAGTAGTTCTGTTTATAGAAACATAAATAGTTCTTCCTTCTTTTACTTTCTCGCCCGTAGCCGGAAATTGTTTTAGGATGCTGAGTGGCTGCGCCTCTTCTAAATAAGACGAATCATTGACTGCGATGCGTAGTGATTTTTCTGCTAACATTTTTTCCGCTTGTTCCATGTTCATCCCCGTCAAATCAGGTACGGTCAGCGACTTACCGTGATTGGTGGCGTTAGGCAAATAAATGTAAAAGTAAACGAGCGTGATGAACAAGAAGAGGACACCAGATAGGCAGATGTTCAGCAGCAATCCTCCAACCGTATTCGTTTTGAAAAGATTTTTCAAGTTCATATCAGTTAAAACTTCAACAAAGATTCAAATCCTCTTTCAATTCGTTTTGATTTGTGAAATCGTTCAAGAGCCAACTCACTTAATCGCGTAATCAATTGAGTAAAAGTAACTCCCCTTTCTTTCCACATCATGGGAAACATACTGGAGTTGGTAAAGCCTGGAATAGTGTTGATTTCATTTACAAATACTTCACCGTTCTCCGTTAGAAATAGATCCACTCTGGCAAAGTCTTCGCACGCAAGTGCTTGAAATGCTTTAATCGAAAGAGTTCTTATTTTTTCCTGACTCGCTTTGTCTAGTTTGGCTGGGACTTCGATCGATACCGCATTGCCATCTACATATTTTGCATCGAACGTATAAAATTCATATTGTTTGCTGATAATAATCTCTCCGGGAAGAGACGCTTCACTGGGACTATTACCTAGAATGGCACATTCTATTTCCCTGCCTTGAATATATTTCTCGACAAGGATACAGTCGTCATAGCGAAATCCTTCCTCGATAGCGGTAAAAAAGTCTTCTTTTGATTTTACCTTGGTAACTCCCACAGATGAACCTAGGTTAGCCGACTTGACCATAAAAGGTAAGTCCAACTTTTTGACGATGTCTTCAAATTTTAGATTGTCTTTTTCACTGTAGTAAGCAGATAAGAAATCAGCAACGGGTAAACCAGCTTCCTTCAATAATCGCTTGGTGACAAGTTTACTCATCGACATGGCAGAGCCAAGCACACTTGTGCCCATCATTGGCAAGTCCATTGCCTTGATGAGGCCTTGAATACTGCCATCCTCACCATCGGTGCCATGCAAAACTGGGAACACCACATCTACTGAAAAAGACTCGCCTTTGGCCGTTTTAAATGAAGGAGCCGTGGGATTTAGCACGAGCGACAAAGCTTCACCTGATTCTATTTTTTTGGATACATTTTTTGTTAGATACCATATTCCGTTCGTAGAGATACCGATCAGGTAGGGTTCAAATATATTTTTGTCGATGAATTCAAAAATATTTCGGGCTGAATTAATCGACACTCCGTGCTCGACTGATTTGCCCCCATAAACGATCGCAATTTTCTTTTTATCCATGAGCCAAAAAATTACTTCAAAGATGTCTAGTATTTGCCGGATTTCAAGCGAAGAAATTGACTAATTCGATCAATTGCCGACATACACTTTTTTTGAGCTTAACTGATTGCCAATTTGAAATCGAAGGATATAGACTCCAGATCCTCGATCACTCAAATCAATGGAATAGGTCTGGTTGAGTGTTTCCGGGAAAGTAGTTTCCAATATTGCCTGACCTGTGCTGTTGTAAATTTGCAAGCCCACCGCTTGTCGATCGTCTAGGTTAAAAGTCAGAAGAAGTGGAATTCCTTTTCCGCCATAGACGGCATAAGGGCTTTCAACTGTCAGTTGCGTAGAACTGTTATCTTCGAAAAAATCAATGTTATCTAAAAAAAGATTATTGCCATTTCCGTTGATCGCAACAAACGCAATCCGAACCCCGGCTTTTCCTACGTAGCTTGAAAGGTCTACGAAATTCTTTCTCCAATCACTAGAAAGTGAAGGTGTCCATGGCGATGAAGAGTTTGAAATAGCAAGCTGGCTTCCACCTCGATCAAAAAGTAGTTCATTAAAAGTAACCCCGCAATCTGTGGAGGCGAGTATTCTAAGTGTTTCACACTTGGGGTCACGCTTCGCATAGCTCGCTTCAAAAAATAAGCTAGCCTTTGTAGTAGAAGTTAAGTCTAAAACCGGGCTGACCAACCATGACTCCTCCCCAATATTCGTGTTGGTAAATGAAGTATAGAAAAGTGACTGCGAATAATTGGTGGTTGCTTTCGCCCAACTGGGTTGTTGGCCTTGACTCACGATCGACCATTTTTGCTGGGAGTTGCTGTCGAACCGTTCTCTAAAAGGTATAATCTCTTTCGCGGTGTTGACGACTACTGTGTAGACATTGTTATTGTCTTGACTGAAATTATCGGTTACTCCATTTGGGCTTAGGATCGATACATCTAGTTGATTCAATCCATCTTTTAATTGAACAGGATTTAATTGAATGATCTGTTCGCCATTGGGCGGAATTGAGAAACCGCTTTGCAACTGGTTACCCGTGGTCGCGCCATTCAGCGAAACAGACATAGTGAAGGAATTGATAGAAACGTTGCCGTTGTTTCTGATTTTAATTTTGGGAGATTGATTCGCTAAACAACTCACGGGAGAAGGACTTTCTAAACTAAGAAGCTTCACGTCCACTAAGTCGCCTTTAAAAATGCGCACATTGGTGATGTACAAATTATTCCCATTTCCATTTGTGGCTTCAAAGGCAAGTTGGATCGATTGACCGATGAATGCATCCAATGAAACAACCTCGGTTACCCATTGATTGTTGCCCGGAAAAAAAGAGCAGAGTGTTGCCGCTGCCGTAGAGAGCGCATCATCTTTCTTGTCAAAAATCGAGATGGGCGAGGTGTCAAACCGGCAATTGTTGGAAGCTAAAATTCGCAATCGATCGCCCGTGCTTCCAGGATATTGTGCATAGGCGTAGTCGAAAACTAGCGTTGCTTTTGATGCGGAGGTAAGATCAATGAGAGGCGTTGACAATCGATCGGATGCACCGACTTGTGCGTAGTCATAAAAATTCATGTAGATACTGGATTTCCCCGAAACGTTTGTTGTCTGCCAGGTATTCAGATTATCCGGGTTTGCAGTAAGCCAATTTACCGGCAGGGTAGTAAAATTTTCTGTCAAGGGAAGTGTGCCAATAACAGGAGTTGTAGTCACCACCGTTTTTAAATTATTCAATGGATTATTGTCGGTGGTTGAATTGACAAACGTGATTAAAAAGTCGAATGAAGTTATGCTGTTAGTTCCTAGTACGACTGGTATGAAATCAATTTGCTGCTCCCCATTGGGAGAAAGAGTAAGTGCAATGTTCTTTGTTTCGATAACAGAGCCATTTATTTTCAGCTGAATTTGTGCATTAGTGATCAGATTGGTTCCGTAGTTTCGTATCATAATAGAGGGGACAATTGATCCATTGCATGCAGTACTAATTGGATTCAAAATGGTTTTTATTCCTAAATCGTTGGCGACCGCAGAAGGGGGGAGTGAACCGAGGGAAGTTGGCAGTTCTTGTCTTCGTGGACTGTTCTGCAAGATGATATTCATTCGTGCTACTTGCCCTTGTGTAAAAATATTCATGCACGCGTCATCCGTATAGTCCAAGTAGTTTTGAAACATCTTGGCGCTGGTGCAGGATGTTTGTGGGTGAGAGGGGCAACTTGTTGTAGGCGCGTTTTGTACGGGCGTATCATTTACATAGTCCGTGCTGGAACAACTGCTGACGTCTCCCCAAACATGACGAAGGCCAAAGAAGTGACCCATTTCATGCGTCAGCGTTCGGCCCCTATTATACCGCGTTGATAAGTCAAAGTTTCCGGCATCAATAGATCCAAAGTGCCTATAGTTTACGACCATTCCGTCCGTCAATCTTTCATTGGGCGAATTTTCTAAACCTGGCTCAGACGAAACGGGGAGCTGCGCCAAGCCAATGAATTGGGTCAAGGAAGAGACCCAGATATTTACATAACTTTCCGCGGGCCAATAACTTTGAGATTTCAACAAGAAGCCCTCAATATCCGGGTTCCAAGAAGTTTGGCTACCCTTTACGCGAACGATTCCATTGGTTGCGATGCCGTTGGGGTCTTGTTTTGCCAATACAAACTGAATGTCAAAACTTCCTGCTACTGATTGAAAAACAGCGGGGGTATTTGTTTGATCTGCATTTAAGCGATTAAAGTCGTTGTTCAACACAACCAATTGCGATTGAATTTGGGCATCGGAAATATTTAACCCCGTGCCAATTGCTTCACCGTTGTGGACGATATGCACTACCACTGGTATCGTGTAGGTCGATTGGGTTTGTTGTGCCTGTTGTGCACCAAATGGAGTACTTTTTTGCCGCGAAATTTTTTGATCCATCCATTGTTCAAATTGTTGAATGGATTCCCTTTTTGGATTACGTTCCCGCAAGCGGTTTTCATGTTCAACAGTGCCACACCGCTGTTGCGCGAAAGCGTGGACCGAGTTAATTACAGAAATGAATGTAAGTAGATAGCGGAAAAGCATACTGCGCAAGTTAATGGATAACGCATAAAAATCCATTAGAGTAAAGGCCGGGTAAAAAGTTTAAGGTGATCTTTGATAGGTAAGCGGGCCGATCGGTAACCTTAAAGTGATTTCAGATTAACCACTTCAATCAATCGTACTTCGGGAACTGATCTTTTAATGGCCTCTTCAATTCCAGCTTTAAAGGTCATCGTAGACATGGGACAACTGCCACAATTGCCCATAAATTCTAGTTTCAAAATATGGTCAGCAGACAGGTCTAAAATTTTCACATCTCCGCCATCGGCTTGCAGATACGGGCGAATGGAATTCAGCGAAGCCTCGATTCGTTCGGTCAATTCTTCTTTTTTTGATTTTCCCAAAACCTCGATCATACTGTTATATTAACCTTTTTTGTAACATCAAAGGTAGCATTTCTAATGGCAACTTGGCGGGCCATGCTTTCAGCTAGATTGGTAAATGCCTCCGCCACTAAGCCGCCTTTCATCACAGCCGGCAATCCGCTATCACCGCTTTCGCGGATAGATTGTACCAACGGGATTTGGCCTAGGAAAGGAACGTTATATTTCTCTGCTAAGTTTTTGCCTCCATCTTTTCCGAAAATGTAGTATTTATTTTCAGGGAGTTCTTCGGGTGTGAAGTATGCCATGTTTTCAATTACACCTAGAACGGGAACGTTAATCGAAGGCTGTTTGAACATAGCGAGTCCTTTCATGGCATCTGCCAACGCAACTTTTTGGGGTGTGGTAACTATTACGGCACCCGTTACCGGCACAGTTTGAACAAGCGTCAGATGGATATCGCTAGTGCCGGGTGGCAAGTCAATCAATAGATAATCTAAATCTCCCCAAATTGTATCGGCAATAAATTGTTTGATGGCAGAACTCGCCATCGGGCCGCGCCATACCACGGCACTTTCAGGCGGAGAGAGAAAACCGATTGACATTAACTTCACACCATATTGTTCCAGCGGCATAATCAGATTCTTCCCATTTACCACTTTCACCTCGGGTTGCTCGCGCTCGCAGTTGAACATAACGGGGATGGAAGGCCCGAAAATGTCTGCATCGATCAACCCTACTTTAGCCCCTGACTGAGCCAGTGCGACTGCTAAGTTTGTGGTGACGGTAGATTTACCTACACCACCCTTTCCGGATGCAATGGCAATAATATTTTTTACTCTTGGCAACAATGGAGCGTTGTCGCGAAGGGTGGTTACCGAAGAAGTCATGAAAATCTCAATGATCACTTCTTTTCCCACCGCTTTTTCAACGGCCTCGACACAATCCTTTTTGATTTTTTCTTTCAGGGGGCAGGCAGGGGTAGTCAATACCACCGTAAAGCTTACTTTATTTTCGTCAACAGAAATATCCTTGATCATGCCCAGCGTCACCAAATCTTTTTTAAGATCGGGGTCGTCTACGGTCGATAGGGCTTTTAAAATGTCTGATGTGGTGAAACTCATAGTATGCGCAAGTATAAAACCAATTTCAATTGAATAAGTTCGCAAATTAGTGCAAATAGTCGATAGTCTAGATCCTAAATTCAACGGTAAATGAGGGGTAGCACTTATGAACAGCGGTCGTCCTACCACAAATGACTTATTGTTATCTTTGTCCACAATTCTAAAACAAGAAAGAAAATGTCTATCAAAGAAAGGCAAAATCGCTATAGAGAAGCCGTTCGGTATATTCAGAATGCCCAAGAAATCTTGCGAACCAAGGCAAAAAAGAAAGACAAGTATTACGAAGATGATAAGTATGTGAGAATGGCTTGCGCCACTGCTTACAATGGTGTCTTATTGGCAGCCAACACGTACTTAGAGATGAAGGGCAAGGCGATTGACAAAAAGAAAGGCCCCCGAACAAATGTGGATGATTATAGAATTAAAATTGCAAAATTGGATAAATCTGTTTTAAGGATATTCAACACAGCCTATGAAATTTTACACCTGGTTGGTTACTACGAAGGTGAAACTAAATCAGATATAATTAGATCTGGTATAGATGCTGCAGTCGATATCATTCACGAAATCAAACCTTCGGGCGAGCCTGATTTACAACTGGACACGGTACCTGCTTGATCACCCGCGATACCATAGAAGAAGTTAAGAACCGCATTGACATTGTAGATGTGATCAGCGATTTTGTTACGCTCAAAAAATCAGGTGCCAACTACAAAGCGCTTAGCCCTTTTGCGAGTGAAAAAACCCCTTCCTTTTTTGTCGTTCCCGCCAAGGGGATATTCAAAGACTTTAGTAGCGGCAAAGGGGGAGATGCGTTCACCTTTGTAATGGAGCATGAAAAGCTAAGCTACGCGGAGGCCATTCGATACCTTGCTAAGAAGTATGGCGTTGAAATAAAAGAAGATAAACTGAGTGATGAAAGCCAAGCAGAGCAAAGCGAACGCGAAGGCATTTACATTCTGATGAATTTTGCGAAGGACTATTACAAAAGAATTCTTAGCACTGATGAAGAGGGCAGAAGCATAGGGCTCAGTTACTTTCGTGAACGTGGTTTTAACGATAAAGCAATTGAGAAATTTGAGTTGGGTTTTGCGCTCGAGGGCTGGGAGAATTTCAGCAAAGAAGCTTTATTAAAAGGTTACAATAAAGATCTGCTGGAGAAAACTGGGTTGGTAGTAAAAAAAGAGGATGGAAGTTCATACGACCGATTTCGGGGCAGAGTAATTTTTCCGGTTCATAACATTTCTGGAAAGGTGATTGCTTTTGGCGCCCGCATGATGGGTAAAGACAAGAACCAGCCTAAATACATCAACTCTCCCGAAACGGATATTTACCATAAGAGCGATGTGCTTTATGGGTTGTATCAAGGGAAGAACGCCATCCGTCAACAGGATGTTTGTTATTTAGTCGAGGGCTATACAGATGTCATCTCGCTTCATCAATCGGATGTAGAGAATGTTGTTTCGTCCTCTGGCACTGCTCTTACTGAAAGCCAAATAAAACTTATCCATCGCTTTACTGAAAATGTCACAGTACTCTTCGATGGTGATTCTGCCGGAATAAAAGCAGCGCTAAGAGGCATTGACATGATTTTGAAAAGCGGCCTGAATGTCCGCGTGGTACTTTTTCCTGATGGAGAAGACCCCGACAGCTATTCTCGAAAGGTAGGGACAACTGAATTTCAAAAGTTTTTAAAAGAGAAGACGCAAGATTTTGTTTCCTTCAAGGCGGGTCTATTTGCTAAGGAGGCAGCGGGTGATCCTATCAAAAAAGCCGAATCGATTAAAGAAATTGTTACAAGCATTGCGCTGATTCCTGATCCGGTAAAGCGGTCTGTTTACATTCAAGAAACCAGTAGCCTTTTAAAAATTTCTGAATCGGTTTTACTTACGGAGCTCAACAAAATCCGAATTCAGGAAAGACGCAAAGATGAAAAGGAGAGTATTAAAGAAATAGCAGAACGCGGTATTGGAATTGAAGGAGTAACTGAAGTTGAGCCACCTTCAATAGATTCAAAGAGTATGGTGCATTTTCAGGAGCGCGAAACAATTCGCTTACTCTTAAACTATGCCGATAGTAAATTGGAAGAACAAAGTCTATCAAAATTTCTGTTGAATGAATTGGAGGATGTAGAATTCTCACATCCTATATACAAAGAGATTTATGGTGAG
>JBBSCN010000140.1:0-8290 GCA_038250265.1 Cytophagales bacterium | reverse complement strand
CCTTTCTTCAAGAGTTTAACCGGAAGACTACCCGACAAGTCAAAATTGACTGTGTCTTTATGGACTTCTAATGGATTTGGCTTGATCTCGAGCTTTTGCTCTTTGGCCATTTTAATCATTTGCGGAAGCGTGCAACTAGTGAACGTCAATGTTCCGATGATTAGCAACGAGTAAACTAATTTTCTCATGGATTTGGTGTTATGGATGTTTTTTACGGATGGCAAATTTAGTTAACTGCCATTTTTCCTGCAATAATACTCAAAAAAAATAGAAAAAAGGCGATCGTAAAGCTAATGAAGAAGGCATATCTTTGTACTTTTCGTCAAATAATCGATCGAAAGTCGATTAACTATGGCATATAACACGTTTTAACAATATTGTAATTGGTGTATCAAATTAAGCATTTTTTCGAAAAACATGCCTTTGGCGTGTGTGCCACGCTGGGAGATAAGCTTGGTATTGCCACCTCCTCCATTCGACTTTTCTTTATTTACGCTTCTTTTTTGGCATTAGGTTCACCAATCATCATTTACCTCTCACTTGCCTTTATCTTAAATATAAGAGGGCACTTACGCAAACGAAGTACAATCTGGGATTTTTAGAATCGCAGTTGCTTGAATTCCCTTTTCCTCAACAAAAAGTAATCGACCACTAGCCAATTAGAGTACACTTGGCTGACATGATAATTGGGGATTAATAAAGCGATCCTCTTCCTTTTTGAAATCTCCTCTTTAATGTTTGAAACAAAGGCAATTTGAGCTTTTATCACTGCCCAAAAATCTTTTGGAGAAGGTTGAAATAGAAATTTGACTGCTGCCGTCCAATCTAACATCATCCGCAATGGTAATTTCCAAACTAGCTGGGAAGTCGGTAAATGTTTGAAGACAAGGCTCAGGCCATTTCTAAAGTTCAAATAAGTTTTACGTGGACTGGCCGAAGACAATGTTCCACCTCCCACATGGTAAACTGTACTCTTTCCTTGGTAAAAAATTTGGTATCCCGCCCTTTTAAGCCTCCAACAAAAGTCAATTTCTTCCATGTGGGCAAAATAGTCTTCATCCAAGCCGCCCAATTGGTGGAACAAAGAAGCGCGCACAAAATGACAAGCACCAGTGGCCCAAAAGATTGGAACAGTATCGTTGAACTGCTGATCATCTTTCTCCAAATGATTAAAAATGCGCCCACGGCAAAAAGGATAACCCAATGAATCAATCCATCCACCGGCTGCACCTGCATACTCAAATTCATCTTTTCGGGTGTGGGATAAGATTTTTGGTTGAACAGCGGCAATTGTAGGGTCGCTTTGAAACAACTCGATTACTGGGGGCAACCAATTCTTGGTTACTTCCACATCTGAGTTCAGTAAAACATAATAGATGGCGTCCACTTGTTTTAGGGCAAAATTATAGCCTCCGCAAAAACCAAGATTGTTGTCGATCTGGATTAGCCGAACAGACGGATGAACACTTAAAACAAATTGAATGGAGTCATCCGTGGACCCGTTATCAACTACAACAATGGAGGCGCCTGCACTGTGCTCAATAACGGAAGGCAAAAACTGTTGAAGAAACTTTTTACCGTTGAAGTTAAGAATGACAATGGCCACTTCGTTCATCCCATCAACGTGCTAAGATCAAGCCCGGGAATATTTGGCAATAAGCCCTCTGTGCTTTTCTTCAACTCTTCCTTGGCCAAGGCTTCCGCTTTGTCGGACGCTATGTTGACTGCTGCCACGACCAAATCTTGAACCAATACTTTATCATTTGCATTCAAGATTACAGGGTCAATATCCAACAGCATTAGCTGCTTTTTTCCGTTCACGGTCGCCTTCACCATGCCGCCTCCCGATTCACCAACGGCAGTAAGTAGTGCTAATTTATCTTGGGCCTCTTTGATGCGCGATTGCACTTCTTTCATCTTGCCCATCATTTTCATCATGTCGAACATATTCGCGATTTAATAAAGTTAACAAAGGTACGGTTTAAGTTGTTTTCAAAAAGGGTGAGTGCAAATTGAAAATGCCTATTTGCGTATTAATATCACGGTGCCGCTTCGCTTGAGAGACCGCCCCGCGAAGTCGGTGATATTGGCCGTCCATACATAGGATCCGATAGGCATCGGCTGCCCCAATTGTGAGCCATCCCACGGCTCATTTTTATCGGTATAAAAAATAAGGGAGCCCCAACGATCAAAAATGGATATCTCAAGTTTGACGATAAATTGACCATTGACGGTGAAGACCTCATTCTCGGTGGGGCCTTTCTTATCTGGGGTAAAAGCAGTAGGGTAAAATAAGTTAATTTCCTTAGTTAAATCAACTTGATTGCTAGATGAAGAAACCAACGTACCATCCATTGGAAGGGCAACAATTCGGTAGGAAACAAGTTGATTTTTTGGATCGGGTTGGTCGTCAAAAAAAGAGGTGGCTGTTCCTACATTGAACGTTTTGATCAGCGTACCATTTTTGTCATATTTTTCAACCAAGTAATTTTTTACACCTAAAATCCATCCGCTGTAATCGGACCAGCTCAAGGAAATTTCATTTTTGTTGTTGAGCATGCCTTGCAAACGAATGGGGCAAGCAGGGTCGCTGTCGCTACTTTTGTTGTTGCATTTATCAGCGTAATTTACCTTATAACAAAAAGCTGATCCTGTCGCATAGGATTCATCCTGATACTGTGTTGAAGTAGCCGAAGCGAAAGGAATGTAAACACCCAAATTGGTGGATCTAAAAATAGAATAACTGGTGGTACTGAAAGTAGGATCTTGGAGCCAATTTAACTGGACTCCGGTCGAGGAAACAACTGCGCTTATGTTGGTAATTTTAGTCGGCTTGATAGTGGTAAAGGCCTTTCCGCATTTTTCCAAGGAAGAACTTACTCCTCCGCCAGCAAAAGTACTTTTCAGCTGATAACAATAAGTAACGTTGCAATTGATTCCATTGTCTAAGTAAGTGATTGGCGCACCTGGAATGCTCGTGTACAAACCGTTATTGCGAAAGACTGCAACACTGGTAATCGAAACAGCCGGGGCAGTGGCTGTGACCCACTTCAATTGGTTCAAATCGCTGGAAAGAGTTAGATCAAAGTTTTGGCTGCAAACGGGCTGAGAATAGCTATTTTGACCCGTGCAAGGATCAAATGAACTAAGGCGAAAACAATAATAATTATCATCAAGGCGAAGGCTCGAGATGGTTGTTGTATTGACGCCATATAATGTTTGGAGTTGTTGGAAGTTGGTAGAGTTAACCGCTATTTCCAATCTGTATTGAATGTTGGGGAGTTGTGCAAAATCCAATTTCAAAGTAGAAGCATCGACTGCTGTCAGCGCACTGATCTGAGAAATCGGCAAAGCAGTAACGGCCTGAAAAGATTTTACAAGTGAATTACAGTTATTAGCCGCGTTCAGTTTTCTTCCTCTTACCGAAATATTGAATGTGCCATTGGAGGCATACGAACGCTGTGCCACTTGGTTATTGCTAAATGGGATTTGAACTACCGGAGAACCATCGCCAAAGTCAATTGAATATTGATCGTAATTTTTATCTGTTACCTTAATTGATACTTGAGAATTGGAACAAGTGTAAACTTCAAAAGCAGGTTGAATATTTGGATCTACTGTAATTGTAATGTCATCTGCCCCAATGCTCTGATACAACACCGAAAGTTTGAAAGTGCCGGCAGTTGGGTAAATGAATGTGAAAATGTTTTGTTGCTGCGTGCCGTTGCCCTGATAATCCATCAGACATGGGTTAAGACCAGTGCATTCCCCAGTTGTGATCAGATTCGTGTTTGTTATATTGATTGTAAATGGCGCACATCCTCTAACTTGGTCTACCTGAAAACGACCCAACCGGCTAGTGAATTGGGCGTGAAGAGAACCCATCGAAAAAATCATTACCAACAAAAAAGTCAGCTTCTTCACTTTTGCAAATTAACCTCTTTCAAAAATCGCTCAGCGTTCACCATATCATCGTGTAACAACCGGTCAGTTTCTATAAACGGAACCACCGCTCTAAAAGTATTCATAAATTTTTCTAAAACAGGAGAAGTGCGCAAGGGCTTTCTAAAATGAAGCGCTTGGGCAGCGGTTATCAATTCAATGGCCAAAATCGAGTACAAATTATTAACCACCCTATAGGCCTTAGTGGCTGCATTTGCTCCCATGCTCACGTGATCTTCTTGCCCGTTGCTGGAAACAATGGAGTCAACAGAAGCTGGTGCGCAAAGTTGTTTGTTCTGGCTCACTAACGAAGCGGCTGTATATTGTGGAATCATCAAGCCGGAATTAATACCCGGATTGGCCACTAAGTAATTGGGCAAATCGCGGGAGCCGGAAATAAGTTGATAGGTTCTTCTTTCAGAGATACTTCCTACTTCCGCTAACGCGATCGCTAAAAAATCCAGCGAAAGCGCCAATGGCTGGCCGTGAAAATTTCCAGCAGAAATAATTTGGTCTTCTTCGGGAAAAATATTTGGGTTATCGGAAACAGAATTTATTTCAATCTCCACCACGTTTGAAACATATTGTATGGCATCCCAACTGGCTCCGTGCACTTGTGGAATGCACCGAAACGAATACGGGTCTTGTACATGCTGTTTAGCTCGAGAAGTGATTTCGCTTCCTGCAAATAAAACCATCATCTCTTTTGCCACATGTATCTGGCCTTTCTGCGGGCGAATCTGGTGAACCAATTCATGAAAAGGTTCGATCCGCCCATCAAATGCATCCAACGAAAGAGCTGCAATGATGTTGGAAAGTTTAAGGATGCGGTGGGAATGCAACAAACACCACACACCATAGGCACTCATAAACTGTGTGCCATTCAACAACGCCAATCCTTCCTTCGCGCGAAAGTGAACGCGGTTCCATCCCAACAAATCCAATACCTCTTGGCTTTGATAAATTTTTCCTAGGTAATGAACCTCACCTTTCCCAATTAACGGAAGCGATAAATGCGCCAACGGTACCAAATCACCTGAAGCACCAAGTGAACCCATTTCATAAATTTTTGGCAACACACGTTGGTTGAACATTTCCATTAACCGCTCGGTGGTTTCCAACTGCACGCCCGAATGACCGAAAGAAAGCGACTGTACTTTCAGAAACAACATTAGCAAAACAATTTCGCGAGGCACCTCCGCTCCCGCTCCGCAGGCATGCGACATTACTAAATTCTCTTGCAGTTTTTCTAATTGATCAACCGGAATATTTTTATTGTAGAGTGAACCGAAGCCGGTGTTGATCCCATAAATGGGCGAAGTGGATGACAAAAGCTTTTGATCTAAATATTCGCGGCAACGAACAATTTTCTTTTTCGATTCTTCTGATAACGCAATTTTAGAATGACCATGTAACACACGATCAAGATCGTTGAGTGTAAGTAGTTTGTTGGATATGTAATGCGTATGTTCCAAATTAGTTGATAGTTGATAGTTGTTAGTTGTTAGTTGGTGGCTTGGTGGCTTGGTAGTTTAATGGATCAATAACTATCAACTAACAACCATCAACTTTATAATTTCCATAATTGAAATCTGCTGCTGCTCACCTTTCCTCATGTCCTTCAAAGCTAACAATCCCGTCTTTTGTTCTTCTGAACCAATAACAAGTACAAACGGAATCATTTTTTTGTTTGCGTATTCCAATTGTTTTTTCAGCTTAGCTATGTCTGGATACACTTCTGTGGCGATTCCGTTTTTTCGTAGTTGATGCGCAACCCCTAATGAATAATTCAACGTAGACTCATCAAAATGGGCAATCATAATTTTGCTCGATATCTGAGTTTCTTCCGGGAAGCATTTCAATTCTTCCATCGCGTCATACAATCGATCTACCCCGAAGGAAATTCCTACTCCCGATACATCGGGCAAACCGAACACGCCTGTTAGATTATCATAGCGGCCGCCTCCGCTTACACTACCAATGGCCACATTGTTAATCTTCACTTCAAAGATACAGCCTGTATAATAACTCAATCCACGCGCCAATGAAATATCAAACTCAACATGATCTTGTAGATCGCCATACTGTTTCAGCAAGTTCAAAATTTCTCTGAAATCCGCAATGCCTTTTTTTCCTTTTTCAGAAATAGAAAATTTCTCAGCAAGAAATTCCAATTTCTGTGTTGTGCTTCCTTTAAAGTTTAAAATCGAAAAGACAGCATCAATACCTTTGTCGTCAAATCCGCGTGAGCGCAATTCTTCTCTTACTTTCTCTTCGCCAATTTTATCCAGCTTATCAATGGCGACAAACAAAGAAGATTCATTTTCAGTACCAGTCAATTCTGCCAACCCAGACAAAATCGCTCGGTGATTGATCTTGATCGTATAATCCAAAATCCCCAAAGAGGAAAAAACTTCTTTGATCATCAAGACAATATCTGCCTCGCAAATCAATGAGTCCGTTCCCACCACATCGGCATCGCATTGGTAAAACTCTCTATATCTTCCTTTCTGGGGGCGATCTGCACGCCATACGGGTTGAATTTGATAGCGCTTAAATGGAAAGGTAATCTCGTGCCGGTTCATCACCACATAACGTGCAAACGGAACGGTGAGATCGTAGCGAAGGCCTTTTTCAGAGATCTCAGGCGCTAGCGTTTTAGATTTTAGAGATATTAAGAATTTTTCTAGAAGATAGCTATCCAAAATTTTTGTATAACGTGAAATAGCCGTTGAAGCAAAATCTTGAAAGTACTGCTGGTTCGTTAGGATGTAATTCGAACGATTAACAAAACGCTCAGCAAAATATTGAGTAATATCTAATGCAATAAGAAGACTTTCCTTTTTAACAAATTCCAAAATTAAGTTTGAATCGGAAGAACTGACAGCTAGCCCTTTAAGCAATCTTTCATTTGATTTTTCGCCTTGGATCAAATTCCTGACTGAATTGAAGTCTCTTGCTTGGTCTCCAGCAAGCTCCATGAGTGCCTCAGAACAAATATTTCTCATACACTGACTCAATCCATCAATGAATTTTGATTTTGATTCAAAAGTCTGATCACGAGCAATCTCAAGAAATTTTTCATAAAACTCTCCAGAGTCTAAAATCTTGAACAACAATTGATCCCCCTCGTCACCATATTTCCCCGTAAGGGTAGTGAGGTTTTCCATGGCAGGAGTTTCTAGCGGCTGGAAGCCATATTTTTGAAATACTTTTTTGATGCTGTCTAAAATGAATTGTCGCTTGGCCATTTGAGCCGGGCCGAAGTCGCGGGTGCCTTTGGGGATGCTGGGTTTTTCTGACATATAAATTAGCCAAATCTAAGGCTTTCGGTTGCTAGTTACCAGTTCCCGGCTGGCAGTTTTAGATTGAATCGACCAGAAACTGGAAACTGGAAACCATTTTATCTTGCATTCTGACAAAGGATCGTTATTTTTGCCGCTCGTTTTTAAACATTACACCATGTCAGTTACCCGATTAAAGAGAAAGAACCGCAAGGATAAGGCTAAATCAGCTCGCAGAAGAACAGCTTTGAAGACCGAGGGCTTCAAGCCGGTTGCAAAATCAGTTGATATCGAAAAAATCAAAGAAAGCTTTAAGAAAAAGGCGTAAAAAAAGGGACTGCTTAGTTAGCTAGTCCCATTTTTTTCAATTCTAATCCAGTTAATTGGATTCCTTATTTTTCAAATCCTGAACTTCAGCGCGGATCGCCTGCGCAATGTTCTTTAAGTCCTGCATTCCCTTTCTGATGCGAGTGCCTGCTGCGCTATTAGCTTTGTTATAAAATTTGTCGGCATCACCTTCTAGAGATGCAATCAGGGCCTTTAAATCATCAAATTTTTTCATTGTTACGGTATGTTTAGTTTATTGAGGTGTTCTATTCTTACGCCAAATTAGCTAAAAACCTTTAAAAACAATCAAAAACACCTATTTTTTAAAACTTGGTTACTGAAACCAACGCCTCTGTTTTATAGAAACCATCGTCTAACTTGGTTTTTAGGGCAGAAAACGCGGTTAAGGTCTCTTCCACATCCGCCATCGTATGTGAGGCCGTAGGGATGATTCTGAACATAATTACGTCTTTTGGCACGACTGGATAGATCACGACCGAGCAAAAAATACCATAGTTCTCTCTCAAATCCATCGACATGTTGGCTGCCTCACCGACTCCTCCTTTAAACAACACGGGGGTTGGCGGGGTCTGAGTTTTGTTGATCGCGAAGCCTTTTTCCTGCAATCCGTTTTTAATGGCGGCCATGATGGTTTTCAAGTTCGCCCGCAGCTCGGGGTGCTTCTTAACTAGCTCTAGCCGCTTCATGCCTCCAATCACCAGCGGCATGGGCAAGCT
>JBBSCN010000139.1:0-8628 GCA_038250265.1 Cytophagales bacterium | reverse complement strand
CACGATTTGTGGATTGCGCCCGAAGACAATCAACGTATGGTCATTGCCGATGATGGTGGCGCCCAAGTATCGTTTGATGCAGGAGAGAATTGGACTACCTATCACAACCAACCTACAGCACAATACTATCGCGTCACTACCGACAATCATTTCCCCTACCGAATTTACGGAGCGCAACAAGATAACTCCACACAGCGCGTGGCACATCGCACCGATGGATTTTCGATTGGCGAGCGCGATTGGGAACCAACTGCCGGTGGAGAGAGTGGCCATATAGCTGTAGACCCCACCGACAATGACGTGGTATACGGAGGAAGCTACGATGGATTATTGACACGTGTTAATCACGCTACTGCAGAAGAACGCAACATCAACGCGTGGCCAGATAACCCAATGGGGCATGGCGCTGAAGGTGCGAAGTATCGCTTTCAATGGAACTTCCCTATTTTCTTTTCGCCACACAATCCAAAAAAATTATATGCTGCTTCACAAAACTTGCATGTGAGTTACAATGCAGGCGAAAGTTGGGAACTAGTAAGCCCTGATCTTACACGGAATGATCCAAGTAAACTTGGTTCTTCGGGTGGCCCGATTACCAAAGACAATACGGCCGTAGAATATTATTGTACCATTTTCGCTGTCGCGGAATCTCCCTATGAAAAAGATTTTATCGTGGCTGGTTCCGATGATGGGTTGCTGCACCTGACGCGCGATGGTGGAAAAAATTGGAGCAAACTTTCTGTTGCCGGAATGCCTGAGTGGACGATGATCAACAGTGTGGAATTTTCGCCATTCGAAAAAGGCGCGGTCTACGTGGCCACGACAAGTTATAAATCGGGCGATTACAAACCCTACCTATTCAAAACAAAAGACTATGGTAAAACGTGGATGAAAATTACCGATGGCATTGATGCCAATCACTTCACACGCGTAGTGCGTACCGATTTAAAGCGCCAAGGGTTGTTATATGCAGGAACGGAGTTTGGAATGTACATCTCATTTGATGATGGCGCAAATTGGAAACCATTTCAATTGAACTTGCCCGTTGTGCCGGTCACCGACCTCACCATTAAAAATGATAATCTCATCGCGGCCACGCAAGGCAGAAGCTTCTGGTTGATTGATGATCTTACGCCAATTCATCAATTAAGTGAAACCATTGCCAGCAGCGATTTTCACTTGTACAAACCGATGCCGAGCTATCGTATGAATGGTGGCCAAGGTGGATTTCGTGGGCCTTCTAAAACAGAAGGCAAGAACCATCCCGGTGGCGTGATGGTTCATTTCTATTTGAAAGACACAACCAAAGCAGTTGTTTCCTTAGAGATTTTGGAAATGGATGGCAAGCTCATAAAAAAATTTGCAACCAAGCCCGATAAAAAAGCGAAAGAAGAACAACTAAAAATGAAGCCGGGCATGAACCGCCATCTGTGGAATATGCGCTATGCTGATGCCGAAGGCTTTGACGGAATAATTATGTGGGCAGCCTCGCTCACAGGTCCTAAGGCGATCCCCGGTAGGTACAAAGCAAAACTTACAGTGAGCCTGCCTACCGGACAGGCAGGCGGGAAATCTACCGAAACAGAATTTGAGATTTTAAAAGACCCGCGCACAAGTGGCACAGTGGCGGATATCAAAGCGCAATTTGATTTCTCCATTGCAGTTCGGGATAAACTGAGCGACACACACAAGGCTATCAAAAAAATAAGAACGGCCCGCGAGCAAATCAATCGAGTGACCGAACCTATGAAAGGCAAGGAAGACATGAAAGACGCTACTGACATGGCCAAATATATTTTGGATGACATGAAGAAAATTGAAGAAGCCTTGTACCAAACCAAAAATAAAAGCGGACAAGATCCGCTAAACTACCCTGTACGCCTGAATAATAAATTGGGTGCGTTGGGTTCTGAAGTAGATGGTAGCGACTACAAACCGACCGATCAAGTAAAATCAGTGTACAAGGAAATCACCGACAAGATTGATGAGCAACTAAACTTGTTGAATAAAATAATGACGGACAAAGTGCCGAAGTTCAATGACATCATAAAACAAAAGCAAGTGAGTGCCATTTCAATGGGTGATGTAATGTAAAAATTGGAAGGAGTCAACCTTTAAAGGTAAGCCAGTGGCTTACCTTTCTTTTTTTAATTACCTCGATAGCACTAACCGACCTTGGCTTGGGTACGTGTTGCCATTAGCTGCTATTCGTATCCGATACAAATAAATCCCATTCGGTAGAGAATTACCACTCGCATCAAGAGCATCCCATCGTATCTCGTTGAATCCAATGTGAAAAAATTGAATGTTATCCTTACCAAAATCACGCAGCAAGCGTCCGTCCAGGGAATAAATCTGAAGTTGAAAATCGTCTGGCAGTATGTTGCCTTTCAGTTCAAAATTAAAAAAGAATGAAGCAGCAGATGGATTCGGGAAAACTGCCTGCAAAGAAAGCGTAGTAGTATCATCTACTTGAAAATCTACTTCATAGGGCTTTGCTCCACTTTTGTTTCCGCTAGCGTCCACACCCTCCACACGCAAAGAATACTCACCCGAGGCGAGATTACTTGGATTAAACTTTATTTGAAAAGGAGTACTCGCGGATGCTGGAGACCATTTGAGGTCACTACGCTTGAAGAAAATCGGAAGGAGGGGACAACTCGCAGTGTTGCAGGGCTGCTTTAGAAAAATACTGACACCTAGCGTATCTGTTTTGAAAAGAAATGGGTTTTCATCTTGTAGATTAATAACAATCTGAGGGTTCTTAGAAACGAAATCTTTGTTTCTCAAAACGCGCCCATCAAATGTTACCTTTAAACTAGGCGGTGTTGCATCCCGCACAACGGTCAAAAAATCTAGCAGGCTCACTATGTTATTATCATAATATTGTTCAGGCAAAATTTTTGGATTTACAAAAACCGAAATATCATTCGCTCCGACTTTGGCTTTGGTGTCAAAGGCAACAGAGAACTTGGTGGTGTCGCCCGGTTTAGGCGGATCAATGAGTAGCGTAGAGGTGCTGTTCGCGCCACTCGTTTTGTTCAACACATCCACGCGCACATTCAATTGCCCGGGAAAGGTCTTTTCAGAAATATTCACAAACCCGTAACTATTCGAAAAGGCCTGACCTTCTTGAGCCGTTTTCCCTACCAGTGAACCAGTATAGACCGTCACGCCCTCTGCTACCGTCTCGTATTGAACAATCCATTTTTGCAACTGGATAGCAGTAAGATTCACTTCATCTTGCATTTTCAACTCTATCCTTAAAAACGGAAAAACTTGGGCGTTGATAAAAGTCAAATCAAGGTTTCCTTTTACATTATCAAGGAGTAACGTCTCCACCCCATCCAACGATCGACCAAAGACAGAAAAACCAAATTCATCGCTTGGCTCTACTCGAGTAACTTGATTGATAAATTGAATCCAATTTTTTGCTGGCCCTATAACTGTGGACTTCACGCTGCCGCTTGAAAATCTGCCCGTCATAGTTTTACTTACTGTTAATGATTGATCTGTTAACGGGGCCGTAGAAGATCGAAACAGGCGAGCAGTACCAACCGCAGCTCCTTTCTTACCGAGAATAATAACTGGCTCGCCATCTAACAATAAATTGATTTGAGCGGCACTAATTCCAAAATTTCCGAGCTTCGATTTCACGTTCGCAGACCAGGAAGAATATCCGGGATTGCCAATCGAAAAAATCAAAACAGAATCACTTTGCTGAATGGCATCGACATAAGTTGCCAAGTCATCATTTAAAGTAGTCTCCAACTCATTCAATAGAAAACTGTTGATCAACTGAGGTTCTCGCCCGCACGTTCGGGCATCTTGAAAACCAAATGGAATACCTGCGTATGGAACCGCTGTATTTTTATTGAAGGCAACGAGGTTGATCGTATTGTTTCTACAAGGCTGTCCTTGTGTGCCAATATTAAATTCAACGTTGCTAATCTTTAACGACACATTGGTAACAGGTTGTGAATTAGTATTCCCGAAAGTGGTGACAGAAAATGGCGTGAACGTTTCCAAATAGCTGAGCTTTCTCAATTGCGAATCTTTGAAGAGGCCAGGTGTTTCGTTGTCAATTAGCTGCTGAAATTTCAATTGTCCCCAACCTTCGGGTGCATTGCGAATAAAGGTAAAGGAGGACGTTGTCCAATCGACACTTTCGTTGGCCTTTGGTTTATCCAACTTGGTTCGCCAGAAATAAACGGCAGAGTCATTCGCCAGAAGCGATACGTTGAGCTTGGCTACGACTTTACCTGACACCACTTGTGATTTCAAAAATGCACTGCTAAAGGTACTGCTCGTATCCAGTTGAATTTGGAAATCTCGCTGCCCAGAAGTTGGATCCGTTGATTGAAAAACCAAGTTTAACGTCTGCTTGTTTACGATTGAAAAAGGAAAAGGAAAAAGATTCTTTGTTCCATTGGAAGGAATTAACGCATTTAAAGTAGCTGTGTTATTTTGCTTGTTGATCTCCTTGATCGTACCGAAAGGATCAATCACAACGGTCAACTGATTTAATCCAGATCCGTTTGGTTCTCTCTTCAATTTAAAAACAACAGTATCTTGATTGAGTACGTTGGCAAAAACTGAATCGTAAGTAGTTGATGTATTGTCACCGAAAGTTCGAATCATTCGAATCGGTACAACTGCCGAACCGGTAGCTCCCAAATTCTTCCGAACAATCTTGACACCAAAAAAAGGGCTGAGCGATGTAACCGGAGCTCCGTCCAAAGAAACTAGAGAAAGCGAGGAGTTATCGATCGAGTAATCCGGCTTGGCCGTTCCAAAAAGCTTAACGGCAGGATCACCTAGCAACACCATCTGCTGTATTTGCGAGACACTGATCACGTTGTTTCCATAGGCGTTTAAATAACGCTTGGCTACTTCTTGCTGCACTTCACCAATACCTCTTTGAATAAAGGTGGAATCACCAAAGCCCGTTTTATAAAACAAATCGGAATAGGCTTGCAACGTGTTGCTGTAGCCGAGGGAAGCGTGTGCAATAAAGTTACGTGCGCCCCTATTAGCCGCTAATATCCAGTCTTCCCCAAAAATAGTTCCGTTTAAAAAGAATGCTCCGGCATTGCACCCGTTAATCAAAAATACTGGGTACTTGCCGGGATTATTATAGCCCAATACCGGATCACTTACAAAACCAATATCTACATCAATGGTACCGGGAGAAGAGTGTCCGAAAAAAGTGATCAGGTTGGTTCCCTTATTCACTTGATCTGACACGTTGATCAATTGCACCGGGTTGGAATCTCGTTTCCCAATGGTAGCGATATTGCCGCCCCAATAATTTCCTTTGGCCACTGCCTTGAAACCATCCACGTAACTTCTAAAAAGGGGCAACTCAAATGCTTGAATTCCCCCACTTAAATGAAGGCCTTGTTTCTTCCAATCGGCCGCCAGCGGTGCCGCCTCTGTTTCAATTATTTTATTTAAGTAAGCGGCAACTTGAGCGGGCGTTGAAGCGGGAAGTCTGCCGGTAGCTACTTTGGGTTCAAACGTAGTACCACCAAGCCCAGCGGTAAAAGCCATGTCAGATGCGGGAATACCTGCACTCGGCACCAAGTCTTTGAATTCATTCGCGGGTGGTGAATTTCTTTGATAGGCAGAATAGGAATACACATCGCGCCCTTTGCCAATGATGAAAAGAAATTTTGGATTTCCGTTGTTGACGATAAATCGCATGAATTCATAAATACCGAGCGGAGAAGTCTCGCCATAGTTAAATTGGTCATACAATTGATCAACTGAAACACTGAGTGTATCATATTTTCCTCCCGCTTCGGAAGCACGAAACGCAGCATACGCTTGCACGACATTACTATAACCGAGTGCCGGTTTCATTAGGGCGCGATTAGAAATGATCAAAAAGTTTGGCTGAGCTGGATTGATTGATCGAAAAGAAATTGGCTTGATCAAGGGAGTCCGAATGATGTTGCTTGCTAGTAAAGTGCGAGGCGAGGAGGTATTCGACACGACTGCACTCAACGCGCTCGTTTCAACTCGAGTGCCAATAGCCGATACATTGTCTCCATCGGTTATATCCCAAAGTCGAACGGTGGAAGGAGCATTATCCAATTCGATGTAGGATTTGGGCGAAGTGCTGGTCAATCTAAAAACTTTCTCTGTCAATCCGGCTGCATTGAAATTTTGGGGGAAGCTAAGTTTAATATACCCGACACTAAACTGAAACCGGTTTGTTCCAGCAAAAGCTGCTTTCAATCGAACAGTAATTTTACCGTCCGCACCAACATCACTCCAATTGAGTGTGCTTGTAATCAACGGTGTTTCAAAGCCAAAAAAATTATTCGTGGCAATCGACCGCAACAAGCCGGAATTCGCGCCCACCAATATCTCAGCAGAGTGCGGAATGTTATCTCGACCAATCAATTGTAATTCCAATTTTGGAAGCCCGCCAGTTGGTGCGCTGTTGTTCACTAAGTCAATTACATAATCGATGGTTTGATTTTGTTGCAATGGTGTTCCCATCCAACCCTCGCCTTGATCAAAACACGTATAATAAATTTCGCCATTTTGGCTTGCGCCTGCGGAGTAGCTATTGACAGGTACCACCAATCTTTGCTGGCTGTGAAAAGTTTCCTTGGGAATTGCAGTTACGTTCACTTCCGAAAAAGAAGACATTCTCTTTCCAGCAGGAGGAATCAAACTATAGGTTAAAAAATAAGCGGTGGTATCGCTGTAAAGATTATAAAACGAATGAGGCTGCAAAGTAGACGGCTTATATAAATTTTTGTCCAGCGTCCCATCATTCTTTTGTCCGTAGAACTCAATGAAATCAGTCGGGTTGAAAACGGCATCTGATTCACCCTGCACAAAAATAGCTTGTTCCGTACCGCGGTGGTAGAGTTTTATAAGTCTAGGGTCAACTGTATTAACCGGAAAATTGGCGTTCTGCAGATCGGTGTAGTTGAGCCTATGAATACCGTCTTTAGCAACCTGAACTTTAAAATAAGACTGATTAAAATTAATCCAGCTATTAGAGTACTGCCCGGATGCCGAAAAAGACAAAAGCAGCCCAAAAATGAGCATTTGCCAATGATGCCCTGCCCTTTTAAACAAGTAATATTTCACGGTAGTTAAATACGACTTCAAAAATACTAGTAACTGACGATTTAAACTATTAAGGAAATAAATCGGCTCATTTGAGCTGGAGGTGTTATCGCACTCTACTGCCTTGGTAGGAGAACTGCAAGGCAGTCGTCAATTTTTCTTTTGATCACTTCAATTTCCTTTGTTGACGCAGCACTCGTCAAAGCCTTTTCATTTCGGGTACCATATCGCTGCCACCGTGAAAAATAAGTATGAGTTTTTCCATAGAATTAAAAGTTGAAGTTAAACCATTGTCTTCTAAGAGGGGTTCGAACACTCAAATCGGACAACGATTTAACTTTTATTTCATCCTACCTTTCCCGTAAATGACAAACGAACAAAAAGCCATTAAAACAACTTATTTCAGCATTGCCGGCAATACGGCTATGGCTGCGATCAAGTGGTTTGCTGGTTTTTTTGGAAATTCGTACGCGCTCATTGCGGACGCAATCGAGTCGACCACGGATATTTTTGCGTCCATTCTCGTGCTCATTGGCCTTACGTACTCCAGCAAGCCACCAGATAAAAATCACCCATACGGTCATGGCAGGATAGAACCGCTGATTACCTTTTTGGTAGTGGGCTTCCTGATTACCTCTGCCGCGATCATCGCTTATGAGAGTATTCAAAACATTGGCACTCCACATGAGTTGCCCAAACCTTTTACGCTTTACATTTTAGGAGCAATCATTATCTGGAAAGAAATTTCCTATCGGTTGGTAATGAAGAAAAGTGATGAAACAAAAAGTTCTTCGCTGCGCGCAGATGCCTGGCACCATCGCAGCGATGCCATCACTTCTGTGGCGGCCTTTATAGGAATTTCGATCGCTCTTTTTTTGGGAAAAGGTTATGAGTCAGCTGATGATTGGGCTGCGCTGTTTGCCTCCGGGTTTATTTTGTACAACAGCTATTTGATCTTTCGTCCTGCTTTGGGGGAGATATTAGATGAAAACGTGTACGATGAGTTCGTTGAAAATATTCGAAGTATTGCTATTAAAGTTCCCGGAATACTTGCTACGGAAAAATGTTTCATCCGCAAAGCGGGCATGAAATACCACGTGGACTTGCATGCAATTGTAGATGGAAAACTAACCGTGAAAGACGGGCATGATTTGGCACACGTTCTAAAAGATACGCTGCGGAACGAAATTCCGGAACTCGGCCATGTGCTGATTCATGTGGAGCCGGGCGTGATAAGTTAATTTTAGTAATCGGTTACCCCATACTTTCAACTAACAACTTTCAACATTAAAAGAACTACATCTTCTCCGGCACACTAATGCCCAACAATCTCATCGAACCTTTCAGCACATCGGCCACTACGCTCGAAAATGCAATCCTAAATTTTAGCTTCGCAGGATCGCTTTCATTGAAAATAGGAATGGCTTGATAAAATTGATTGTACTCTTTCGCCAATTCATAGGCGTAATTTGAAACCACAGCCGGAGAATATTCACGCGCTGCTTCTTGCAATTTGGCGTGGTAGCTATTCAATCT
>JBBSCN010000138.1:0-8835 GCA_038250265.1 Cytophagales bacterium | reverse complement strand
GGAGAAATAATAACCGATCGACTGAAACGGCACTCGTTGAAAGGCCGCACCATCACGCTAAAAATCAAATACCACGATTTTAAATTGGCTACGCGCAGTCAATCGCTTGCAGGAGGCACCGATGACCAAGAGTTTATTGTTGACACCGCCAAAAAACTATTAGCAGCAACAGAAATGGACGGTAAAAAAGTACGCCTGCTCGGAATATCATTATCTAACTTTGGCGAACTAGAGCCGAGACAACGCAGGGAAGAAGAGAGCGATCAGTTGACACTGTTTTAAATCAAAACATCCAACATCTTTATCTTTGCCGAATGGAAATAAAACAGCTATTTAATTTGTATGCCCAATCCGGAAGAGTGGTTTCCATCTCCGTCCGTCCTGAGCGAGCCAAGCCCGTCCAATTAGTAAGTTCCGTCAATGCACTAGAAAATAAAGGACTCGAGGGCGATCGTAGCAAAGGCGGCAGCCGACAAGTCACCTTCATCCAACAAGAACACCTTTCGGCAGTAGCTTCTTTCTTGGGGAAAACTGAATTGGATTTTACTCTTACGCGAAGAAATATTTTAGTCAATGGCATTAACTTGCTTTCGCTTAAAGGGAAACAATTTCAGATTGGTGATGCGGTTTTTGAATACTCCGGTGAGTGCCATCCTTGTTCTCGAATGGAAGAAGCTCTTGGTAAAGGTGGTTACAATGCCATGCGGGGGCACGGGGGAATTACGGCTCGGGTTATTAATTCCGGATCACTAAAAGTTACCGATGCTGTTGAGGTGCTGATGAACGAAGCCGTTTCAAAATGATACGATGATCATTTCTTTCGCTTCCCTGCTCTACCTAGAAATTTGAAGGAATCGACCATCAACACGGTACCCACCGCGCCCGTTACACCACCCGTTATCAACAACGCTTGACCCAACTGGTCGTTGCTTCGGCCTAGCATCAACCCTCCTGTTATGGTCAAAGTGTATCCTATCGTAGCAACAAGAATTCCTCGCTTGAATTTCTTTTCGGAGGCAGTCAAATTAAGCTGCACTTGATCCATGCGCTGGTTCAATTCTAAAATTTGCTTTTTCAAATCCTCTTCATTGGGCGTTGCTTGCTGTGCAAATAAAGATGATGGAACCAAGAATAGCAGACAAATTAAAAATCTCATAATCTTCTTATTGATCTAACCAATTTTTAAAATCCTGTGCTCGTTCGCGGCTCACCGCTAGTTCATGCTCTGTGGCCAGGTGTAATTTTACCTCCAATTTAGAACTAATTAACCCCTTCACCTCAACAATCGCATCGGCTCGCACGATAAATTTACGACTGATTCTGAAAAATTCCTTCGGATTTAACATATTTTCTAACTCTTCCAGTGTGTAGCCGATTAAATGCTTTCTATTCTCCTTTTTTGAAACAAGGTAAGCCTCTTTGCCATCGGCAAAAAAATAAGCTACTTCTTCGACCGATTTAAATTGAATTTTGTTTCCCGCTTTTATTACGAGCCGTTGCTTGTATTGTTGCCCTTTCGATTGGATGATTTCTTTCAACAGGATAAGTTCATCTTCTTGCAAACCCTTGCGCGTTAGCTTTTTCAATTTTTCGAGCGCCAAGCGTAAGTCTTCTTTTTGCACTGGCTTCAGCAGATAATCAATGCTATTAAGCTTAAATGCTTTGAGCGCATATTGATCGTAGGCGGTTATAAAAATAATGGGCGAATCAACGGGGGTCTTTTCAAAGATCTCAAAGCTTCTGCCATCGGCTAATTGAATATCTAAGAAAATAACATCTGGCTGTTTTTCTGTTTTTAAAAACCTTACGGTATCAGCAATGGTATCGAACTGAGCAGCAATTTCTATGGATGGGTCAATAGACTTTACCAACTCCACCAATCGCTCGGCTGCCAGCTCTTCATCTTCTACCACAATTGCTCTCATTGTAGCCGCAATAACGGAATGGTTACTCTAAATTCGGAAGTCAGTTTTTCGATTAGCACCGTTTCATCGCTCAACAAACGATAGCGGCTTTGAATGTTTTGTAAACCACGATGGGTAGACTCTTCTTTAAACTCCTTCTCTTGTAAATTATTGGAAACTACAATTGAGCCATTTTTAGAATACAATTTTATGGTGAGCGGATTGTTCTTAGAAACAATGTTATGCTTTATCGCATTTTCAATCAGCATCTGAAGCGAGGCGGGTGCCACGTAAAAGTTTTCTGTTTCGCTATCTAATTTTTTTTCGATGATCAAGTTATCTCCATAGCGCATTTTTAATAAATACAAATAAGATTCTATAAACGATAATTCTTCTTGCAGCGCAACCACTTTTTTCTGTTGGCTTTGCAATAAGTAACGATACACGTTGGATAATTGAGCGATAAATTGGGAAGATGTATCAGGGTCTTTATAGACCAAATTGGAAAGCACATTAAAGCAGTTAAACATAAAGTGTGGGTTCACCTGATTGCGCAAGGCCTCGAACTGTGCCTCAATGCTTTCTTTTTTCAGCTGCTCTGCTTCCAGTTGCGTTTGCTTCAAGCGATTCATATAAAATACAATCGCGTTAACGCAATTCAAAAATAAATTAACCCGAAAGCCAAAGGCCAACAATAATTTTGAATGGGAAAAATCATATTGGAATGGGGCAATCAACACGATGTCCAATAAAAGCAACGTGATGAAGGTGGCTAGCACCACATTCACCATACTAGCGAAAAACAAAATGATAAGTGGATGTATTTTTTTCAAGCCGTTCGAAGCGAGACGGGATAGATTGGTTTCTACTAACCGGTTGAACTCCCAAATGAACAGTACTACAGACATCAGTACACCAAAAAGGTGGATGTTGGTAAGTTCTGCATCAAACAATTTTTCACTTACCGTAAATTGGATGTTTAGGTAGGAGTAGACGGTGAGAAGAAAAATAAAGAGGTAACGGTACTTAACTTTGAACAAGGGCAATAGAATTAATTGTGCGCCTGCAATTTGGGTAAAAACCTATAAAAACAAAAAGAGCTTTCCCAAAAGCCCTAGACCCTTTAGGCCCTAACTCTTTCGGGGAAAGCTCTTCTTGTCGTTTTATACTAGATTAAGGAAGTAAAACTCTATCAATAACGTGAACAACACCATTGGTAGCTGATATGTTCGCTGGATTTACGGTTGATGGCTCTGAGGCAGAACCATCTATTGTAACGGAGGTACCCAACCCTACGGTTATCGTATTGGGGGCTGCCGCTTTAAGAGTTGTCAGCACTTGATTGTTGGTTAAGTTAATTGAATAGCCCGCAGCTGACACAACATGATACCTTAAAACTTCTGTCAATAGTGTTAATGATAATGGGGTCGAGCTAGGTGTAACTGTAGAGATATAAGTCAAAACCTGAGCTTCTGTAAGGTCTGCATTATTGAAAAACGCTGCAGATCGCAATAAAGTAAGAAATGCAGCATCGGTTGGCCCAAATACTGTTAATGGACCCACACCCGTTACAGCCGTTATTAAATCTGCTCTGGTTAGTGCGGAGGCTAGGATATTAAAGTTAGCCGCATTGGCAGCAGATGTTGCCACTTCAACAATGTTGCCTACTGGAGGCGTAAGCACGGCATCAATAATATGGATTACACCGTTAGAAGCATCCACGTCAGCTGTTGTTACACGGGCATTGTTAATAGTAACCACCCCTGCGCTAGTCCTGGTAACAAATGCAAAGTTATTTGCACTGCGAGCGGTGGTAACTCTTGTGGTTGCCTGCGCTATACTCGATGCGTTAATCTTACTGCCTGCAATGACGTGAAAAGTCAATAAATCCGCAGCAGCAGTAGGCGTCAAAGCATTAACCGCGGTGATTGCAGCCGCTTCATTAGCAACATTTAAGTAAGTTACGAAAGCATCATCCGTAGGAGCAAAAACGGTAATTGCAGTCGTTCCACTCAACACGTTGGTAACACTAGTTCCTGCTCTTACTGCTGCCGCCTCTAGTACATCAAAAGCATCATTTGCTATCGCAATTTGTAGTACGTTTTGAACAGCGGGTGGCGCTGGTTTGTCATCGTTGCAACTAGTGACGAAGGTTAATCCGAAAACCATAGCGATGGCAGCGGCTCCTACTGAAAGACGAATTGATTTGTTGTTTTTAAAATTCATATAATTTTTGTTTGGTTTTGCTTTTAAAACCACTTTTTTACCTTTTTGTGCATCGGCTTTTGGATGAGTCGGTTTTTAAAGGGAGTGAACTGACTTTAATCGCGAGTCAACGACATGCCAATGAAAGTAAAAGAATGATTCATTGTCGGTGCGGAACCCGGAAAGGTTGTTACTACTTATATCAGATCCCAGCGGTTGAAATTTGTAAAAATGGTAACTGCCGTGGCGCTGTTCAAAACAGCGGGTTGAAGGTGATCGCAGCAAAGGCGGCAACCGACAAGTTACCTTCATCCAACAAGAACATCTTTCAACAGTAGCTTCATTCTTAGGAAAAGATGAATTGGATTTTACGCTTACGCGAAGAAATATTTTAGTCAGTGGCATCAACTTGCTTTCGCTGAAAGGAAAACAATTTCAAAATTGGTGATGTGCTTTTCTAATAATTCAGGCGAATGTCATCCTTGTTCTCGAATGGCAGAAGCTCTTGGTAAGGGTGGTTACAATGCCATGCGGGAGCATGGGGTAATCACCGCCAAGGTTGTAAAAGAAGGAGAATTAAAAGTTGGTGCGAATGTCTTACATATCTCGGCATCTACCTAGGCCAATTCTTTCGTAAGTTTCTTTAGCCTTTGGATCTCTTGTTCCAATTCTTTACGCTGCCGTATCATCTCTTCCTGTGTTGCCTGTAGTTCTTCAGTGTTCTGCCGCATCTCCTCTTCCTGCTGGAGCAACATTTCCGATCGCTCTTTTGATAACTCAACCTCAGTTGACAATATTTTCTTCCGCGAAATCGCCCCGCAAATTTCTAAATCTTTTTCTGGCTTCAGCCGCATATACACTCCCAGGGAATTTGTTTAAGAATTCGCGGTAAAGTTCCATGGCTTTGTCTTTGTTCTTGAGCTGAGTTTCGTAAATCTCAGCTTTCAAATAATAGGCGTCATCAGCAAGAATATCATCGGGGTATTCTGTCAAAATTTTTTCCAACGCAACAATTGCTTCGTCAAATTTTCCTTGCTTCATTTTCAGGTTTGCCTGAAGCCAATAAAGATCGTCTTTAATTGGTTTATTGATCATACTTGGCGGAAGTGTAACCCAGATGTATTCGCCCTCCGTTTCTACCACCGTGTTAGCGTCAATTATGCCATACAAAAAAGCCTCAGCTTGTTTGAGAATCACTTTCCCTTCTTCAAGATAGGAAATCTGTTTCATCGCTTTCTCCAACTGGCTTTGTTGTATTAAAAATTCGATGTGGGCAAATTGTTTTAGTGATAAGCCGATCGAATCAGCAATGGTGTTCTCTTTTATTTTCATGCTCAAGTCCATCGCATCATTGGCAATCTCGCGAGTGGTTGCTTGTTTTAAAATATCCAAATGCTCTTGTGCGAGTCTAAAATCACCTTTGTAATAAGAAAGTTTCGCGTTGCGCAATTTTGCTTCATAGCCTAACGGTGTTTCGCGCTGCGATTTTTCTACTTGCGAATAAATCAACGTAGCTTCCCAAGGTTCTTCTTTCAACAAATAAATATCCCCTAGTTCCATTTTCGCTTGATTGCGCAATTGAGGCGGTGTCTTGGGTGAAGCAATCAACTCATTGATATTGGTTACTGCGGAATCCATTTCATCTAAATAATACGCGTGCAGCAATGCTTCGCTTAGTTTCGCTTCATAAGTAGTCGGATGATCGGGATACCGTCTCCTGAATTGGTCAAACTCGTGGATCAAGTAGCGGACGGAATCTTTGTTTACAGGATAGCTTCGCTTTACTTTCGCTTCACGCGTTTTTATAAGTCCTAATTGGGCAGGCAAATAGTTAGGGGTGTTTGCGAACTCTTTTGTCACGAAAGTGAACGAGCGATCGGCATTTGTGTAGTCTTTGTTGTTAAATGCTATCTGGGCAATTTCCAAAGTCTTCGATTGTTCCTTATGAAAACGTTTGTCGTAGGCGCGCGACTGAACAAACGCACCATAGAAATTTTTTTGTTGGAGATTGACCCAGATCAGCAGGTCGCTATAAATTTCGGATTCTTGGTTTTTTTGAATGCGGTTGGTCAACAATCGCTCGAGACTTTCAAGCTCTTCAGGCTTTGTGAGCAAGAGCTGCATTAAATTTTTTATATAGCTGGCATTGGCGGGAGTTTGCGTAACATAATCCAGATACTCGTTCACCATTTCATCGCGCCTGCCCTGCATTCGAAAAAGGTTGGCCATTTCTAGTGTAAACAGACGGCTGTTGTTTGCAGCTAATCGAGCTTGTTCGAACGAGTAAATGCTGTATTCAAGCAAATTTCGGCTTGCCAGATAATCTGATATTGTTTTTGCGCGATAGGGATCTTCAGCATTGGCTTTTATTAGTGCTTTTAAATATCTGTCTGCTTTAGACAATTCCCCCGCCCGCAGGTAAACAATTCCCAAATCAAGCCGATAATTAAGTTGATCATTTTTCCTTATCAATTTTTCAACGTAATCCTCGGCCTGCTTATACTTAGTCATTTCAACCAGCAGGTTCAAATAGTTTAAATGAATCGCGGAAATATTTTGTGGATTGTTAGATAGTTGTTGATAGGCTGCCAACGCCTTGGATTTTTCGCCCTTTAAAAGATATTCATTGGCGATCAAAATTTCCTGAGTTTCTTGCGCCATACACAGTTGTACACAACCGGATAGAAGTATTGTATTAAAGATTAAATTTTTAAATTTTTTGAAGTAGTAGTTATCCATGTTGATATGTGGACAATTGGGTTGTCGTTTTGGATTGTAGATAGTATCTGTAATATTTTAATTTAAAAATTGTGCTTTTGTGACGAGATCGTAAATTAAACGAAGAATTGTGAAATGTGGATATGTTAATCAACATAGGATGTTGTGGTGATAATCTGTGAGATGGTGTTGGCAAGTCCAGTGTTTGGGCATGTTTGCTGGTTTGTGCGCTAGTTTAGGATTTGTGTTTTCTGTTATGCACATTTTACTTAGGGTTGTCAAAAGGTTATCACCAAAGGGCCAACCTCCCAGTTTGCCCGCACAGGCATGGATAATTTGCGATCGAGAGTCTTATAAAGTATTATCTGTTCTGAATCAATACCTTTTTGGAAATTGCCAGGGTCCCAAATACCATTGTTATTGGAATCTATTAACATCCGGATCCTGTATTCCTGCGGATCCAAGTTCTTGAATGTGTATTGTTTGATATTTTTTTGACGCGAGATCAGTTGCCCGCTAGTTGTAAGCAGTTCAACAAAGTAGTTTTTTTCTTTAGTATTGACGGTGATCGCAAGTGAACCAAGCGATTCTTCTTTTGGGATTTTCACGGTAAAGGTTTGTGCTTTGGACGAATCGTTTTCGATAGACACGAAGGCGCCCTTACCGAGAACGAGGATTGGTTTCTGTTGGTCTTCTTCTTTGTTTGGCTTTTTTAACTCCAAGATTGTTGTAAGTGAAAGTTTATGATATAACGTATCGATAGTGATATCTTCTCGTGTCAATGTTTGAAAATTTAACGAGTCCAACTGGATGAAAATACTGTCTAGGTTGAAACTAGAAATGGGTTTGTTGAAGTTAGCGTTAATTGAAATTCGTTGATTCTCTAAGTTGTATTGTACTGGTGCGAAATTAATTTTAAACGTCTCTTTGATAATTTTCACTTTTACCGATTTCAGATAGGCGATAGTATCAAGCGTATTTCCAACGCTATCTTGCAACAGGAGCTTGATTTTGATCGAGTCCTCAAGCGGTTGCTCTTTTAATATTCCAAAGAAGACCAATTCGTCTTGTTTGTCTCCGTATGTGTGAATAAAATAGTTTCCATATTCTGATTCGACCACTACGGACTTTACCAGTTTATTTATGCGCACTCGGGAGATTCGCTCGGTGTTTCTTACGCTTGTGATTTTGATGGGTCGTGCGTCCACTCGCACGAGTGGTATTACCAAGCTGTCTACTTTTATTTGAACGGTAAATTTTTTCGATAGGAAACCAAACCGTTCACTCTTACTCTCCACTTTCAAGTTTTTGCTTTTGTCGTCAAAGGCATAGATATAATAGTCGCCTGGCTTAAGGTTCGTAATGGTGAACTTACCTTTGTTATTCGTTCGGGTAAAATATATTGGTTGATGGGAAAAAATATTGAACGTGTCACTTTGATAGAGTGCAACGGTTATCTTCTCTGGGATTTCGTCTTTTGATACTTCGAAAACGCGGCCAGATACTTGTGCGGTATCGATATTTTCACCGGTGCTAAAGGCAAGGCGCAAGTTAAAGATCGGGTTTCCTTCATTTAAGTCTTGTACCGCATCGCGAAAAGAGATGTTGTAGGTAGTATTTTCCGCAAGTTTGTTTTTCGGGACAATGATGAGTTTGTTTTTCTTAACGCTGAACTTTGTCTCTTTTCCTACGGATGGACTGATCATTATTTCTTCGCCCGGGTCTTTTAATTTTATTAGTTCGTCAAAAGTCAGTTCGATTTTTTCCCCTTGGAAATTGCGTTGATTGTTTTCCGGAATTGTGGATAATAGCTCAGGCGGTTTTTTGTCTTGGGGTCCTCCGGTGGGTGATGTTTGATTGGCACATTTGGCGAAGGCGACAAAAATAAGAATCGCGATGATGTATCTCATTTGGTAACAATATAAATGAGGCTTGAATAGTTTGTTGTTGATCTTCCGTTCAAGTTGGATTGTGCCCCATTGAGGAGCGCTTTCAAAATCGACAATAG
>JBBSCN010000137.1:0-8921 GCA_038250265.1 Cytophagales bacterium | reverse complement strand
CTGATTATTCCGGGAAGTGTGACCTAGGGATTCCGCTAATGGTTTGACCCACCCATTGTGCAAAAGAATTTGATATTGTAAAGGTATCAGTTTTTTGTTGTGTTCCCGGTTGATTTTTTGCGTAGCGATTCGCCCTTCAATTCAAAGCGGTTAGCGTTGGTCAAAAGTCGATCCATAATAGCATCGGCAAGGGTTGGTTCATCAATGTATTGGTGCCACTTGGCGATGGGCAGTTGGGAAGCGATGATAACTGATTTTTTCGCGTACCTGTCTTCCAGTATTTGAAGCAAGGCAAGCCGTGTATTTTGATCCATGGGAGCCAGCCCGAAGTCATCCAGTATAAGGAGGCTGACCCGTTCGAGTTGGTTGAGTAACTTGACAAAGGATCCATCGAGCTTGGCCATCATAATTTTTTCCATAAACCGGTTTAAGTTTAGATAAAGGGATTTGTATCCCATCGCACAAGCCTGATGCCCCAGTGCACAGGCCATAAAACTTTTGCCCGAACCCGTGGCCCCACTGATGAGAATATTTTCTGCACGGTCCAGATAGGAACAGTCTGCAAGTTGAAGGAGTTGTTCTTTGGACAGGTTTCGTTCTGTGCCACAGGTGATCTCTTCCAGTGATGCGGCATAGCGAAGTTTACTCAGCTTCAGGTAAATCTGTGTTTTGTAGTGAACGCGATTTTGTTTTTCAGCCTGCACCAACTGGGCGATGAGCGCATGGGCCTCAGGGTGTTTGTTCAAGGGCATTTGCAAAACGGCCTGATAACTTCTGGACATTCCTGAAAGTTTCAGTTCGTGGAGTTGTTCAAGGGTTGCTGTTGTGTTCATAGATGGTTTATGGGTTAGTAAAAATGGATTATCGATAGAAATCTGCCCCCCGTATTTGGTTGTGGAGCGGAACGGATGAAACCGGTCCAGTGATGGGGGCTTTGTCCAGGTTGTGTTTTAAGATATTGGCGATCATCCCATAATTCACAACGCTTGCAGGGAGGGCACGTTGACATGCCGCTTCCAGGCGGTCATTGCCATATTGTTTGCCCAGTCGAAGAATGCCCAGGCAACTGTTATAGGTTTGCTGATAAAAGATTTTGGAACCCAGTACCCTGCGGATTATCTGTAAGGTAGAATCACCCACGGTACTGGCCTGCTGTTCAAAGTACTCCCCATCCCAGCCCCGTTGCCCGGTCACGTGTTGATGGTTGACGGGCATGTGTTCCCCCAGCGTGGTGTAGCCATGCTTTTTATAGTTACGGCTGTGCAGTGCCACCCGCTTTAGATCATGATAGACTTCAACGGTGAGTGTGGTATAAATAATCTTCAAGCGCTTACCGATCAAGGTAAAGGGCACACTGTAATGATGGTAATCCTCGCCCAGTATGAGATGGTAGTTGCGTTGTACTTTTCCGTAGGTAACATGTTTAATTTCATACGGTGCTACGGGCAAGTCCTTCAACTTTGGTTTTTCATCCGATTCAAACCACTGCTTGCGACATCCTGTTTTAGTTTTAAAAGACCGGGCATTGAACAACTCAAGTTGTTTTAGAAAAGCAGCATTGAGTTGTTCAAGGCTATGAAAGGCCTGGTCACGTAAAGGGGCATAGATGCGCTTATAGGTTAAGTCCACACCTTTCTCCACGCTGGGTTTATCGCGGGGCTTGCGTACGCGTGCCGTGAGAATGGTAGTGCCATAATGAGCGGCCACATGTTCCATCGCTTCGGTAAATTGAGGCTCATACCGGTTGGCGCGCACCACTGCCGTTTTCATATTGTCACACTTGATGCAAGAAGGTACGCCTTGCAGGTAATGCAAGGCATTGGTCAACCCACCAATAAAATCCGCTTGCTTTTGGGAGCGCAAGGCTTCCACGTACATATAATTGCTGTAGGGCATGGTGCAGACCAGCACCTCACAGGCGATCCATTCTCCGGTAGGGATATCCACATAACCCGATTTATCGCCAGCGAAATCCACTTGCAATTGTTCGCCTGCCTGATGGGTGAAGTGCATCACGGCCTGGTCTTTTTGACTATGATGCCTCAGGTGTTCGCAAAATTGTGAATAGGCATAGCCCCCGGGATATTCATTCCTGTACTCTTCCCACAGCAATTGGCGTGTTACCCCACGCCTGCGCAATTCACTGCAATACCGCGCTAGGTTTTTCTCAATGGTTTGATAGCGTGTATCCACTTTTCTACCGCCATGCCCGTGTTCAAAAGCATCTGCATACACGATGGGTTTGAGAGACTCATCATCCAAGGCCAACAATTGAACCGGGCTCAATCCGCTGCCTTGGATCCTTCTTAAATATTCCCGCACGGTATTGCGGGACAGCCCCGTTAAGCGCTTGGTCTCCCAAATACTGCGGCCTTGCTGGTAAAGTTCGATGATACGTTTAATTTGATGCATACGGAGGAGTTGTGACATGAGCTCGTTTTAGGTTTAATCCCGATAAACACCGGCCTTAAAACGAGGGCACTTTAACATCAAATCCTAATGCAAAATGGGTGGGTCAGACTATTAGCGGAATTCGCTACTCTATCCAACCCTTAACCGAGCCAAACAATCACCGAAATCACTAGGTCAAGTGATTGGCGGAATCACTAGGTCACACCATTGTCGGAATACCTAGGTCAGACGGTTGGCGGTAGACTGGGTCAGACCATTCCGGAATATTCAATCCACTTTGTAGAGTACCTGTATGTTGCCATTGACGCCCTTGGCGATTTTGTAGTCTTTTTTGATACCCGCCAACACACCCCATACCCATGGCCGAGTGTTGCCATCGCCCGCGTTAGTGGGCGAAACATACAGGTTGATGTACTCTACCTCTACTCGAAAGCCAAATCCTTTTTTCCATTTTATGTCGTTTCTCTCAACAGATTAGACTCGACAGAAGTAAATTAGACTCCCTATAAAGATTCGCTGAGGATCAGGTGACCCGAAGAACGGATAAATCTGTTTATTTGACTGTTTTTTGAAGGATTCGGTTTTTTTCAGAATAAACCCATTGGCAATACCCCCCCCCGAAATCTGTAATCTGGGGGATTAACTGGATACTTGCCGGAAAATCAGCTATAAAAATAGATTATTTGAAATGAGCTTCTCACTACCTGCCTGCAACGACTTATATATATATAGGCTTCGAGTAAAAACACCTCCCGTCTAACTAATCAGAAAATGTGTTTGGCAAAACCACTTACCCCTGGTGAATACCTGCCAACATCTGACTCTAAGCTAAAACGAAGGGACGAATACTATTTGAAAATACTAAAACCATTAAAGAGACATACGAGATTTGCTTGTTCACACCGTGATTGACGAAGTTAAAAACTTGATTTAGAAAATGTAGAACTTGACATTTACTAACTTTCCAAAATAGATTCAATTCACAAATCTATAATCCCCGATCTAACTGCAAATAATACCAGGCTAACCCTACTCTTCACTTGTAGTTTAGCAAACAAATCCTCCCTATATCCATCAACTGTCCTTGCGGCCACGCACATCTTGTCCGCTATTTCTTTATAGGTAAAGTCACTCGCAGCGTACCTAATAAATTCCAATTCACGGTCGTTGATCATCTTTTTTGCAGATGAAGGGCTAGATATCAAATTATGCATCGCCCCGGTAGTCAATTCGGAGTGGTAATACTCTTTTGATACAATTTCGTCAAGCGCCTGCAACAACTCATAAGGCTCTGCATCTTTTAACAAGTATCCCCTCGCACCCAACTTTAACATTTTGATTATCGCGTCCTCTTTGTCGTACATAGACAACGCCATTGCTTTGACAGTTGGATGGTATGCCTTTATCCACTCCATGGTTTGAAAACCATCCATCTCTTTCATGTGAATGTCAACAAGAAGTATATCTGGTACCTTATTCGATTTTAACAGCTCAATTAACTCTATGCCGTTGGAAGCCTCTAAAACAACATGATAGCTATCAAAGCTTGATATGAGCTCTGCGAGGCCCTTCCTGATTAGTTTGTGATCATCTACCAATCCTACAGAATACTTTTTATTGACATTATTCATACGGTACAGTTAATCTTATTGATGTTCCGTCCATGTTTTCAGACTGAATTTCTATTTCACCTCCGATAATTTTAGACCGTAATTTCATGTTTGACAGGCCTTGCCCGGTGTGTTTTTGATTTTGAGAAAAGCCCATTCCGTCATCTACTAACTCTATCTTAAGTTCGTTTTCAAAAATGATCGTAATTTTTATATTGGAAGCCTTTGCATGCTTGATGATATTGCTAATACCTTCTTGAATTATTCTTATAATTATCAGTTTACGCTGGGGATCAACGATCCTTTGTTGGCCAACTTGCTCAAAAGTAACCTGCATTGCGCTGCTACTTTTTACCAAGTCTACTTCAAAGGCTATCCACTCAACGAGCGTAAAATTAGATAGATATTCCGGACTCAACGTATGGGACAAGTTCCTTACATCCTGAATAACTTGAACGATTACCTCTTTCGCTTTGGCTATTTTTTTGGTGGTTGATACTTTGTCTTGAACATTGATCGTGAACAGATTTATTTTGAGGAGTGCGAGCATCTGCCCTATGTTGTCATGAATTTCGTTAGAGACTTTGTCCAATGTCTCCTCGGATATCTCTAATTTCGTTTTGAGAAGTTCTTCGTTGTAGGTTTGCTTCATTGCCATTACTTCCTCCATATGGAGACGGTATCTCCTTTGGTACTTTACAATGGCCACGATCACTATCGCCACCAGTACAAGCATAATCAATGCAGTTGATAAGGCCGCTAGGTATATTTCTTCAGGCGATGAGAGCATATAAAAGCAATGCTAATAGAGATGTAAAGAACATCGTTGACCCCCTTGTTAATAATCGCGTTGAGTTTGGCGGCCAGTCCACTGTCGCTTTTTATTAAAAGCCCATAAATAAAGTTATGGAAAAAGCTACCCGAATAGTAAATAAGGAAGCCAATACCAATCCAAAATACTGGGAACGAAAATATGGAGCGATCTATCTCAGGTCGAATAGAAAAAAGCGCAGTAGCAGACCATGCAATTATTAAAAACCCCGAGACGTTCAGGTTTTTTCCAGGGTAGGAGAACACATCACCGGCAATCAGGGAAAGGTATATGTCAATAAGTACCACCATTCCTGCCAAAAGATAAAATGCGGTGTTTATCCGTGCCCATGCTATGTGCTTTGAAAAATAAAGAGATACAAATAGATATTCGATCGGAACGTATATATGGTAAAGCAAAAAGAACTGGGGTTTTAGCTTCATTATGATTGCCATCACATAAACTATTGCCTCCGTTACAACCGAAGCAAAAAGAAGCCACATTATAATTTTCAAAGTGTGGTCAGATTTTCTACACCAAAAACCAAGAAGGCAGGCAACCGAAAGCAGAATCAAATAGATATAATAGGCCGTCATGACTGTGAAAGAAGCCGTCCAAACAAAATTCAAAACTGTTGGACTGGCTTCTATCATAGAAATATACAAACTTTATTGAATGTTAAAGAAATTCTTAAGATCTGAAATAAATTGGGTCGGTTTCTCGTCTTTCGAAAACAACTTTGCAATCGTGTCTGGAGGACCGACTTCTTTGTTGAGGACATTGCCAGAAATCTGTTTTGCGGTTAAGATGGATGCGCTCGGATCAGCATCGTCAATGCCAATATCTCTGATCTCTCCGGTTTGATCTTTTTTCACGCCAACCGCTGCGACCGAATTGCGACCATAAGGGTTTTTGCAAAAATAGAACCTGATACCTTCGCAATCCTTCTGAGAAAGTAAGAGCATTAACGAGGGGATTTCCAAGACATAGCTCTTATAATTCGTAGCTTTTTAAAAATATATATTTTGATTTTATCATTTTGATGCTTTGATATGCTTGTGATCACATGCCGATTAGCAAGATCGTTGCGGGTTTCGGAAATCCGTACCAGAATGGTAAATAGGATGATGTGACTATACTTCTTTTTCCCAGCGCGCAACTGGGTTTTCTTAATAAATTGATTTTTAATGGGCTACTACTCCACGTTCAAGTAAAAATAAATTACACTTTATTAATTTGATATATTTACTTAAATATAAATGTACATTTATAATATTTAGTAAATATTAATTTTTAAAACAACTCCTCTCAACATGTAGTTTTATGAAGCAAATTGTTCGTGTTGAAAATAGACTGAGTGCCAGATTACCAAAAACGTCACAAGTTTTAGTAGATTATGAATATTGGCTAAGGCGGAAGTATGGTGTAACAGGGAGCTACCTTGCAAATGCCAAGTCGTTTTTGAAGACTTATAAGCAAGGGGGTAACGTACAGTCACAGTTAACTGATTACATTAATGAAAGGAGTACCTCCCTCCGATCTGTTCTGAACCGTTTCCTCGGCTTTCTAGCGGCAAAGGACTTTAATTATTTGATCAATGACCTTAACGAGCCGAAACTCCCCATCTCCAACGCATTTGTAAAACTCTTTCTTGCGTCCGCTCAAGACCGATTGAGATCCAAAGGCAGCTTGTCTATTTATGCAACTGTATTAAACGGCTACTTCGGATCAATCAAGGACGACATCTCTCGGATAAATAAAAGGACTGCGGGAAAGCACGTGCTCTCCCCTGCCCTATCGGACTACACAAAACGCTTATACAAATCGATTCTGAAAGCCTTTTGTGAATGGGCGCTTTCCTATCAATTACTTGATGCAGCCGATCTCTCCAAGGAGCAAAAAATGATCAAGCGCGGATTGAAAAGAATCAGTGTCCAGTCGTTGCGAGAAGTAGCCTCTCTTAGGGTAGTATTGCCGCGAAGTCTAACTTCGACCTATCATAAGGATAGTCTGTCTGAACAACAACGAAGGAGGCTGATGAAACTTGCAAAGAAGCACCGTGACCGTGCCATTTTAGCTTTAATGGCCTGGAATGGGCTGCGCACAATTGAAGTCCTCCGACTGACCGTGTCTGACCTGAAGATCACCCAAGGAAAGATTTCTGTCTGGGGCAAGGGAAAGAGTGAAAAATCAAAGGACACAATTAAACTCTCTTCTGTTGTCAAAAGAGAAATCCTCGCTTATCTAAAAAATCAAAAAATCAAGAAGGGAAAGTTGTTCCCTCTTCTTGTTAGGCCTGAGTTAGATCAGTTGGTCAATACGTATTTTAAAAAACTTCGAGTAAAAGGAAAATTTTCACCACATAGCCTTCGGCACACCGCTGGCCAGTTGATGTATGAGAAAGGCTATCCCATGGAGCTGATCCAGAAAACCCTGAGGCACGCAGATATGAGAACCACCATGATCTACGCCCAAAAGGCGGTCGACAAAAGCTATTTCATAAGATTAAGAAGGTTCTAAATTTTAATGGTTTACAGCCAGCGGTGGCATAATTATACCACCCTACGTGTCTATTTTATGACTTTTTTGTCAGCCATGAACACAAAGGCAAGACAAAAATTCGCAAAATCGCTTGGGAAGAAGATCAGAGAGGTTAGGCTCGAGCGCGGCTACAGCTTAAAACATTTTGAGGCAAAACAATACTCAATCGATCGGCACGCACTTTCAAAGATCGAACTGGGCAAGACGGTGCCAAGTGTATATACCCTTTATAAAATAGCTGCGGTGCTTCAAGTGCCGCTGGGTAACTTACTACCTAATTCTGATTGATGATCCTCTTGATAAGGAGTCATAAATTTAATAGTATTCGGCTCTACGAGCTCCACCCTCCCATTGGATAGCTCCACCAGGGCAAACGTCTTTGTAAGGTAAGAACCGTTCTCGTTGTAAAAGGGTTCGCGGCACCATCTATGGAAGAAGCCCTTGTTCACCGCACCCTGCAATACGGTCACTTGCCTTAATTCATCGCTCGGTTTTCTCATTACAAAAACTTAAAGGTGGTATAAATATACAACCATTATTCTCTCTTACACAACTAGATTTTAGATTTTTGGCCGCTAAACGACAAGTAGGTGGGAAGAACGAGATGTATGAAAGCTTGCCGCTTTGAAAAATGGATCGCCAAGGCTACTAAAAATGCTCCTTGGGCAATGTTGAGAGATAAACCAAATTTCACTGAGACTAGTTAAGTGCTAATTCAGAAATGATTTCTAGACTGGCTGCATTTTTGAGATATTCTATTTTGATTTTATCGCCACTCACGCAGGTCTTGAATGCTTCAAGGGCTTTTTTCTTATCGCCTGTTTGGAGAAAATGACTAGCCTCTTGGATTGCAAGCTGGTACCTGAGGAACGTTGGTGACGATATTTCTAGTGGTAATGCGGAGATTCCGTGGCGGTTAACCACTTTATTTCGTCTATCACTGACCATTATTTTTCGCAATGCCAAACAATTCATTCCTCGATGATTTGACCATCGTAAGTTTTGACTTTCAGTTATTTATATAGGAATACTAAATGATGCTCGTGAAACACCTTTCAATGATTACACTCTCACGACAAGAAAAGGTCAAGGGTAGCAAAATCACCACATTGCAGCAGTAAGACCACCGAGATATATGCCCATGTGACGAGCAAGGCACTGAGCGGGATAAAAAGCCACTGGACAGTTTGGATTTTTTGAGATGAATAGAGCCCTCACCCTGAAATCGTCAACGGCAGCTAAATGGGAAATAGACGCAACTCTATGCGTCTATTTCCTATATTTGGGTGTATAGACGCAACTGGTTGCGCCTATCCAAATGTTAGCGCCCATGCCCCGACCACATTAACATAAATTAAATTAAACGAAAAAGATATTAATATGCTATTATAAGGGATTTAGTTTTTTTAGAAAAGTTTGTATCCATATCAATGCCACATTTTGAAAATTAAAATTTGATTAATATAAAAAGTTTGTTTAGAAATTTAGATTTTTTATAAATTTATTATATATTTTATATTATTTTATTTTATAATTTAGTTTACATG
>JBBSCN010000136.1:0-8945 GCA_038250265.1 Cytophagales bacterium | reverse complement strand
GGCAGACAATTGGCTGGGGCTTTATGGCGCGATTACCAGTCATTTTTTGATTTTTAGATGGATGGGAATATCCGCTTTCTTTATTCCTCCCATTATTTTTCTGATTGGGTTTAAGATGGTTTTCAAAAGAGAGCTGTTGCCAATTTTTTCAGTTTTTATTTTCTCGGTTTTTGCCGGATTGTGGCTCGGTCTTCTATTGGGATACCTCACGCACAGTTTGGCGGGCGTAAATGAAGTTAGTTTTCTGAGTGGTGGGCTGGGCTATGAGCTGGCAAAACTTGCCGATGGCCTGTTTGGCTGGGGAACGTTTTTGATTCTCGTGCTTTCGCTTTTCATTTTTATCATCTATTACTTTAATGTAACTGCTATCAATGCGTTTCAAGTGAAAAATCCCAAGCCAATGGGCAATGATGCATTTTTACCGTTGACAGAAGACGAATCCAAACCAGTGTACACCGATGATCGTGATAATTGGCCTGAGCAGCCAGAACCAGAAATGGAACTGCTAGTGACCAAACCGGAAACACCGATTGCGATTCCTGACATCAAGCTCGAAGTACAGCCTACCATCGAAGAAAAAGTTGAACCATTATTTACTATTGCAGAGCCGATCGAAGAAACAGACGCGCTGGCTGAAAAATTGGTGGAAGCACAAGGCCTTTATGATCCCACACTTGAATTAAGCAACTATAAGTTTCCTCCTATAGAGTTGCTCAACGAATACGAAACAGGTAAAGTGCAGGTGAGCCAAGAGGAGCTGAATCAGAATAAGGATAAAATATTAGCAACGCTCACCAATTTTAAAATTGGTATTCAAAGCATCAAGGCTACCATCGGCCCGACTGTTACATTGTATGAAATTGTACCGGAGGCAGGGATAAAAATATCGCGCATTAAAAATCTTGAAGACGATATTGCATTGAGTTTATCGGCTCTAGGTATACGAATAATTGCACCCATTCCCGGCAAGGGAACGATTGGTATTGAGGTACCCAACAAAAATCGGGAGATGGTAAGTATTCGTTCGGTACTTTCATCAGAACGCTTTCAAAAATCAGATAAAGATTTGCCCATCGCGATTGGAAAGACTATCTCCAACGAGTTACTCGTAATTGACCTTGCCAAAATGCCCCACTTGTTGGTGGCAGGTGCTACGGGTCAGGGAAAATCGGTGGGCTTAAATGTGATCCTTACTTCGCTGCTGTATAAAATGCACCCCAGCCAATTGAAGTTTGTGCTGGTCGATCCTAAGAAAGTGGAGATGTCGCTTTTCAGCAAAATTGAGCGACACTATTTGGCCAAACTTCCTACTAGCGAAGAAGCGATTATCACAGATACTAAGAAGGTGGTTTATACATTGAACTCGCTTTGTATTGAAATGGAAAACCGCTATGAGATATTGAAAGACGCGGGAGCGAGAAACCTGAAAGAATATAACGCCAAATTCATTTCGCGTAAGCTAAACCCAAAAGAAGGGCATCGGTTTTTGCCCTACATAGTATTGGTCATTGATGAGTTAGCCGACTTGATGATGACAGCGGGTAAAGAAGTGGAGACACCCATCGCGCGCTTGGCACAACTAGCCCGCGCAATTGGTATCCACTTGGTAGTGGCAACGCAACGGCCCTCGGTAAACGTAATCACCGGTGTAATTAAGGCTAACTTTCCGGCACGACTTTCCTTCCGGGTAACTTCCAAGGTAGACTCGCGCACTATTTTGGATTCAGGTGGTGCCGATCAATTGGTAGGAATGGGTGACATGTTGTTTTCAAATGGTTCTGATGTCATTCGATTACAAAGCCCCTTCGTAGATACGCCTGAAATTGAAAAAGTGTGTGAATTTATCGGCTCACAGCGCGGCTATGATTCTGCCTACATGCTTCCCGAGTTTGAAGGAGAAGACGATGGCGGAGCAAGCGCTGTTGATTTGTCTGAACGAGATGCTTTATTTGAAGAGGCCGCTAAGCTGATTGTGATGCACCAGCAGGGAAGCACCTCATTGATTCAACGAAAGTTAAAATTAGGTTATAATAGAGCTGGCCGCTTGATTGATCAATTGGAAGCCGCTAGAATTGTGGGTGCTTTTGAAGGCTCTAAGGCGAGAGAGGTTTTAGTTAAGGATGAAATGAGTTTGGAACAATTATTGACTGCATTGAAGGAAAAGCACAGCTAAATTTTAGGGTTAAAATGAAAAAGTCTATTTTATTCTTGGTTCTGGTGGTTTTGGCAAAGGCATCGATCGCGCAATATGACCCCAAAGCATTGGAAATATTGGAGGCGATGAGCAAAAAATACAAGGCCATTTCCACCTTTGAGGCTAACCTGACATCTGCTTTGACAAATGAAACCGAAGGAATCAAGGAGGAATTTAAAGGGAAGATTACGGTTAAGGGAGATAAGTTCAAGCTTACTCTCGAAGACCAAGAGATCATTAACAATGGGACTACCGTATGGACTTACCTACCATCGGCAAAGGAGGTAAACATTGACAACTTTGATCCAAAATCGGATGACATTAACCCCGCTAAGATTTTTGATATTTATAAAAAAGGCTTTAAGTATTTGTATTTGGGTGACAAAACCGAAGCGGGCCAGGTATTGGAGGAAATAGATCTAGTGCCGGAAAAGAAAAATGCTCAGTACTTTAAAATCAAAATGATGATTTCTAAAAAAGATAAGAGCATCCAGAGCTGGACGATGTTTGATAAATCAGGCAACCGTTACAAGTATTTGATTACTAAATTCACGCCTAATGTGAAGTTAGAAGACACCTTTTTTAGTTTTGATGCCAAGAAGTACCCGGGCGTTGAAGTCATTGACTTGAGATAAAATTTGCTTTGTAAAAAATCATTAAATTTGTTCCATGGTCACGGAAGTTAACAAGTTGAATGAATTGCAATTGACGCTGTTGCGGCTTTTTAATAGGCCTATGAAAGATGAGGAGACACTGGCCCTTCAGCGGCTGTTGGTAAAACATTATTCCCAGTTGCTTGATACTGAGTTAGCGGCACTTGAAAATAAAAAGGTAGTCGTAGATTCTGATTTCGAAAAATTGCTTTCTGCCAAAAGCTAATGGTGAAAGCAGTTATTGATACCAATTGCTTAGTAGCCTCAATATCCCCAAGAAGCCCGCATCATTGGTTGTACGATGCATTTAAAAAGGAACTATTTCAATGGGCAGTTAGCAATGAAATACTCACTGAATATGAGGAGATCATTTCCAAAAGATATTCAGCAAAAGCTGCAGATTTTGTTATTTCTACATTGTTAGTCGCTCCAAATGTAACTTTTAATTCCCCTTATTTTCGTTGGCAATTAATCGAAAATGATCTTGACGACAATAAGTTTGTGGACGTATATGTTTCTTCAAATGCAGATTTTTTAGTTAGCCATGATTCAGATTTTAATGTTTTAAAGTTTTTGGAATTCCCCAAAATTAATGTGGTCTCATTGAATCAATTTAAAATTAGTATTCAAGATGTTTCGAATCGTTAATTTTATCCAATGACACGCCAACAGCTTTTCGAGCAAATCAAAAAAAAACAGTCTTACTTGTGCGTTGGGCTGGATACTGATCTTGAGAAAATCCCTAAGCACTTACTCAGACTGTCCGACCCGGTTTTTGAATTCAACAAATGCATAATTGACGCTACTCAACAATACTGTGTTGCCTATAAACCCAATATCGCGTTTTATGAGGCGCTGGGTCATAAGGGCTGGGAAAGCTTACAGAGGACACTCGAATATATTCCTAAAGAATGCTTTACCATAGCTGATGCGAAGAGAGCTGACATCGGCAACACTTCTACGCTTTACGCGAAAGCCTTTTTTCAGCAAATGGATTTTGATGCGCTGACAGTCGCTCCTTATATGGGCGAGGATTCTGTGAAACCCTTTTTGGAATTTGACGGTAAGTGGGTGATTTTATTGGTGCACACTTCAAATCCCGGAAGCACTGACTTTCAGTTGATTGAAACGCAGGATGGTAAATATCTTTTTCAAGAAGTAATTTTCGCTTCCCAGCGATGGTCTACCCCCGATAAAATGATGTATGTGGTAGGGGCCACCCATGCAGATAAAATCGGAGCGATTCGCGCATTGGCTCCGGATCATTTCTTTTTAGTGCCGGGTGTTGGTGCGCAAGGCGGAGATTTGGAGGCGGTATCGAAAGCTGGCATGAATAGTCAATGCGGATTGTTGGTAAACTCATCTAGAGCGATCATTTATGCTTCACAAGGCGAGGGCTTTGCGGAGGCTGCCAAGAATGCCGCCAAGAAAATGCAACAAGAGATGAGCAACTATCTAGGCAGATATGTGAGATAATTTACCTCGCAAATTGATTCGCGTTATTTTAAATAGTAGCTTGTCACTCCTACGCGGCTATGAACGAATCGTTTCTTCATTTTATCTGGCAATTTCAATACTTCACTAGAAATGACCTGAAGACCCAAACCGATGAGTCGGTAACAATTTTCAAAACAGGCTTGCTCAACACAAATGCAGGTCCGGATTTTCTGCAAGCAAAAATAAAAATTGGAGAAATTGAATGGGTTGGCAATATTGAAATTCATATCAAGGCTTCCGATTGGTTTGTACATCAGCATTCTTTAGATTTGGCCTACGAAAATGTGGTGTTGCATGTGGTGTGGGAAAATGATCGGCCCGTAATTCGGAGAGACGGTACTGTCATCCCAACAATTGAACTGCGAGGAAGAGTAGATACCCAGTTAATCGCTAAGTATAAAAAGCTAATAAATAGCAGCTCTGCCATCCCGTGTGCGAAGTCTTTTGCCTCAATCGATCAGCTTACTAAGCTATCGATGTTGGACAAAGCGCTTTTGCAGCGGTTGGAGGCAAAGGCGGAAGTAGTGAACGAATTATTGGTAGAGAACCAACACGACTGGCTCGAGACTACTTATCAACTACTGGCAAAGAATTTCGGGTTTAAAATAAATTCAGACGCTTTTTTGCAATTGGCAAAGTCGCTGCCATTTAAACTACTTCAGAAACACTCCAGTAACTTAACGCAAATAGAAGCGTTGCTTTTTGGGCAAGCCGGCATGTTGGAGGCGAAGACAAAAGACGAATACCTTTCTTCGTTGCACCGAGAGTATGAATTTCTTTCTCAAAAATACTCTATTCGCGAGTCACGTTTGGAGCCTTCGCAATGGAAGTTTTTGCGGTTGAGGCCTGCCAACTTTCCAACATTACGAATGGCTCAGTTGGCTTCCATTATTCACACCCAACGTAATTTATTTTCGCTGATCTTGGAGGCGGATTCATTTGAGAAATTGCTACAACTATTTTCTTGCGCTACTTCTCCTTACTGGCAAGCGCATTATCATTTTGCCAATAAGTCAAAAGGCGCAATTCCAAACTTGGGCCAGTCGTCAAGGGAAAATTTGATCATCAACACAATTGTTCCCTTACTTGTCGCTTATGGAAAAGCAAAAGATGATACCCGATTTCTCGATCGCGCGATGGAAATACTTCAACATATCCCTTCTGAAAATAATAAGATCATTCGAGTATGGTCAGAATTGGGCGTTGCGGTAAAGAGTGCATTCGATTCACAGGCATTGATTGAACAATACAATAACTTTTGTCAAAAGCGCCAATGTCTTAACTGCGTGGTGGGGGTGTCTATCATCAAGCCGCAATGAGTATCGCATTGGTATTCGTGCATTCGGGTTTGATCTTTGCGTTGGTTTATGGTGCGCGGCAAAAGTTTGCGCGGTCCTCGGCACCACTCTACTGGCTTACTTTTATATTAAAACTAGTCTCGGCAATTAGCCTTGGGCTTGTTTACCTTTTTTATTATTCAGGGGGCGATACGTGGAGTTATTTCGCGCAAGCCACAGAAATGTCAGCGTTGGCAAGGAATGATTTACCAGCCTACTTCCAGTGGATATTCGACTTTAATGATAGGAGTACCGTTAATCACGTTTTCTATTTGCACGATCGGTCGTTACTTTTTGTTAAGGTAATAAGCTTGCTGACTTTGTTTACTGGTAATAGCTATTGGATATGTGCGGCCTATTTTGCCACACTCTCTTTTTTTGCTTCTTGGTTTTTATTCAAACAACTGGTGGCGCACGTTTCAGAATCATCACAAGCAGCAACGTTGGCTTTATTTTTTTTTCCTTCTATTCTTTTTTGGTCTTCTGGTTTAATGAAGGAAACGCTTGCTCTTTCTGCGATTTATTTTCTGTCGGCTATTTTCGTCAAGTTTGCCTATAAACAAAGGATACTAAAATCTGAGTGGCTGTTGGTTTTCATATCAATATTCATGGGCTGGTCATTGAAGTATTATTGGATGGCAATTTTTCTTGTTGTTTTGATTACTTCCTTAATTGTTCTACGGATCAGCGAAAAAAAATCTATGTCCAGCACCAAGTTGATGCTTACGTGGCTAGGGCTATTTGTTGCCATTGGTTTTGTGGCTACCCTTGCCCATCCTAATTTTTATTTAAGCCGAATTTTGGAGGTGTTAGTATCGAGTTACGATCAATTCGTACTTGTCTCCGGTTCGAAGGGTATAATTAAATTTGAAGGGCTTGAACCGACTTTAACCAGCCTACTGGCGAATTCTCCGTGGGCACTTTTTTCCGGTCTTTATCGGCCTTTTGTTTGGGAGGCTTCATCCGTGCTAACTTTTTTAGCTTCGGCTGAAAACTTATTTTTAATGTTGTTGACGATTCTGTTTTTAATCCACTTCAGAAAGAATTTTAGAACTTTTATTTTCCCGTTGCTAACTTACGCTGTAGTTCTTTGCATACTCTTAACAATCTCTACGCCTAATCTAGGCACTTTGTCGAGGTACCGAATTGGGTTTCTGCCGTTTTTGGTTTTTGCTTTGGCCTATCGCAATCCATTGATGAACTTTTTATCGAAACGAATCTCTTTTTTAAACAAGTAGGCAGTTCTATCACTACCTTTGTCAAATGGAAAATCCGGTAATTATTTTTGGAGCCAATGCGCTAGGGCGTGCCGCAAAAGATATCTTCGAAACAAACGGAGTAGTGGTGTACGGTTTTTTAGATGATGATAATAAATTACATAAGACGGAATTAGATGAAGTAGTGGTTTTGGGTGATACAGATGATGATGGCTTTCTCAAATTAATCGGAAAAAAATGCGAGGCCTTTATCGCGATCGATGACAACAAACTGCGTAAGGGTCTTGTCGAGATTTTGAAAGAAGTTAGGCATGTTCAGCCGGTAAATGCAATTCACTCGAAAGCTTTTGTATCGCCAAAGGCTGAAATCGGTCATGGAAATTTTATTGACTTTGGGAGTTATCTCGCGCCAGCATCTAAATTGGGCAGCTATTGCTTGATTCATGCGCAAACCGCCATTGGCGTTCAATCACAGATCGGTGACTTGGTGCAGATCGGTGCTGGTAGCAATATCAATGCGAATGTGACCATTGAGGATGAGGTATTTATCGGTTCAGGTGTTACAATTGTTTCTGGGGTAACAGTGGGGAAGGGAGCGAGGATTGGGGCCGGCTCTGTAGTGATCGCTCCTGTTAAGGCCGGGGAAACAGTATTTGGAAATCCCGCACAGAAAATTTCTAAGTAAGATCAACCAATTCAAATGTCAAAATATTCTGAAACGGATTTGATTTTGAACACCGATGGGAGTGTTTATCATTTGAACCTTTTACCCAAGCACATTTCAGAAACCATTATTGCTGTTGGCGACCCTAGCCGTGTCTACATGGTGAGCGAGTTTTTTGACGAGATCGAGTTCGAGATGAACAAACGTGAGTTCATCACGCAAGTGGGCAAATTTAACGGAAAGCGGATCACTGTCATCAGCACAGGTATTGGCACAGATAACATCGAAATCGTTCTTACCGAATTGGATGCCTTGGTGAATATTGATTTGAAAACACGCGAACCAAAGCCTAGGAAGAAAAAATTGAAAATTGTACGTATTGGCACATCGGGAAGTTTGCAAGAGGACGTGGCTATTGGCACGCACTTGGCATCAGACTTTGCTGTTGGATTTGACAACCTGATGAACTTCTACGATCTGCCAATGGACGATTACGAGGCAGGACTTGCACACGACATTCAAAAGAAAATTGGTTTGCCCTTCATGCCTTACGTGGTGCGGGGGTCAGAGTCGCTGAGGAAGCAACTAGCGGGCGATATGGTGATTGGAAATACGGTTACCTGCCCGGGTTTTTATGCACCACAAGGGCGCGAACTGCGCGTACCCATCCGCTTTCCCAAGTTGTTAGAAGATCTGAATTACTACCACAAAAACGATTTTTGGCTCACTAATTTTGAGATGGAAACATCCGCGTATTATGCGATGGGGAGATTACTCGGGCATGATGTATTGAGCGTAAATGCAATCATCGCCAACCGTATCAAAAATAAATTTTCGAAAGACCCAAATAAAGTAATTATCAGCCTGATCGAAAAAGTGTTAGATCGTATTTGAGGTAAGTATTTTGCTCACCACGGATCCGTCTTTGGTTTTCCCTTCTTTACCCAACCAATATACTCGCTGTGGGAGTTTGGTCATATCTCCTACACAAGACAATGCGTATCGATGTTGGTCTTGGATGAAAAAAATTGTAAAAACAGGTTTTACTTTTTTTGTACTTCCATCCCGATTTTGTTTACAACTGCAATACCAAAAAATAGAGTAACAATTTTAAGTAAAATGAGAATTCCGCAAAAGCGCCTTGATCGATGGTGACCATGTATGTTCGCAGATGGGATGTTTGTGTGTACGACATTTTTGTAAAGCCATTATAGGGATAAAGCCCATGAGCCTCGCACCTTAATTAAGCCCGTGCTTGAGCATGGGCTTACTGGGTAACCGTCCAAAAGGGCTTTAGCTCAAAATGCAAAATTGTCGTACACCCGGATGTTTAGGATCTCCTAATTCCTATGGGTTGAATTATTAACTTTGCCGCTCAATATG
>JBBSCN010000135.1:0-8977 GCA_038250265.1 Cytophagales bacterium | reverse complement strand
CAGAAAGCAAGATGCCCTTGACTATCATACACAAGGGCAGCCGGGCAAAATTGAAGTAGTGCCTACCAAGCAGTTGAGCACGCAACTTGATCTGGCATTAGCGTATTCTCCCGGTGTGGCAGAGCCGTGCAAAGAAATTGCCGCCAACAAAGAAGATGTTTACAAGTACACGAGCAAAGGAAATCTGGTGGCGGTTATCACGAATGGCACAGCCGTTTTAGGTCTAGGAAACATCGGCCCAGAAGCATCGAAGCCGGTGATGGAAGGTAAAGCAGTATTGTTTAAAAAGTATGCTGGTATTGATAGTTTTGATATTGAGATTGATGAAGAAGACCCCGATGCGTTTATCAAAATAGTAAAAGCGTTGGAGCCTACATTTGGTGCGGTGAATTTAGAAGACATTAAAGCGCCAGAGTGTTTTAAAATTGAAGCTGAGCTGCGCGCGAAGATGAACATACCCATCATGCATGATGATCAGCACGGTACGGCCATCATTTCCAGTGCTGCCCTGATCAATGCGCTGCATGTTGTCAATAAAAAAATTGAAGAAATTGTATTGGTCGTCAATGGCGCAGGTGCAGCAGCGGTTACCTGTACTAAGCTTTACCTGGCACTTGGCCTGAAAAAGGAAAACTTGATCATGTGCGATAGCAAGGGTGTGATCAACAAAAGTCGTCTCGGATTGGATGCAAGTAAATTGGAATTTGCCACGGACCGAAAAATAACTACCCTTCAAGAAGCCATGAAAGGAGCAGATGTTTTTTTAGGATTGTCGGTGGCGGATTTATTGAAGCCGGAAGATATTTTGTCGATGGCAAAAGACCCTATCGTGTTTGCGTTGGCGAACCCCAACCCAGAAATCGCTTATGATCTTGCCAAAAAAACCCGCCCCGATTTAGTAATGGGCACTGGCCGATCTGATCATCCGAATCAAGTGAACAATGTGTTGGGATTTCCTTATATTTTTCGGGGAGCATTGGATGTGCGTGCCACAGAAATAAATGAAGAGATGAAACTCGCGGCCGTTCATGCGTTGGCTGCGTTGGCAAGAGAGCATGTGCCAGACATTGTGTTTCAAGCTTACGGCACAGATAAAATTCAGTTTGGAAGAGAATATTTGATTCCCAAGCCATTGGATCCGCGGTTGATCACCACTATTTCTCCAGCAGTGGCAAAAGCGGCAATGGATTCGGGCATCGCAAAAAATCCGATAACCGATTGGGGAAAATATCATACCGATTTATTGAAACGAATTGGTATTGATCAAAAACTGACTTCGCGAATTATCGATCAGGCCAAGAAAAAACCAAAACGTATTTTGTTTGCAGAGGCAGATCATCATAAAATATTAAAGGCTGCGCAAATCTTGCAAGACGAAGAAATTGCTATACCTGTTTTGCTAGGGAGCAGAGTAGACATAGAGCGATTGATCAAAGAGCATAGCCTCGAACTGAGTGGTTGCGAAATCATCGATCCGCGGGAAGAAAAAGAATTGACATCAAAGTATGCTGCGGCCTATTTTGAGAAGCGAAAGCGCAAAGGCATTATCATGAAAGAAGCCGAACGACAAATGCGCGACCGCAATGCGTTTGGTGCTATGATGGTGGAATTCGAAATGGCAGACGCGTTGGTTTCGGGGTTGACAAAAGATTATTCTAAAACTATTCTTCCATCGTTGCAGATCATTGGCATGGGCAACGGGGTGAAGCGCGTGGCGGGTATGTACATTATCATGAATAAAAAAGGTACGTTCTTTTTTGCCGATTGCACCGTGAATGTAAACCCATCGGCCGATGACTTGGTAAGTATTATTGGATTGGCTGCAAAGGGCGTTAAGTTTTTTGATATAGAACCTCGCGTAGCTGTACTTTCATATTCCAACTTTGGATCGAGCAAAGGAGAAGTGCCTGAAAAAGTGCAAGAGGCCGTACGGTTGGCGAAACAAAAATATCCAGATCTAGTAATCGATGGCGACATTCAAGCCAACGTGGCTTTTGATACCGAACTCCAAAAAGAAATTTACCCCTTCAGCGCCCTGGCAAAAGACGGTGCCAACACGCTGATATTCCCTAATCTTTCTTCGGGAAATATTGCGTACAAACTATTGATGGAAATAGGTGGGGCAGAAGCCATCGGCCCCATTTTACTGGGTATGAAAAAGCCTGTGCATGTCTTGCAAATCGGCAGTTCCATCAGAGATATTGTAAACATGGCCGCTATTGCGGTAGTGGATGCACAGTTGCATGAGAAGAATGAACGTCTTTAACTTTATTGCTTAACTAAATTCGTTGATTCGGTAATTCGATAATTAACGAATAATCGAATCAACACATTAACGAATTAAATGATCGCCTACCTAAAAGGAAAACTTATACACAAAGACCCATCACACGCCATTATTGAGGTAAACGGTGTCGGGTATCACGTCAATATTTCACTCAACACGTTTGCGGAAATCAAGGATAAGGAAGACATCAAGCTGTCCACGCATTTTCACGTGCGCGAAGACGCCCAGGTGCTGTTTGGTTTTGCTACCGAAGCAGAGAAACAAATGTTTCAATATTTGATTTCTGTAAATGGGGTCGGGCCGAGTACGGCATTGGTGGTTTTGTCTTACTTACCACCCGAAGAGTTGAAATCGGCAATCGTTCGAGAAGATGCCGCTGCCCTGCAAGCGGTAAAGGGAATTGGGGGCAAAACGGCCCAACGGTTGATCCTAGAACTGAAGGACAAATTGAAGCGCGAAACTACCGAGGAAACGCCCGGAAATATAGGATTGGTACGCAATACCATTCGCTACGAAGCGTTAAGTGCCTTAGTTACCTTGGGTATTGCCAAACCGGCCGCTGAGAAAAGCATTGATGCAGCGCTGAAAAAGTCTGGAAATACCCTTAGTTTGGAGGAGCTTGTAAAGCAAGCATTAAAAAACGCCTAAATACGTTTGACTGTAATTACTAGGAAGATTTACTTCGGCCTTGGGCTAACCATTTGCCTTTTCACAATTGGCACTTGGCAGCAGGCGCATGCCCAGCAGAAAGACTCTACGAATACAAAGCAGGTCGATACCACCAAGTTTAAAACTATTAATCCGTATCGACCGAGCTACCGCCCTAGCGATCGCTATGGAGATCCGTTTTCAAACTACTCCACCTTTTCGCCACTTTTTTTGAAAAACCCCAAGACCCTGAACATGGATGTTCAGATCGACTCTGCCATGAATTACAATATCCGCGAACGGATAGGGAAAGTAAATTTCAGACCTAACTCTTCGATGAGTTTTGGGGAATTCAGCCAGCAGCAAGACCAACTTTTTCGAAAACAATATTGGCAAACGAAAAGTCAGGCGCTGGATGGCGAAAGTGCCGTGAGCAGCCGAAACCTAATTCCCAAATTGTATGTAAGCCCCGTATTCGACCGGATTTTTGGAGGAAGTTATGTAGAACTTATACCTCGCGGGTTTGTGACACTTGATTTTGGCGCCTCTTTTCAAACGATCAACAATCCCGCGATTCCGATCCGCCAGCAGACGAATGGAGGCTTCGAATTTGATCAGCAAATAAGCCTGCAAGTGACGGGCAAAGTAGGGGAGAAGCTACAAGTGACCACCAACTTCGACAACAACAATTCTTTCGATTTTCAAAACAATATGAAAGTGGAGTACACGGGCTTCAAAGAAGATCTGTTGAAAAAATTGGAAATTGGAAATGTTAGCCTGCCGTTGAACAATAGTTTGATCAGGGGTTCGCAAAACCTATTTGGGGTAAAGGCGCAACTTCAGTTCGGGAAATTATTCGTGACGGCCATTGCTTCCACCCAACGCGGCAAGCAGTCTTCCATTAAAGTCGCGGGAAACTCAAGTGGTACCTCTCAGGGACGACCGTTTGAAATTGTAGGATCTAACTATGATGAGAACCGGCACTTTTTCCTAAGCCAGTTTTTTAGGGATAACTATGAAGGCTGGTTGAATACTCTCCCTCAGATTTTTTCAGGCGTTAATATTACTCGTATTGAAGTCTACTCCATCAACCGATCTAACGATACACAAACCAATCGCGATGTAGTGGGCTTCATGGATATGGGCGAATCAGATAAGATTTATAGAAAGGACGTACTAACTTCCCCTTTGCCCGATGGATCGCCTAGCCGCAACAGTTCGAATAATCTTTTTGATAAACTGAAATTGATTTCCGCAAGCTCTGATGGCATCAATGAAGCATTGGCAGGGCCTAGCTTTAAATTTAACAACGGCACTGATTTTGAAAAAATAACCAGTGCCCGCAAATTGGCTTCCACAGAATTTTCTTTTAACAGCCAACTGGGCTACATCACCCTTCAGCGCAAACTACAAAATGATGAAGCTATTGCGGTAGCTTTCGAATACACCTACAACGGTCAAGTATATAAAGTGGGCGAGCTGACGGAAGATTACTCTAACAAAGCTCCCAAAGATGTGGTCTTCCTAAAATTATTGCGCCCAAGAAAAATTGCTGTAAAGGATGGCACAGGAAAGATATTGCCCACTTGGGATTTGATGATGAAGAACATTTACAGTCTCAATGTTTCTTCGCTTACGCGCGATGGTTTTCAACTGCGCATGATTTATCGTGATGACCGCACCGGGCAAGATATTCCCAATTTACAGGATGGTGCAATCACTCGTACGAAGCAATTGATTCAGGTATTTGGATTGGATAGACTGAATCCCTACAACGATCCGCAACCTGATGGCAACTTTGATTTTGTCGAGGGGATTACTGTTAACACATCTACCGGCCTCATTATCTTTCCTTTTCTTGAGCCGTTGAATAAACCACTGCGGAATTTATTCAAGTCAGAGAACAATGCTGCCACCGAATCGTTTCTGAAAAACAAATCTCTCTATGATACCCTTTACAACACCACCAAGGCGGAGGCTGAACTGGTGGCTACAAAAAATAAATTTTGGATTGTCGGTTCCTTCAAAGCAGGATCGGGTCGTGAAATTGTTATTCAGGGGTTTAATATTTCCCCAGGTTCGGTAAAGGTTTTTGCAGGAGGCACTCCATTGCGCGAAGGGTTGGAATATTCGGTCGATTACACGTTCGGTAAGGTCACTATTTTGAATGAAGGAATTTTGAGTTCGGGCAAAGACATTGAAATCACGTACGAACAGCAAGACCCTTTTGCTTTTCAAACGCGATCTTTGTTGGGTACTCGCCTAGACTATAAACTAAATGACGATGTTAATTTAGGAGCGACAATTTTGTATTACAACGAGCGACCGCTTATCAGCAGAAATTTAATTGGAAGTGAACCGGCACAGAATTTTCAATACGGGTTGGATTTTAACATAAAGAAGAATTCGCGAATATTGACAAAAATGGTAGACGCGTTGCCGTTTTTGCAAACCAAAGAAGTATCTACCGTAACGGTCAATGCTGAATTTGCGCAACTGCTCCCGGGCACGTCCAACGTAATTGATGGGGAGGGCACTTCGTTCATCGATGATTTTGAAAATACTATTACCCCTTACAGTTTACTTTCTCCGCAAGCGTGGAGGTTGGCCGCTGTGCCTACAAATGATCCACTTTTTGATTCTCCGGGCGGAGCAGTAGACAATATTCAAGCGGGGTTTAAGCGCGCCAAACTCGCGTGGTACCAAGTCGACAATTTATTTTATCGACAGAGTGGCAGCTTTAAACCACCAAATATCAGCGAGCAGGACTTGAGCAATCACTATACGCGCCCTGTGTTGCCGCAAGAGATTTTTCCTTTTCGCGATCCGTTTATAGGAAATTTTTATGAACCTATTTTGGATGTGGCTTATTTTCCAACAGAGCGTGGCCCCTATAATTACAATCCTTCCTTTGATCTTTCTGGTAGATCCAATTGGGCGGGTATTACTACTGCCATCCGCAATGAGGTAGATTTTGACAAAGCCAATGTAGAGTATGTGGAATTTTGGTTGATGGATCCGTTTATCAATTCGCCAAATGGAAATATTATCTCAGACAATGCCAATGCCAAACCCAATACTACCGGAGGCAAAATGATGTTGCAACTTGGAAGCATCTCAGAAGATGTAACACGCGATGGAAAACACGGTTTTGAAAATGGTTTATCTAGAGATGGCTCTAACACGGGTGTTACAGAAACTGCTTGGGGCAGAGTGACCAATTTGCAATATTTAAATAATGCGTTTGACGCCAGCCCCACTTCTCGCGCCAACCAAGATGTAGGATATGATGGATTGAGTAATGAAGGGGAGAAGTTGAAGCCAGATTTTGCAGCGACCAATGGCCTACCCGACCCATCGTCAGATGATTTCAAATATTTTTTGGGTGAAGACTATGATCAGCGTGATGCCAAAATTTTGGAACGGTATAAAAATATTAACGGCCCCGATGGCAATTCACCCATTATTACCAGCGGTCAATCCTTTGCGCAATCTGGCAGCCCACTGCCTGACAATGAAGATTTAAATCAAGACAACACACTCAGTGATCTGGAAGAATATTACTCCTACAACATTGATCTGCCCGGCCCCGGTCAGTTGGCGGTGGGCAACAAATTTATTGTCGATAAGATCACCCCGAAAGAGTACAACGGTGAAGTGTCATGGTATTTGTTTCGCGTGCCTATCCGAAGTTTCGATTCAAAAAAGGGAGACATCAATGGGTTTAAGTCCATTCGCTATGCGCGAATGATGGTGACGGGTTTTGCTGACCCAGTAGTTCTTCGTTTCGCGAATTTTCGGATGATAGGCAATCGGTGGAGACGTTACACCGAGAACTTAGAAGGGCCAGGTCTCTCACCTGTTTCTGAACCTAACCTAGATAACTTTACGGTATCAGCTGTAAACATTGAAGACAATGGCCAGCCAGATGACAAAAAACCTGGTTATGTGGAGCCGTTGAGACGCGACAGAGATGTAACCTCTGTTCAACAGCGAAGATTGAATGAGCAAGCTGTTCAAATGTGCGTATCCGAACTGGCAGATGGTGATGCGCGCGCGATTTTTAAAAATGTCTCGCTTGATTTTTTTAACTACGGCCGCATCAAAATGTTTCTCAGCGCCAATGATCAAAATCTGATAGCAAACGATAACCAACTGAGGGCGTTTATTCGCCTCGGCACTGATTTCGATCAAAACTACTATGAAATAGAATTGCCCTTAAAGATCACACCGCCCAACACGCGATCGGTGGAGGATGTTTGGCCAGAGCAAAATCAGCTTGATTTGGATTTGAATGAATTGTATGCACTAAAAGTCGCCCGCGACCGGGAGAATTTTTCGCTGGGTATTCCGTATCCTCAAAGCGGAGGCCGACAAGTGGGCAAGCATATCATCCGGGTGTTGGGCAGGCCAGACTTAGCGCAGGTAAAGTTGATGATGATAGGCGTGAGAAACCCCCGTAGCGAAGATGCGAAGGCGCTAAGTGTTTGTTTGTGGGCCAATGAGTTGCGCCTTACCGAATTTGACCGCACTGCTGGTATTGCTGCCAACGTGGTGGTAAATGCAAAACTGGCAGATCTAGGAAACATTACGGGCTCCTATCGCCACATTGGCTTTGGCTACGGAGGCGTGCAATCAAAAATTGCCGAGCGCGCGCGTGGCGAAACCAACGCGTTTGATATTTCTGGAAGTATCAACGTGGACAAACTTTTGCCAACTTCGCTGGGATTAAAGATACCGATGTTCTTTAGTTATGAGTCGAGCATATTGAGCCCAAATTTTGATCCGGCCAATCCAGATGTACGCCTAGCAGCCGCGCTGAAGTCGTTTGAAACAAATGCGGAACGAAATGCCTATATCAATTTGATTCAAGACCGGACCACTAGGCGAAGTCTTAATTTTACCAACGTTCGAAAAGTAAAAGTGAAGAAAGATGCGAAGACGCATTTGTACGACATTGAAAACTTTGCCTTCACCTACGCATACAGCGAGCAATTGCATACGAATTTCAATCTACTTACAGACACCAGGCGAAATATTAAAGGAGCAGTGGCATGGCAGTACGCACCAAAGTTCAAAGGATTTGAACCGTTTAAAGAAGCGAAGATTTTTTCTTCTAAACACTTACAGTTTATAAAAGACTTTAATTTTAATCCCCTGCCAACTTCGATTTCGGTGAGGGGTGAGTTGGATCGATCTTACAATGAACTCACTTATCGAAACTCAATTCGTGATCCTAACGCGTTACAGAACAAACCCAATTATCAAAAGTTTTTTGTGTTCAATCGGTTCTACAATGCCAGATGGAGTTTGACCAAGGCGTTGACATTAGATTATAATGCTACTGCAAATGCCATCATTGATGAACCCGATGGTGATCTCAGCAATCGAGATTCGTTGAATGTGGTTATCAATAATTTGAAGAAGTTTGGTAGGGTGAAACTCTTCGATCAAAATATGACAGCGAATTATACGCTTCCTTTTGATAAGTTTCCGCTCACCAATTGGATTGGTGCCGATTATAGATATACCACCGGATACAATTGGAGGGCAGGCCCTTTAGAAAAAGATGTGAGAAAACAACTGGGCAACATCATTCAAAATACCCGTACGCAAGCGATAACGGGTAAGATAGACATGGTTCGATTCTACAATAAGATTGGCTTCTTGAAAAGTATCAATTCCCCTCGTCCACCACCTCTGCCACCCGATAAAAATAAACCGCTGAAGCTAGATACCGTGCGAAGGCCCCCCGATCTAAAGGCCGTAAAATCATTGCTGAGACTTATCATGTCGTTGAGAAATATCAATGGTACTTATACAGTAAACGATGGTACACTATTGCCCGGGTTTACCCAAACCCCCAAACTTTTTGGGCTAGATGAAAACTGGCGTTCGCCCGGCTTAGGCTTTATTTTTGGAGACCAAGACCCCAGCGTTGCAGCCAATGCAGCTCAAAATGGCTGGCTTACGCGAAACGCCCGTTTGACCGCACCCTTTACCCAAAACCAAACGACCGAGCTTTCGCTTCGTGCCAATTTG
>JBBSCN010000134.1:0-8993 GCA_038250265.1 Cytophagales bacterium | reverse complement strand
CCCGATATCTATTTTGCTTATAAAGCTCAAAAAGAATTGACAACTGTACAACAGGCGCAAAAAAAGGCGTATGAAAACGAATTAAAATTTAACATTGCCTCCGCATATTTTCAATATCTACAAAGTGGAGACGGGTTGGCAATCTTAAGAAAGACAAAGGCCTTGCTCAATGAACTGTTGAAGGTAAACCAAAAATTAGTTGCCAATGCCAAGGCTACCAAAGAGGTAGTGTTGAATGCAGAATATGAATTGAGCAAAACCGATCAGCAGATTGCGGAGACCGAAAAAAATAGTCAAGTGGCAAGGTCCTATTTCAATTTCTTATTGAACCGAGAGTTGGGTCAAGAAATCTTGGAAGATACCGCCATCATGTTGTCAGATACTGGCGCGGGCAAAACAATTAAGGAGCTCACCTCGCAGGCACTATTGCAACGGCAAGAAGTGAAACAACTCGGAGGCGGCATTCGCGCCAACGAACAACTTCTGGGATTGCAAAAAGGAAGTTTCTTTTGGCCGAAGGTAAATGCGGTGGGTGATATTGGCTATCAGGGATTTGAATATAAGTTTGACAATCCACAGCAATACTACCTTGTCCAGTTTGGGCTTACGTGGGATCTTTTCAAAGGAGGAGAAAAGAAAACACGGATTCAACAAGCGCGAATTGATCAACAAGTGATGGAAAACAGAATGGATCAACTAAAAAAGCAAATTGAGTTGCAAGTAATTCAGGCACACTATGAATTAGAAAGCGCCAAGACAGCTTTGCGAGCTGCTCAGAGCGGGGTAAAGAGTACTGAGCGATCTTTTCAGATCATTCAATCAAAGTATGCGGAAGGCCAGGCGATTCTTTTGGAGTACTTGGATGCTCAAAATAAATTAACTATATCTCGTTTAACACAATCCATCAATCATTACGAGCTGTTGCGCAAGGAAGCGGCTCTTCAAAAAGTAATTGCTTCTTTATAATATAAAAAGTTAGATATGAACAGGTTATCCAAATCACTTCTTATTCTTTGCATTGGCCTTTCTGCTATTGCTTGTAAAAAAGAAGAAAAACAAAATTCCTCTACGCCATTAATTGATGATTCAGCAGTGGCGGTAAAACTTGCTACTGTAGAAATGGGCACACACAGTTTGCCGATCATTAGTTCGGGCCTGATCAGTACCGAAACAGAATCCAGACTATCGTTTAAAGTACCCGGTATCATCACGAAAATTTTTGTGAAAGAGGGCGATGCTATTAGTAAAGGACAGTTGCTGGCGTCTCTTGATTTAACAGAGATTGACGCTCAGGTAAGTCAGGCAAAGAATAATTTAGAAAAAACGAAACGTGATCTTGAACGCGGTCAACGTTTGTTGAAAGATTCAGCCGCTACACTAGAGCAATTCCAAAATCTGCAGACTGCTAATAATGTTGCGCAGGAAGGTTTCCGTATTGCTTCATTCAACCGTCAATTTTCAACCATTCACGCACTGGCTTCTGGCAGCGTGATCAAAAAATTTGCTAATGAAGGTGAGTTGGCATCGGTGGGGTCTCCTATTTTGGTAGTCAATACATCGGCACAAAGCAATTGGATTGTAAAGGTAGGCTTGCCAGATATAGATTGGGTGCGTGTAAAACCCGGTGATTCTGTAACCATCACAACAGACGCTTATCCAAATGTGGAGTTGCAAGGTAGGCTGAATTCGGTGAATGAAGGAGCCGAGTTAGCGACTGGCTTGTATCAAGCGGAAGTAAAAATCAATCCAACAAATAAAAAATTAGCTTCCGGGCTTTTTGCAAAAGTAAAAATCCTGCCATCAACCGTGCAGTCTTTGAGGAGTGTGCCTATTGAAGCCATTGTAGAAGGGCAAGGAAAAGACGCCTACGTTTTTGTTGTTCAACCTGATAACAAGTCTGTGAGGAAAGTAAAAGTGGCCGTGGCGTATTTGGAAAATCAACGGGCATTTATTTCGGCAGGCCTAGAAACCATTGACCAAGTCATTGTTGCTGGTTCGGCTTTCCTTACTGAAAATTCGATAGTTATTATTGTTCAAAAATAATTCGTTATGCGCATAGCCGAATTTTCAGTAAAGAACTATCAGTTTACGCTTATCATTTTTGCGCTCATGTTGGCAATGGGATTAAACTCTCTGATCAACATGCCAAGAGGTGAGGACCCTGAATCGGAATCGCCCAGTTATTCCATTGTGGTCGTATACCCCGGCACCAGCCCCGAGGATATGGAGAAGTTGGTGGTTGATCCGATTGAAAAAAGAATTAATGAACTGGATAATATAAAAAGACTGACCTCCAACGTGAATGATGGATTGGCGGTTTTTCGTGTCGATTACAAATTCGAATCAGATATAGACGAGAAGTATCAGGAGATCGTTCGGGAGGTAAACTCTTTGCGACAGGAACTGCCGCAGGATATTTATTCCATCACACTACAGCGTTTTTCTTCCACAGACGTGAGTATTCTACAGTTAGCCTTTATTTCTGAAACAGCTTCTTTTCGAGAGCTGCATGACAAAGCCGAGATATTAGAAGACCAATTAGAGAAAATAAAGAGCTTAAAGCGAATCGAAATTTCTGGGTCTCCAGAAGAGCAAGTGCGCGTGTCACTTAATATCGAAAAGATGGCACAGAATAAAATCCCGGTTAACGCGGTATTGGGAGCTTTGCAAAGTGAGAACGTAAATATTCCTGGTGGGAGAATTCAAATGAACACCCGCACGTTCAATGTCAAAACCAGCGGTGAGTACAAAAGTGTTGAGGAGGTTAAAAATACCATTGTGTATTCGGTAAACGGTAAAATCGTTTACCTGAAAGATGTTGCAGATGTTCAAAGTACGTATGAAAATCAAACCCACATTGTTCGATTAAATGGATACCGTGCTATTTTGTTGAATGCCAGCCAGAAGAACGGCCAGAATATTTTTAGGGTGAATGATGAAGTGACACCCGTGTTGGAAAAATTTGAGAAAGAACTACCTGCTCATATCAAAATGGTTAAGAATTTTGATCAGGCGAAGAGTGTACAAAAAAGACTCACACGTTTTGCAAAAGATTTTTTGATAGCCATTCTTTTAGTATCAATTACCTTATTGCCGTTAGGTATCCGGGCAGCTATTGTGGTTATGATTTCTATACCGTTATCCATTTTCACTGGGTTATTCTTGCTTGATTTGTTCGGCTTCACAATTAATCAGTTGAGCATTGTCGGATTGATTGTAGCACTCGGTATCCTGGTGGATGATTCGATAGTTGTAATTGAAAACATAGAGCGCTATTTGCGCGCGGGCAAATCAAAAAAGGAAGCTTCTATTGAGGCTACTAAGCAAATTGGCTTAGCCGTGTTAGGCTGCACAGCTACTTTAATTTTAGCTTTTTTGCCCTTGGTATTTTTACCTGAAACGGCTGGACAATTTGTTCGAAGTCTACCGATGGCGGTGATACTTACTGTGTTGGCCTCTCTGTTTGTTTCTTTAACCATCGTTCCGTTTTTAGCGAGTCGTATTTTAAAAACACACGCATCTCCGGAGGGAAATATTTTCCTGCGCGCCTTGAAAAAAGTCATCAGTGGTACCTACACCAAAGCGTTACATTGGTCGCTTCGCCACACATGGGCAACATTAGGCATTACATTGATTTTATTCATCGGTAGTTTGGCATTATTTAAAGTAGTTGGTTTTAGTTTATTTCCAAGATCTGAAAAACCGCAGTTTCTCATAAACATCGAGACGCCTAATAGCACCAGTATTGACGAGACGGATAAAATTGCACGGTATGTAGAACAGGAACTTAAGAAAGAGAAGCAAATCAATTACATCACCACCAACGTGGGCAAGGGTAATCCACGTATTTACTACAATGTAATTCAACGAAATCAGTCAAGTAATTTTGCTCAATTCTTTGTTCAGCTAAAAGAAATTTCGACTGAGGGGAAGACAAAATTGATTGATAAGCTCCGCGAAAAATTTTACTCTTACCCCAATGCAAAAATTGAAGTGAAGGATTTTGAGCAGGGGCCACCACTTGAGGCACCAATAGCCATGCGCATTTTCGGTGAGAACTTGGATACGCTTCGCTCGATCTCAATGAAAATTGAAGAGATCATAGAAAAAACCCCGGGTACCATTTATGTGAATAACCCCTTGGCAAACCAGCAGACTGATTTGAGAGTGAAGATCAATAAAGAGAAGGCAGGGCAGTTGGGTGTACAAATCAGTGATATTGATCGCGTCATTCGGTTAGGGATTGCCGGGCTAAATGTGGGGAAGTTTACCCCGGGCGAAGGAGAAGATGAGATCAACATTAACGTGACCCTGCCGAAAAAGGACTTTGCGGGCTTTGATGTATTCAATACGCTACAGGTAAATTCGATCACAGGTCAGGCAATCCCGCTCAGGCAGTTGGCTACGGTAGAATTTGAGACAGGCCCGAATCTGATCCGCCACTATAACAAGGCGCGCTATGCTACCGTTACTTCCTATGTAAAAAGTGGATTTCTTTACGAGGCGGTAACGAACGAAGTAATTAAGAAATTAGATGCCTTTGCATTTCCATCTGGCTACTATTATAAAGCCGCGGGCGAAGTGGAGAATAAGCAAGAATCGTTTGGTGGGTTGACCACTATTATTTTGATAACCGTTTTCGGTTTCATTGCGGTATTAGTTTTAGAGTTTGGAAATTTTAAAAGCACATTGATTGTGTTGTCGGTAATTCCATTAGGTGTGATAGGCGCGGTCACCATGTTATTCCTTACGGGCAACCCTTTGTCATTTGTGGCAGTAGTTGGTCTGATTGCACTGGCAGGAATAGAGGTGAAGAACTCGATTTTATTAGTTGACTTTACCCATCAACTTCGCGAGCGTGGTGTTGAATTGAACGAAGCTATTGAAAAAGCAGGGGAGATTCGCTTCGTGCCAATTGTGTTGACTTCGCTCACGGCAATTGGTGGATTGATACCCCTAGCCATTGAAGGAAATCCGTTATATTCTCCGCTCGCATTGGTAATCATTGGGGGCTTGATCAGCTCAACTTTGCTTTCGCGATTGGTGACGCCAGTAATGTACAAGTTGCTACCACCCAAAGTAGAAGTGGTGGGAGAGAAGCCCGGAGACATACCGTTGGAGTAAATTGTCTGTACCTTAATTTTTAGGATTGTCTTGATTACCTTGATTATGATTTTGTTTGCGATTTGAAATAGTATCGCATAGGTATCGATTCAAAAGATGAAGCATGAGGATATTACTAAGGCGATTATCGGTTGTGCAATGACCGTTCATAGATTTCTTGGCAGCGGGTTTCAAGAGGTGATTTATCAACGTGCGTTGGAAATTGAGATGCAGCTTCAAGGATTGCATTTTCTTCGAGAAATGGAGATGCCGATATTTTATAGAGAACAACAAATTGGAAAGAGGCGTGTAGATTTCTTTGTAGAGAATCTTATCATGGTCGAGTTAAAAGCCATGATTAAAATGGAAGACGTACATTTAGCTCAAGCAATGAATTACCTTGAAGCGTATAAAATGGAGTAGGGTTATTGATAAACTTTGGAGCGAGAAGTTTAGAGTTTAAGACGGTTCACAATAACAAAATTCTTAAGCCGGATTCAAAGTAGAATTTTATTTCTGATCATGGTGATCAGGTTAATCAAGCAAAGCTAATTTTTTTTCAAATCACGGTAATCAGGCGAATCAATCGAATGATGGTCAAGACTTTTTTATTGCAATTGGCGCAGCCAAGCAACTCTCTGGTATTTTGAAAGCATCGCACAGCGGCACCGCTTCTTGGCGCACATCCCAACATAGTTGGTTGACGAGTTTCCGGACGGCCTTTGTTTTTGCGCCTTCCATGTAGCCGCTCTCTAAATACCAGCCCTTGTTCTTTTCAATTTGCGATAGCGCGAATAGCTGACAGAGTTTTTTTAATACCGCTTTGCAACCAGCATCTTTTGTTTGATTTACTTGCTCAATAAATTTTTCAAGTATCACCCGCTCGATGTGTGCTAAGCCTACTTGCACGAGATGATGCTGACTGACATTGAAGGCGTCAAAAGAATCCATGCCGCTGCTGATGTGTTTTTTCAATCGCTGCGCGGCTGATACTAAGATATCGCGCTCTCGGTGTTTGAAAGCTTCCAACTGAAATTCGAAATCGAGAAGATGTTCTTCATCCGTATTGCGAGTGAAGAATGGATTGAGCTCTGTTAACGATGACGAAGCTTGCTCGGCCACAAAATTTAGAATGCCAAACATACCCATATTGCTAAATTCTTGTTTGAATTCCGTCAACCGGCTTTTGGCTACCAGTTGTAACATTACGGTATTGTCACCTTCAAACGTGGTGTAGATGTCCGAGTCATTTTTCAACCGCTCAATTCTATTTTCAGATAAAAACCCTTTTCCACCACAACACTCTCGGCATTCTTGCAAAGTAGCGGTCGTGTTCCATGTAGCAAATGATTTCATTCCTGCGGCAAGGGCTTCAATTTCTTGCATATCTTCTTCTTTTCTGTTGATAAACCGATGCGTAAGATATTGTAGCGAGAAGTGAAGCGCGTATGCATTTGCCAATAATGGCATCAACCTACGTTGATGGGTTCGGTAATTTAAGATAGGGATTTCACTTCCTCCTTCCGGCCCAAATTGCCTTCGTTGATCGCCATAGCGAATGGCAATCGTCAAACCAGATTTAGAAGCACTCAAACCAGAGCGGGGAATTCCAATACGTCCACCCACCAATGTACCTAGCATCGTGAAAAACCTACGGTTGTCGCTTGCAATCGGGCTTTCAAATTTTCCATCTGCACTGATGCTAGCAAATCGATCCAACAGATTTTCAACGGGGACGCTCACATTGTTATAATGAATTTTTCCGTTGTCAACTCCATTCAAACCCATCTTGCGGCCGCAATCTTCAATGGTGATGCCGGCTAAAGTCTTTCCACTCTTGTCGCGGATAGGAACGAGCACGGCACTGACGCCATAATCTTTTCCATCGATAATTAATTTTACAAACGTGGTGGCCATTTGTCCATGCAGCGCAGCGTTGCCAATGTATTCTTTCTTGGCCTGTTCATTAGGTGTGTGGATGACCAGACTTTTTTTGGCGTGATCGTAAGTAGCGGTGGTTTCAATTCCTTTTACGTTCGAGCCATGCCCTGTCTCCGTCATGGCAAAGCAACCTGGCAAATCAAGCGTTCCAATTTGTTGTAAATACTTTTTATGATGTTTTTCTGTGCCTAAAAAGTAGACACTCATCCCAAACAATCCGAATTGCACACCAAACTTTATTACCAAACTTAAATCATGGTAGCTGAGTGTTTCCATAATGGTAAAATATTTTTCCATGTCGGCTTGCCCACCGTACTCTTTCGGATAGGCCATCGCACCAAAACCCTGATCTGCCAATTGTTGACACCACTGCCAAACCTTTTCGCGGTAAGCGGACAGATTATCGGTGTCCAAATACTGGAATTCAGGGTCGGAGATAACGGCTTTTACTTTCTTGATAATTTCCGATTGGTTGCCCTCCAATATTTTTGCCAACGTATCGACATCAAACGTAGATTGTGTGCTTTGTTTTTCCGTGATGGTTTTGCGCTTCTCCGGATAAAATTGATACACTACCTCTCCGTGAATAAGACCCAATGTTTCATCAATGCTGGCGAGTGATTCTCTGGCTTGGGATAGTTCTCCATTTAGCAGTATTGTAGAATGACGTTGGGCAATGGCAATACCGATATCTACTAATTTGGGATTGGATGAAGTAGGGATGGTGTCCAAGGCTTTTCTGATTTCGGCTAGCCAGTTTCGATATTCATCGGGTGTAGGGGGAATGGTGGGATTAATCTGCGCAAGCAAAAATTGTTTTTCTTCTTGTGTGAGCCACCCTTGCTTTTCTACTAAGTCTTTAATGGTTTTGATTTCGCTGGGCGTCAGCACGGCATCGCTCCATACCATGTAAAAAATGGGTAGGAAGATATTCAGGTTCGGATTTGATTTCAAGTAATTGGACGAAAGCATGGCGTAAGTAGTTTGTCGTCTAAAATTACAAAATAGTTTCGCTTGATCAAGGTTGGGAAAATCAATACATTTCTATTCCAATGATTGGCAACCCCTGCTAAGTTTATGAATAAATTCACCACCTCCTTCCTTTTATCAGTGATTCTTTTTGTTTCCTGCAAAAAGCAAGAATTTGATCTGGTTATTCGTGGAGCGACTGTTTACGATGGCGCTGGGAACGCGGGTGTTGTAACCGATGTGGGGATTAAAGCCGATACCATTGCGTCCGTGGGCAATCTGTCAAAAGCTATTGGAAAAGTAGAAGTGGATGCGAACGGGCTCGTCCTCTCTCCCGGATTTATCGATACACATAGCCACCACGGTTGGGGGAGAATCCATCGGCTGAGCCAGTGGTTAGCCAAAGTGTCACCAATACTCTGCGAGATCATGTGTTGGGTACAGATTTCAAACGGAAATCAACCCAGGCAGAGATTGAATGTCGCCTTTCAACGAGACTCTAACCACACCACTTCCTCCACGATTTTCTTCTGGATATTTTTTAAAATCTGGGGTTAGTAATTTATCATCATCAAAATTGATATCGTCTGTATAGTATTCGGTTTCTACATCAGGTTCTTTTATTGACAAATGAATGTGTGCAGGCAACACGTCATTTGGATAGGGCGCAGGTCGTATCGTGTAAATAGAATATTTTCCACTTTCGTCTGTTTTTACCCAACCACGAATGTGTCCGTGCCTTTTGGCTTTTTCGTCCATTCCATGAGTTGGGGAATAATACCCATCATTGTTGGTTTGCCAATAGTAAATGATAACAGTTGGCGCAGGCGTCTTGCCATCGGATTTGTAAACTCTACCGGCCACCAAAAGTCGTTGCCCTTTTTCATACCAGCCGCTGCTTGTGTCGGATGAATGGATTACTGTCGGCATACCGATATACATAAGTTCGCAGCCGTCACAACCACCACCGACTATTTTTG